>JBFHMM010000097.1:0-13315 GCA_041594355.1 Paracoccaceae bacterium | reverse complement strand
TCATTTGCCTCACAGATCAAATCAAACTGCATCTTGCGGAACGCCACGCTGTCACGGCTCCGAGCCTGTTCGGCGAACTGGATGCCGTTATCCGTCGGGTTCCTGTGGATCTTGTACGGAACGGATTCGAGAGGGTGTTCAAGAAAATCCCAATCCGACTTGCGATTGACTTGCGCGACCAGTTGCGCAAAAGCGAACGTACTGATTCGGTCAATGGCCTCAAAGAGATAAAGCTTTCCTTACGCTGTCTTGACTTCGGCGATGTCGATAGGAAAATAGCCAATCGGGTCGCGTTTGACATTCTGCCGCTTCGGCTTTTCACCTTCGGCCTCTGGCAAACGGGATCTCCCTTGCCGCCGCAGGCAACGATGTAATGAAGATCGCGTCAGGTGCGGGATTGAGGGCTGCAAACTGGTCGAAAATTTGGGATCACCTCTTGCAACGCCTTACGACTATTTACTCTATCTGGGCAGACGATCCTCACCGGAACCATACGTCAGAACGGCTTGGGTTTATTGTCAGGAAATAAAACAGTTGTTAGATTTTTTTTCAATGCAAGCATGACTCGATAGGAATAAAACATGTCTCTGATCAAGAACACCCCTAGCTGGGTAGTGGATGAACACAAGATGTTCGCGGATAGTACGCGCAGGCTTTTCGATGCAGAGATGGCTCCGAACATTGAGAAATGGGCGGAGCAGGGCATTGTTGATCGCGACTTTTGGAAAACGGTTGGGCAGCAGGGTGTCATGGGTGGCTCGATTGCCGAGGAATATGGCGGTTTTGGGGGCGGTATCGGGTTTGACGCGATCACTGTTTACGAGCAAGGGCGCACCGGTGATACGGGTTGGGGCTATGGGATCCAGTCTATCGTAATCCATTATCTCAACGCATATGGCAGTGAGGAACAGAAGAAAAAGTGGTTGCCGAAACTGGTCAGCGGCGACAGCGTTGCGGCGATTGCCATGACCGAACCTGGAACGGGGTCAGACCTTCAGAACGTCCAGACCCATGCCGAAAAGGATGGCAACCACTACAAGATCAACGGTTCGAAGATCTTTATCACCAACGGGCACACGGCGGATCTGGTTGTGATCGTGGCAAAGACCGACCGCAATGCCGGCGCCAAGGGCGTTTCGCTGATCGTTCTGGAAACCGAGGGTGCCGAGGGCTTTCGCCGGGGACGGAACCTGAAGAAGCTGGGCATGAAAGGTTCGGATACGGCCGAGCTGTTCTTCGAGGACGTTCGCGTGCCTACGGCGAACCTGCTTGGTCCGGAAGAGGGGCAGGGGTTCTACCAGCTGATGAAGCAGCTGCCTTGGGAGCGGCTGATGATCGGCATTACCGCGCTTGGTTTTATTGATTTTGCGATCGATGAAACTGTGAAATATGTTCAGGACCGCAAGGCATTTGGAAGCCGGATCATGGACTTCCAGAATACACGCTTCAAACTGGCGGAATGCAAAACCAAGGCCGAATTGCTACGTTCCTTCGTCAATGACGGGCTCGCGCGTCTTGAAGCGGGCGAACTTGATGCGGCCACGGCTTCGATGGCGAAATGGTGGGGGAGCCAGACGCAGAACGAGGTCATGCATGAATGCCTGCAACTGCACGGCGGTTACGGTTTCATGATGGAATACCCCATCGCGCGTCTTTATGCCGACAGCAGGGTCCAGATGATCTATGGCGGCACCAACGAGATCATGAAGGAGCTGATCGCGCGTTCGATGGACGTTTGATCTGTCCGGTGCCGGGGGAGGCTATTCCCCGCCCGGCACCAGAATCTCGTCGCTGTGTTCCCCAAGTCGCGGGGCCGGGCGATGATCATGCCGCGCCGGGGTCGCCGAGAATCGTATCGGCGGGCGTGTCGTCCAGATCGGCCCTTCGGATGGGTGATCGATCCGTTGAAAGAAGCCGGTCGCGGCAAGATGGGGATCGTTCGGCAAATCTGACAGGTTGCGTACTGGCATGGCGGGTATGTCTGCCTGCTCCATCAGGGCAAGCCAGTCATCCGTGGTCCGGGTCAGCGCAATCTGCGCCACCATATCGTATACCGCGCCGATGTTGCGGCTTCGGGCGTCCATATCCGTGACCCAGTCGTGGTCGATCATGTCGTTGCGCCCGACGGCCTGAAAGAACCGCGCCCATTGCACGTTGGTGTAGGGCAGAATGGTGATATAGCCATCTGCGGTCTGAACCGGACGCCGGTGCGGAACCAGCATGCGGGCATAGCCGAAATCCTGCGGGGTATCTTCAAAGGTGGCCCCATCCATATGTTCTGCCAACAGGAAGGCGGCCAGCGTCTCAAACATCGGAACCTCGACATGCTGGGCCTCTCCCGTACGCTCGCGGTGGAACAGGGCGCCCATCACGGCATAGGCGGCGGTGACCCCGCCAAGCTTGTCGGCGAGAATTGTCGGGGCATAAGCGGGCGGTGCCTCGGGATCGCGAAGGGTCGCCAGGCTGGCCAATCCCGACACCGACTGGACGGAATCGTCGAATGCGGGCTTTGCGGCATAGGGTCCGTCCTGCCCGAAACCGGTTGCGGATACCGTGATCAGGTTCGGATTTTCCTGGCGCAGGGTTTCGGGATCAAGAGACAATCTGGCGAGCGCCGCAGGCCGGATGCTCGAAATCATCACATCGGCATCGATGAGCAGTTTGCGCAACTGATCGCGACCGGTTTGCGTTTTGAGGTCGAGTACGACACTGCGCTTGTTACGGTTGGCCCCCAGAAAAGCGGCACCCATCAGCTTGTTGCGCGATGGCTGGACCTGGCGCAGAAGATCGCCTTCGGGGCCTTCCACCTTGATCACATCGGCGCCCAGATCGCCCAGCATCTGCGTCGCCAAAGGTCCGAAAACCACAGAAGTCAGATCGACGATCTTCACGCCTTGAAGGATCGCCGGTTTGTTCTCAGCGGTCATTTGGTTGTCCACCCTTTTAGTTGTCCACCGTTTTCATGAACGGGGTCCGAATTCGGCGCGAATGGCTTCACCTTCCGCATCGAAGGCCGGGCAGGGGCCCAGTGCCGTTTCGCCGAGGCTGCGCCGGATCGGGGGTGTCGGGACGTTGATCTCGCCCGAGGGTGTGCCTATCACGGATCGGTCAAGCTGCGGGTGATCGGACAGGGCCGCCACGTCGTTCACCGCGCCGGAGGCAATGCCCGCAGCGTCAAGGCGCTTCAGCATTTCGGTGCGGTCATGCGAGGCGAACACGGCCTTGATGAGTTCTTCGAGCGCGGGTTTGTTGTTGATGCGCGATGTGTTGTCGTGAAAACGGGGGTCGGTCGCCAGCGCCGCGTCGCCCAGTATGTGTTCACAGAACCGTTGCCATTCGCCGCTGTGTTGCACGGTAATGACGACAAGTTGGCCGTCTTTGCACTGATAGGCCCCGTAGGGGCAGATGACCGTGTGGTTCAGCCCGACACGCGGTGTCGGCTTGCCAAGGTAATCGTGATACAGCAGCGGAACCGACATCCAGTCGGCCATCACATCAAACATTGCCACGGAAACGCCGCTGCCCTTGCCGGTGCGATCACGCCCGACAAGCGCTTCGCAGATTCCGGCATGGGCTGTCATACCTGTGGCGATATCGCAGACCGACACGCCCACCCGTCCCGGTCCGTCCGCAGTACCGGTCACTGATGCCAGACCGCTTTCGCATTGCACCAGAAGGTCGTAGGCCTTGGCGTTGCGCATCGGGCCGTCTTCGCCGTATCCGGTGATGTCGCAGGTCACGAGGCGCGGGAACCTCTCTCGCAGACTTGCGGAATCGAGCCCGAGCTTGGCCAGCGCGCCCGGCAGCAGGTTCTGAATAAACACATCCGCGTTTTCCAGCATCCTGAGCAGGATTTCCCGGTCCTCGTCGGCTTTAATGTCCAGCGCCACCGATTCCTTTCCCCGGTTAAGCCATGTGAAATAGGCGCTTTCGCCGTTGGCGGCGGTATCGTAGGCGCGGGCGAAATCGCCGGCTCCCTTGCGTTCGATTTTAATCACGCGCGCGCCGGCATCGGCCAGCCGCGAGGAGCAAAAAGGCGCGGCGACTGCCTGTTCGAGCGCAACGACGAGTTTGCCGGAAAGGGGGGCTAAATCTGAACCTGGCATGAGTTTCTCGCAATTGATCCTGAAAGGTTGACTAAATCTAACAATTGTTAGAAACATAATCAATACGATTAGACAAAGACTGGATCGCTTGAAGGAGAACGCCGGTGCAGGACGCCATAGGACCAGACCAGTTTTTCCAGCGCGCGCTGGCAGAGGGAGAGATCCTGCTGCCCAAGTGCGACGACTGCGGGGCATATCACTTTTTCCCGAGAGTCTTGTGTCCCCATTGTCATGGCGGCGCGATTTCGTGGAAGCAGGCTGGCGGCAAGGGACGGGTCCACACCACAACAGTTGTGCGCCGAAAGCCCGAACGGGGCGGCGACTACAACGTGTGCGTCGTCGAGCTGGACGAGGGTGTCCGGATGATGAGCCGGGTCGAGGGCATTGCCCCGGCTGAGGTCGTCATCGACATGCCTGTAACCGCATTCGTGGGCGAGGCCGAGGGTGTTCCGGCCGTGCTTTTCAAGCCGTCGGAGGGATAGGCCATGACCACTGAACTTCGGGGGAAATCCGCCATCGTGGGAACCGGTCATGCCGGTTTCGGAGAGGCCCATGGCCTGACGGCCTATGATGTCATGGCGCAATCCGCACTTGCAGCGCTTGGCGATGCCGGGCTGAAACTGTCCGATGTGGACGGGCTGTTCTGCACCATGATGGAAGACAGCATGCCGGCGCTTATGGCGGCTGAATACCTGGGCATTCAGCCCCGGTTCATTGATGGTACGATGTCAGGCGGTTCCTCCTTTGTAAACTACCTGACGTCCGCGACCATGGCGCTTGATGCCGGTCTGTGTGATGTCGCTCTTATCGTCTATGGCTCCAACCAGCGCACCGCGTCGGGCAGACTTGTGACAGCCTCGCGCCCGCCGGCCTACGAGGCGCCGTATAATCCGCGCTATCCGATTTCGGCCTATGCGATGGCCGCAGCCCGGCACATGCATGAATACGGCACCACCCGAGAGCATCTGGCGGACGTGGCCGTTGCTGCGCGGGCATGGGCACAACACAACCCCGAAGCGTTCGAACGCGGCCCGCTGACCCGAGAAGACGTGTTGGGCGCGCGCATGGTGGGCGATCCGCTGACCGTGCGTGACTGCTGTCTTGTCACCGACGGCGGTGGTGCGATCGTGATGGTCCGCGCGGACCGCGCCCGGGATTTCCCCAAGGTGCCTGTCTATGTGCTGGGCAGTGCGGCGGAAAGCTCGCACCGGCAGATTTCCCAGATGAAGGATTTCACCGTGACCGCGGCCCGCGACTCGGGCGCGCGCGCCTTTGCGGCGGCCGGAGTGACCCCTGCGGACATCCAGGCGGTCGAGCTCTATGATGCCTTCACCATTAACACGATTTTGTTTCTCGAAGATCTTGGGTTCTGCGCCAAGGGCGAGGGTGGTGCCTTCGTCGAGGGCGGACGCATCGCGCCTGGCGGCGTCTTGCCGGTGAACACGAATGGCGGCGGCCTGTCCTGTGTGCACCCCGGGATGTACGGCATCTTCACAGTGATCGAGGCTGCCCGTCAGATCCGTGGCGATGCGCCGGGCATTCAGTTGAAGGATATCGACCTGGCGCTGGCGCATGGCAACGGCGGTGTGCTGTCCAGCCAGGTCACGGCGATACTTGGATCGCAAAACACGCTCTGACGGCAACTAAGGGAGGAAAGCAAATGCCATTGGATTTCGAGGCACTGTCGAACTGGGACTTTGAGGAGATCGAACAGACGCTGACCGAGCGGGATACCATCCTGTATGCGCTCGGCCTCGGGTTCGGTGAGGATCCGACCGACAAAAAGGAGCTGGCCTATGTCTATGAAGACGGGCTGAAGGCAGTTCCCTCGATGGCGGTCATTTTGGGGTATCCCGGCTTCTGGCTGCGCAACCCCAAGACCGGTGTAAACTGGCAGAAAGTGCTGCACGGCGAACAGTGGCTGGACATCTACAAGCCGCTTCCGACGCATGGCCGGATTGTCGGCCGCAGCAAGATCGACTTCATCGCCGACAAGGGCGAAGGCAAGGGAGCAGTCATTTACCAAAGCCGCGATATTATCGACGCGGACAGCGGTGACAGGCTGGCGCGCGTGGCAATGTCGGCCTTCTGTCGCGGCGATGGGGGCTTTGGCGGTGAAAACCAGGCAGGCCCGGCGCCCGCAACGCTGCCTGATCGGGCACCCGATCACGTATGTGATATCGACACTCTGCCGCGTCAGGCTCTGATCTATCGTCTCAGCGGCGATTTCAATCCGCTTCATGCCGACCCGGATGTCGCCCGCTCGGTCGGGTTCGATCGCCCGATCCTGCATGGTCTGGCGACCTATGGGCTGGCGGCCCGGGCGATCCTGAAGACGTTGCTTGACTATGATGCGGCCCGGCTTGTCGGTCTGGATGTTCGGTTCTCGGCGCCGGTCTATCCGGGCGAAACCGTGCGGTTCGAAATCTGGGAAGAAGAGGGCGAGGCTCGGTTCCGGGCGTCGATCCCGGCACGCGATGTGGTTGTTCTGAACAACGGCGCGGCGCGCTTCGCCTGAGGCGGTAAAGATGCCTCAGCCGCTCAAGGATATCCTGGTGCTGGATTTCAGCACCCTTCTTCCCGGTCCGATGGCGACGCTCATGCTGTCGGAGGCCGGTGCCGAAGTGATCAAGTTCGAGCGGCCCGGAGTCGGCGAGGACGCGCGCCACACGGAGCCCAGGATCGACGGAGAGAGCATCGGATTTGCCGTGTTGAACCACGGCAAGCGATCGGTGGCCATCGATCTCAAGTCAAGGGGCGCAGCGGAACGTCTGCGCCCTTTGATCGAGAAGGCCGATGTTCTGGTAGAGCAATTCCGTCCCGGCGTGATGGACCGGCTCGGGCTTGGTTATGAAGCTGTGCGCGAGATCAATCCCGGTCTCATCTATTGTTCGATCACCGGTTATGGACAGACCGGACCAAAGGCCAGCGCGGCCGGCCACGACCTCAACTACGTCGGTGATGCGGGTATCCTGTCGCTCAGTCGCGGACCGGATGACCAGCCAACGGCACCGTTCGGGCTGGTCGCCGATATCGGCGGCGGAACCTATCCGGCGGTGATGAATATCCTGCTGGCCCTGATTGCGCGGCAGGCAAGCGGGCAGGGGGCGCATCTGGATATCGCAATGGCCGAGGGGGCGTTCGCCTTTGCCTATTGGGCCCATGCCCAAGGTGTGATCGCCGGGCAGAACATTAAAAGCGGCGGCAGCCGCCTGACGGGTGGCCTGGCCCGGTATCGGCTTTATACGGCTGCGGACGGGCGTCAGGTCGCCGTCGGCGCGTTGGAAGAAAAGTTCTGGCAGTCGTTCTGCGATGTCATTGGTTTGCCGGTGGCGCTTCGCGATGACCGGTCCGATCCAAATGCCTGTGCCGCGGAGGTTGCGCGTCGTCTGAGGGAACACCCCTCGACCCATTGGGAGCCTTTGCTGGCGGCGGCCGATTGCTGCTGTTCGGTCGTGAAAACGCCTGCCGAGGCGGCGCGTGACCCGCATTTCAAAGCGCGTGACGTGTTCGGGCGAAACCTGAGCATATCCGGCCAGAACGCGCCCGCCTTGCCGCTGCCAATCGCGCCGGAGTTCCGTTCTTCGGGAAATTCAGCCGGACATGCAGCCGCTTTGGGTGAAGACAATGCGCGTTACGGCGTGGACGTGCCGAGACCAGAGTAAATCTTGTTGACGGGCAGGTTCTGAATCAGTAATCTAACAGTTGTTAGAAAAGGAGGGGGCCAATGGACAAGTCCGACCATGACCTGCCGGCTGAAGCTGAGCGTTATGTCATGCCATCGCGCTTTGTGGAAAGCGATAGCTTGGAAGTGCAGGGCTTCGTGACATCGGCTTTGCGTAATCTTCCTGTAGACGCAACCAATCGAGACAAGGCGGTCCGCCTGTTCGAAGCGGTGCGCGACGATATTCGCTATGATCCCTATTGTTTCGCGCTGGATGAGGACTCTTACCGTGCCAGTCGTATCGCTGGGGCGGAAGCGGCGTTTTGCGTTCCCAAGGCAATTCTGCTGGCGGCTTGTCTGCGTGCTGTGGGTATCCCCGCCGCACTGGGGTTCGCGGATGTGCGCAACCACCTGAATACGCCCAAGTTGCAGGAGTTGATGGGGACCGATCTCTTTATCTACCATGGCTATGTTCAACTGTGGTTGGGGAATGAGGCCTACAAGGTAACACCTGCATTCAACATGGAACTGTGTGAAAGATTCGGGGTCAAACCCCTGGTCTTCGATGGCTATCATGACGCGCTCTTTCACGAGTTCGACGAACAAGATCACCGGCACATGGAATATGTGAACGACCGTGGGCTCTATTTCGACGCGCCGATGAGTGAGTTCCTGGTGGCGTTCAAGGAAACCTATCCGAAGCTGGAAGAATTCAACCGCGTCCGGATATCGAAGGATGCGAGCGGGTACGATGCCGGTTTCGCGAAGGAGGGTGCCTCTTGAGGTATCTGGAAGACTTCTCGCCGGGCCAAGTCTATCGCTTTCGCAGCGCACCGATGAGCGCGGATTCGATAAAAGCGTTTGCCGAGGAATGGGATCCGCAGCGGTTGCACACCGACGAAGACTATGCAACCGCCATACATGGCAGCCTGATCGCCTCGGGCTTTCAGACCATGCTTGAGGTGTTCAGGCCGGTCATGGCCGAGATGATGGTGGATGTCGCCAATATCGGTGGCATGGGCTTTGACAATCTGCGCTGGCTGCGACCGGTGCGCCCGAACGAACCCCTTGATGTCGAACTGACGGTCAACGCGGTCACGCCGTCAAAAAGCAAGCCCGACAGAGGTGTTTTACACTATACGCTCAGCGCCAAAAACCCAGAGGGCGAGGTCGTTTTTTCGACCGACACCCCCGTGATGATCCAGCGAAAACAAAATGACACAGACTGATATCCTTTCCGGCGAACAAGAAGATCTTCGCCTGTTGCGCGAAAGCGCGCGCACGTTGTTTGAACGGGCGGGCGGAAGTGACAGGGCCCGACAACTCCGTGATGCCGGGGGCGGTTTCGATCCGGAGATGGTCCGGGAACTGGCCGAGGCCGGCGTGTTCGGGGTGGCGGTGCCCGAAGATCAGGGCGGGCTTGGCATGGGCCTGGCCGCTGCCGGCATCATCGCCGAAGAGGTCGGTCGTGTGATCGCCCCGGAGCCAGTCGTTTTGACGATCGGTCTGAGCCTCGGCCTTCTGCGCCGCCTTTGTCCCGATCATCCGAAGATGGCGCAACTCATCGGTGGCGAAATTTCACTGGCGGTTGCCTGGCAGGAACGCGGCCCCGGCGGGGCGCCTGCCGATGCGACCTGCCGATACGCGGACGGAAAGCTGACCGGTGGCAAGGCCTGGGTCGTCGGTGCGACCGGATCGCAAGGGTTCCTGGTCGTGGCTGAAGGAGATGACGGCCCGGTTCTGGTTCTGGCCGAGGCAGACGCGGACGGGCTTGTTATCGACAAGCGGACGCAGGCCGACGGCAGCTCCCTGGGCGAGCTTTCTTTTTCGGGAGCGCCGGCCGCGGAACTGGCCAGCGGTGACGCGGTTCGGGCCGCGCTTGCCGAGGCTGTCGCCGATGCAACGGCGCTTGCCGCGGCCGAGCTTGTCGGCCTGAGCGAGCGCGCCTTCGAGATCACGCTTGACTACATCAAGACGCGCGAGCAGTTCGACAAGCCGATCGGATCATTCCAGGTCATCCAGCACCGCGCCGTCGACCTCAACGTGATGTGCGAGGTCGCGCAGGCCGGAGTGCGCGAGGCGCTTGCGCAGATGGACAGCGAAACCGATCCGAAGGTTCGGGCCCCGATTGCCAGCCGCGCCAAAGCGCGCGCCGTCACGGCCGCCAAGAAAATCACCCGCGACGCGATCCAGTTGCATGGCGCGGTCGGATACACGGATGAGTTCGATATCGGGCTCTACCTGAACCGGGCGCTGGTGCTGTCGGCCTGGTTGGGCGACGATGCCTATCACAGGCGGATATGGTTCGATGCGCGCGAAGCCGAGGGGGCAGCACAATGACCGACTGGAACGCTATGACCGATGCAGAGTTCCGCAAGGAGGTGCGCCAGTTCTTCGAGGCCGAATACCCCGAAGAGCTGCGCCATCTGCCGCATCGTCCAAAATTCGCCGAGATCGAACATTGGCACCGCAAGCTTCACGCCAAGGGCTGGGTCGCGCCAGCCTGGCCCGCTGAATTCGGCGGTATGGGGCTGAACGCCGCCAAGCTGCTGATCTTTTACGAAGAGCAGCAGCGCTGGGGCGTCAATCGCGGCCGCGACATGGGGGTGCAGATGGTCGGTCCGCTGATCATCAAATTCGGCACCCAGGAACAAAAAGATTACTGGCTGCCGCGTATCCTGAGTTGCGAAGATATCTGGTGCCAGGGATACTCGGAACCCGGCGCCGGGTCCGATCTGGCGAACCTGCGCACACGCGCAGAGATCGATGGCGACGATTTTGTCATCAACGGACAGAAGATCTGGACCACGATGGCGCATGACGCCACGCATATTTTCATGCTGGTGCGCACCGATCCGGATGCGCCCAAGAAACAACAGGGCATCAGTTTCCTGCTCGCTCCGATGGATCAGCCCGGAGTCGACGTGCGCACCATCACGACCCTGTCGGGCGAGACCGAGTTTTGTGAGGTCTTCTTTGACAATGCCCGGACGCCCCGCGAGAACCTCGTGGGCGAGCTGAACAAGGGTTGGACGATGGCCAAGGCTCTCCTGAGCTTCGAGCGCATCTTCATCGGTTCGCCAAGCCTGGCCCAGAACGCGCTGGGACAATTGGAGAGTTTTGCCCGTGGTCGTGGCGCTTTCGACGATCCGGTGTTTCGCGACCGCTTTGCCCAGGCCGCGCTCGATGTCGAAGACCACGCGGCGCTTTACACTCGTTTCGCCGACCAGCTCAAGCGGGGCGAAACGCTGGGCGCGGATGTCTCGATGCTCAAGATCTGGGTGACCGAGTGCTTTCAGCGCATTACCGAACTGATGATCGAAGCCGCCGGCCCAGATGGCGGCTCTCTCGGGCCGCTCCAGATCGGCAACGTAAGTGTCGATGTTCTGGCGAGTTTCTACAAGGCCAGACCGACCACGATCTACGGTGGATCGAACGAAATCCAGAGAAACATCCTGTCCAAGGCCGTCCTGGGACTGCCTGGCTGACTCAATACCCCACGGAGGAAATAGAACTATGTCGGATCGTTATGCAAAATACGATAAACTGAAATTTGACTACCCGGCGGATCGCGTGCTGCGCATCACTTTTGACCGCCCCGAGTCCTTCAATTCCGTGGATGCGGAAACCCACACCCAGATGACGGACATGTGGATCGACATCGACCGCGACCCCGACATCAACGCGGTCATCGTGACCGGCGCGGGCAAGGCGTTTTCCGCCGGCGGCGATTTCAGTCTGATTGAGAAGATGATCGGCGACTCGCACGAGATCATGAAAACGTGGAAAGAGGCCAAGGATCTCGTCTACAACATCATCAACTGCAACAAACCCATCATCTCCGCGATTAACGGCCCGGCAGCCGGCGCCGGTCTTGTGGTTGGCATCCTGGCGGATATCTCGATCGCCGGAAAACGGGCCAAGATCGTCGACGGTCACCCGCGTCTGGGTGTTGCCGCCGGTGACGTCGCGGCGATCATCTGGCCGCTGCTGACCTCGATGGCCAAGGCGAAATACTATCTGATGACCTGCAAGCCCGTATCGGGCGAAGAGGCCGAGCGTATCGGTCTGGTATCAATGTGCGTCGAGGATGACGAGCTGCAGCAGATCGCGCTGGACACAGCCGTCGAACTGGCCAACGGCTCGCAAAGCGCGATCCGCTGGACCAAGTATTCGCTGAACAACTGGCTGCGCCAGGCCGGGCCGATCTTTGATGCGTCGACCGCGCTGGAAATGCTTGGCTTCATGAGCGAGGACGTCAAGGAAGGTGTGTTGTCGCACCGCGAGAAGCGCGCGCCGAACTTCCGTAAGGACTGCCCGCTTTAACGCCCGATTGGACGAGGAGGCATGGAAATGTCTGAAGATATCTACCAAGATATAGCTCAAGCCTATGCCGCTGCGGCCAAAAAGGCTCCTGGCCTGAAATCGCGATTTACGGCTGCCGGATTCGATCCGGCAGCCGTCACATCGGTGGCGGACCTCTCGCGTCTGCCAGTGATGAAAAAAGAAGAACTTCTGAAGATCCAGCGCGAGAACCCGCCCTTTGGCGGGTTCCTGGCGTCTGATCTGAAGGATGTCGGACGGATCTACGTGTCCCCCGGCCCGATTTTCGAACCGGCCCTTTCGGGCGGTGGCGGCCACGGCCTTGACCTGCTGTTCAAGGCGGCAGGCGTGGGGCCGGGGGATATCATCCTGAACACATGGATGTATCATCTGGTGCCCGCGGGGCTTTTGTTCGACGAAGCCGCACAGGCCGCAGGCGCCACGGTGATCCCCGGCGGCGTCGGCAATACCGAGCTTCAGGCACAGATCATCGTCGAAACCGGCGTGACTTCGATCTGTGCTTCGACTGCGTTTTTCCTGACGCTGGCGGACAAGGTGATCGAAACCTATGGCCGCGACGCATGGAAGGTGAAAACCGCCTTTCTCGGCGGGGAAATGGGCGACTGGATGGCCAAACGCCGCCGGATCGAGGCCGATTACGGCGTGTCGACCTGGGCCGCCTATGCCACCGCCGATCTGGGCCTTGTCGCCTATGAGGATGGCGGCGACGGCTATGTGGTTCATCCCGACCGCGTGGTGCAGATCTGCGATCCGGTCAGCGGCGAACAGGTCGCCCATGGCGAACCGGGCGAGGTTGTCGTGACCGCGCGCGATGCCACCTGGCCGATGATCCGGTTCGGCACCGGCGACAGCGGCTATGCGCTGCAAAGCAACGGCGATGGAACCGTCAGCCGCCTGTCCGCGTTGCAGGGCCGGGTCGGCGCGGCGGTCAAGGTGCGCGAAATCTTCGTCTATCCGCGCGTGGTCGAAGAGGTGGTCATTGCCACGCCGGGCGCGAAGGCGGCCCAGGCCGTGGTCGCGCGCGAGAAAGACCGCGACATGATCCGCCTCTCGCTTGTGCTGGAAGACGGTGCCGACGCTTCTGCCGCGGAAGCCGCCGCCGCCGAAACCTTCAAACTGCATGCACGAATTCGTGCCGACGAAGTGAACATTGTTCCGGAACTACCCGAAAATGCAGAACTGATCGTCAACCAAAAAGACC
>JBFHMM010000096.1:0-13515 GCA_041594355.1 Paracoccaceae bacterium | reverse complement strand
CCGCTCATTCGAATGGTGCCAGCCGCAGGCCGCGACAGCCTCAGAATAGGGGATTACATCGGATTTGAGATGCTCCAGAATGCGTTCAGTCGCCGTGAGCCCCAGCCGCCCGTAGCCCTCGGGAAGATGCGCGTTCGCCACCTTCGCCGCAGCCGCCTTCTCAAGACCGTGCTGCTCCATCAGCCAGTCTACAAGCTTCGCGAATTCCGCTTCGCTCTGGACCTTGCGGATGCGAGAGATGATCTGCCATTGCGCCAGCCAATCTAGCTTGGACCAGTTCACCCCAAAGCTCGCCAGCATCGCCATTCGCACCGGATCGCAGGCAACTGCTTCACGCACGCCGGTTTCCAAGGTAAAGCGTTCGCCATCGTGCAGCTTCAGCACCTTACCCAAAGCCTTCAGTGTCATGTTCATCGAGTTGAGGGACTTGGTCGGTTTCTTATTGTCCAGCGCATGAATAATTTGATCACGCTCTTCGCGGCTCAGTGGACGGACCGAGCGTCCGTCCGCGGTCACTCTGAGCTGGTTCACCGTCTCATAAAGCACCCTGCGTTGCGTGAGCGGATGAGCTTTCGCCAGCCGCTCCTCAGAAGTAAACAAGCATAACCCTACTTTTGGCTCTTTCAGGGGGCGCTGGTAGAAGATCTTCTCGAAAACCAGAGCGCGCATATCTTCGGTTAGTTCCGGGTGAAAGACGGCCTGTGCCGTCCAGAGTTCGTGAAACTCTTCCTCAAGATGCCGCCTGTCCGGGTAGAAATCGTATCCCGCCTCTTCCTTGGCTTCCGGCCCGCCACGTTTGCCGACCGAGAGCCGGGTGCGCACCGTCGGCACATGCCGGGAATCGGGGGCCTTTTCCCGCCGCATATGAAGGAATTCGCCATAGGTTCGCGCTTTGGCCGCATGCATGGCCCAATCGAGCCGCTGCGTCGCATCCTTGATCTTGCCGCTCTCATTATCGCCGCGGTCGGTCTTACGGTTCGACTTGAACCCGCGTCGCTGGTTGAGATGGAACAGCGCCCGCCCGATGTGCATCAGCGGTAGAGCCTCGTCTAGCCCTTTGGCGCGTAACTCATATGGATCGAGCAATTCGAGCTTTTTCGCCTCGGCCGGATCGGAGGGCATCAACCCGGATTTCGCCAAAAGCTTCATCAATGTCGCTCGCCGCCGCAAGTACCGGTCCCGCCGCCTGCGCATTGCCCGAGCCACACGTCGATCAACCGCCAGGGAGGCTCCCGATTTAGGATCGCGCCCAGCTCCCTTGTCGGACTGCCCGAAAATCCGCACCCCGCCATCAATTACCCCGGAGATCCGTGCAGAGACACCCTCCCCCTCCGTCTCATATAGCCACCAGCCAATCGATGTCGTCCCAATATCCAAACCAAGCCGCATTTGCCCCTCCAAAACATTATTCAATGCGGAGCACTGTCTAAGCTAATAGCTGGCTTTGCAACTTGATTGCTGCATTGACCTGTGGGATACAGGGGTCAGTTCAGAATTCGCGGTCGAGCCGTTAACAAGCTCGAAGTAGCACCACATTGAAGCGCGTCCCACGGGGCGCGTTTTCCTTTTCTCAGCCATTGGTCAAAAAACATACCTTTTCGCATATGCGGATACGATCCTGTCGGAGACGGACATTGAGACCTGTATCATGCCGTGGGTGGTTTTGGCCGTTTGGGACGGTTGTTGCCTCTCACCTTCACACCCGGCACACAAATGCCAGGCAGCCCCTTTGCGGCCCAAACCACTCAAAATCGCTTTCCAGTTCAGGCAATGGTGTTCGCCATCCCGACAACACCTTCTCCATTGATAACATGAGAGAAATCCCGTTCTGGAAAGCTGCGGAGGTTCTGGAAAGCTGACTTTCCAGTTCCGGTCAGCTTCTTGGCTCCAAAAAGTTAACATAAGCGCCCTTACGCGCCAGAATGTCATTTATTGAACGGGCGTTGGCGACACATCGCGCAAAATGGATGGTTCAGGGTCCAATCCAGGCAAGATCTCAAATATGGTCCGCTTCAGCAAGTCTTGCATGACAGAGGACAGCTAGCCGGTTATCTCACTGATCGGCTGAATATGCTTTAATTTCCGCGGCCTATCCTGCCTTTTCCGTATTCTTCGCCGCTCTTCCGGTTACTGCAGGTCTAACTGTCAAACATCAACAGGGGGCCTGCGGCTTCGGAAACCGCGCATTACGGGTACCCTGCTCTGATGGATTGTGCGGTACAGGCTTGAGAGCCGATGACCGCAAGAGGTGAAACCCCGCCGTCCCCCCTGCCTTCAGCCAAAGCCAGCGCCGGATGGCGGGGTGGACACCGCCGCGCCCCTTTTCATCTCTTCCGCAAATACTCCCGCCAGAGGCATGCGCCAGACCGGGCGCGTTCGCCCCGCTCAGAGGATCTTGCCCGGGTTCATGATGTTGTCGGGATCCAGCGCCGCCTTGATCGCCGCCATATAGCGGGTCGCCGGACCGATCTCCTTGGTCAGATAGGTCCGCTTGCCCTGCCCGATGCCATGCTCACCGGTACAGGTCCCGTCCATCGAAATCGCCAGCTCCGCCAGCCAGGCCACGAAGGCTTCGGTGCGCGCCACCTCGTCCGCGTTGTCCGCGTCGATCAGCGGCGAGATGTGGAAATTGCCGTCGCCCACATGCCCCACCAGCGGCGCAAAGAGATCCAGCTCCTCCGCCTTGGCGGTGGCTGCGTTGACGCATTCCGCCAGCATTGAGATCGGCACGCAGACATCGGTCGCAAGCGCCGTCGCCCCTGGCTTCAGCTGCAGCGAGGCCCAGTAGAAATCGTGCCGCGCCTGCCATAGCTTGTTGCGTTCCTCGGTCGATCCGGTCCAGTCGAAGCCCGAGCCGCCGAACTCCTCGGCGATCTGACCAAACATCTCCGCCTGTTCCGCCACCCCGTTTTCCGAGCCGTGGAACTCCAGCAGCAGCAACGGCGATTCCGGCAGATCCAGCTTGGAGTAATTGTTCACCGCCCGCACCGCGATCACGTCCAGCAGCTCGATCCGCGCGACCGGGATACCGTACTGGATTGTCTCCATGACCGCCTGACAGGCCGCATCCACCGTCTCGAAGGAACAGCGCGCCGCCGAGATCGCCTCGGGGATACCCTGCAGTTTCAGCGTGATCTCTGTGATCAGCCCCAGCGTGCCTTCCGACCCCACCAGCAACCGGGTCAGGTCATATCCCGCTGACGTCTTCTTGGCGCGCTGCGCGGTACGGATGATCTCGCCGTCCGCCATCACCGCCTCGATCGCGATCACGTTGTCCTTCATCGTGCCATAGCGCACCGCGTTGGTGCCGCTGGCGCGGGTCGCGGCCATGCCGCCCAGCGAGGCATTGGCGCCCGGATCAATCGGAAAGAACAGCCCCCGGTCGCGCAGATGGGTGTTCAGCTGCTCCCGCGTCACACCGGGCTGCACGACACAGTCCAGATCCTCGGTATGGACAGCCAGAATAGTGTTCATCTGCATCAGGTCGACCGAGATGCCGCCCGCCGGCGCGTTCACATGTCCCTCCAGAGAGGTGCCGGTGCCAAAGCCGATCACCGGCACCTTGTGGGCGGCGCAAGCCTTGACGATCTCCGACACTTCCTGCGTGCTGTGCGGAAAGACCACCGCGTCGGGCATCTGGTTGTCGATCCAGGTGGTGGTGTGGCCATGCTGCTCGCGAACCGCCAGGCCGGTCTGCAACCGGTCCCCGAACCGCTGTTTCAGAATACCGATGACGGTTTCGATCCCTGTTTCGTTGCGCGGCAGCGCGGCGGCTTTGACCATGGGTGTTCTCCTCTTCGCGGCAACTCTGGACCAATTGCTGAAGATATCAATCATTGGGCCGCCGCCTCCTCATCCGTTATTCCGCGTCTATTCGCCCAGTGCAATGCCCTCCCGGCGCGGATCGGCCCCGCCCCGCAGCCTGCCGCCGATCTCGATGGCATGCAGGCCCGAGTTCATATCCCGCACCGACACATTGTACCCCAGCGCCTCCATCTCGGGCAGCAGATCGGCCATCGCGGTGCCCGCCTCCAGGTCAAAGGTGCCGAACCGGTTCACCCCGTGTCCCAGCGACACCGCCTGCTGCACGTCCAGCCCCCAGTCGATCCAGCCGATGATCGCCTGCGCCACATAGCCGATGATCCGGCTGCCGCCGGGCGAGCCCAACGCCAGCACCGGCGCGCCCTGCTTCATCACGATGGTCGGCGCCATCGACGACCGGGGCCGCTTGCCCGGTTCCAGCCGGTTGGCGATCGGCACGCCGTCGCGATGCGAGCGGAACGAAAAATCTGTCAACTCGTTGTTCAACAGGAAACCGCCCACCATCAGCCGCGAACCAAAGGCGTTCTCGATGGTCGTCGTCATCGACAGGACGTTGCCATAACTGTCGACGATCGAGATATGCGAGGTCGAGGGCAGCTCCAACGCGTCGTCGTCGGCCCAGATCCGCGCGTGGTCCCATTCCGGCGCGCCGGGGCTCACCTCGGGCAGCGCATCGTCGCCCGCCAGGAGCGCCGCGCGCGCCTGCAGATACGCGGGATCGACCAGCCCTTTGGTCGGCATCGGCACGAAATCGCTGTCAGCCATGTAGCGGCCCCGGTCGGCAAAAGCCAGCCGCGAGGCATCGCCGATCCGCCGCCACGTGTCGGGGTCGTCCGGCGCGCCGGGCGGGTGGTGCTCCAGCATCCCCAGGATCTGCCCCACCGTCAGCGCGCCGGAGGACGGCGGCCCCATGCCGCAGACCTCATGCGCCCGGAAGGTGACACAGACCGGTGGCCGTTCGCGCACCCGGTAGATCGCCAGGTCCATGTCCGACAGCACGCCGGGGTTGCCCTCGGCGCCCCGCACCGTGGCCACGATCTCTGCCGCGAGGCGCCCGGTGTAAAACGCCGGGGTGCCCCCCTCGGCCAGCCGCCGCAGGGTATCGGCATAATCCGGATTGCGCAGACGCTGCCCGGCGACGACCGCCCGGCCACCGGGCAGGAAATAGGCCGCCGTCGCCGGATAGCGCGCCAGCCGCTCGGCATCCCGTGCGACCAGCCCCGCCAGGCGCGGCGATACCGTGAAGCCTTTGTCGACCCGCGCGATCCCGGCCTCGAACCGCTCCGCCCACCCGGCGCGCCCCCAGCGCCGGTGCGCCTCGACCAGCAAGGCGGGCGTGCCCGGCGTGCCCACCGACCGGCCACCCACGACCGCATCGAAGAATTCCAGCGGCGCGCCGTCGTCATCCTGAAACAGCCTCGGCGTCGCCGCCAGCGGCGCGGCTTCCCGCCCGTCCAGCGTGGTCAGTTCGCCGCTGGCCGCATCGTACCAGAGCAGGAACGCGCCACCGCCCAGCCCCGAGGACTGCGGCTCCACCAGCCCCAGCACCACCTGTGCCGCCACCATCGCATCCGCCGCACTGCCGCCGGCGCGCAGGACATCCGCCCCGGCCTCGGCGGCCAGCGGATTGGCCACCGCGATCATCCAGCGCTCCGCCGTGACCGGCTGTCCGGCCTCCTTTTGGCGAAGCGCCTCCGCCGCCGCCCCGGTAAGGTCGGCAAACTGCCCCTGCGTGGCAGCCTCGGGCGCGACGGCATCGGCGGCCTGCTGCGCCGCCACGGGAGATGAGACAAGCAACGCCGCCAGCGCCGCCCGAACCAGAAATGTCATGAAGGCCTTCCTTTCGTAGCTGCGCCCCGATCGTAACGGGTTTCGCCGCCGGTGAGGACCGGTTTTCGCGCTGGGGCAGAGAGGGGGGCTCTGCCCCTCGACCTTGCGCCCTCCCCCCCGGAGTTTTTGCCGAAAAGATGAAAGGGCGGGGTCAGATCAACGGATAGCTGGCCAGCGGGTCATGCCGCGCCCCATCAGCATGGAGCGACGAGCGGTAGAGCGTCATCTGGCGCGCGGTGAACCCCGGCAGCGCCGTGCGCCCGTGCCGTTCGAGGAACCGGTGCAGCGGCGCGGGGTCCGCGCCCTTGCGGAACCGGGCCAGCGTGACATGCGGCCGATAGCGTTCGCGCGGCAGGGTGATGCCGCTGGCGCGGATCAGACGGTGCACCCCGGCGTGCAGGGTGCCGAGCGCCGCGCTCGCCGCGATTTCGGCAAAGAGCAGGGCCGGACGCGGCGCCCCGAAACACCCCAGGCCGGAGAAGGCCAGATCCGGCGCCGCGAACAGCCGCGCCGACAGGTCCTCGTGCAGCAGTTCCAACTGGTTTTCGGGCCGGTCGTCGAGAAAGGCCAGCGTCAGGTGCAGGTTGCCAGGCGGAACCGCTCGGCCCAAAGGCAGCATCGCCTGCAGCCGCACCAGCGCATCCGTCACCTCTTTGGGCAGGTCAATGGCGAGAAAGGTCCTCATTTTCTTGGATCTCGAAACAACGCAGGTCGCCTTTCAGGCTGTACCAAGGACATTCCATTTTGGACGGAACACCTGAATCAGACCTTGCTCCAAACCATGAGACGTCAAGACCGGCCATCCGTTCCATTGCGCCGTCTCTCAATTCGCAAACAGAATACGTACCACATCGCCATTCGCCAGGCTCGAAAGGATATTTCTCTCTACGCGTGCGTTTGTCCGCTGCCCGGCATATCCGGAAACAGACCCTTTCAATCGGTGTGAAAGACCCATCACCGTCACACCGACCTAAACCACATCTTCATTGCAAACAAAGACATATACCCTTGGATCACCTGGCGGTTCCTTGTCGCGAGACAACCGCGCATCACCATCTGAAACCTAAACAGCCAACTGGTCCGCAACCTCCCAAACCCGGCCGGTTATGCTCTCTTTTGATGGCCTCATCACAACATCGACGGTACCACCTGATCGGGCGGGCGGTGGCCGTCCTCGAAGGTCTTGATGTTGATAATCACCTTCTCGCCCATCTCGATCCGGCCTTCCAGCGTCGCCGAGCCCATATGCGGCAGCAGCACCACATTTGGCAATTGCTGCAGGCGCGGGTTCACATTGGTGCCGTGTTCGTAGACGTCTAGCCCGGCGCCGGCGATTTCTCCGGCGCGGATCATCCGGGTCAGCGCGTTCTCGTCGATCACCTCGCCGCGCGAGGTGTTGACGATCACCGCATCGGGCTTCATCAGCTTTAGCCGCCGCGCATTCATCAGGTGGAAGGTCGAGGGCGTCGACGGGCAGTTGATCGAGATCACATCCATCCGCGCCACCATCTGGTCGAGGCTTTCCCAATAGGTCGCCTCCAGCGCGTCTTCCACCTCAGGGCGCAGCCGGCGGCGGTTGTGATAGTGGATCTGCATGCCAAAGGCCGCCGCGCGCCGCGCCACCGCCTGACCGATCCGGCCCATGCCGAGGATCCCCAGCCGCCGGCCGCTGGCCCGCCCGCCCAAAAGCGCGGTGGGCGCCCAGCCCTGCCAGTCGCCGCCCTGCATCACCGCCATGCCTTCGGGAATGCGGCGGGTGACGGCGAGTATCAGCGCCATGGCCATGTCGGCGGTATCGTCGGTCAGCACGCCCGGCGTGTTCGACACCAGCACACCGCGCTGGCGCGCCGTGGCCACATCGATGTGGTCGACCCCGGCACCGTAATTGGCAATCAGCTTCAGCTTGTCGCCCGCCCGCGTGATCAACGATGCGTCGATCGTATCGGTCAGCGTCGGCACCAGCACATCGGCGGTTTGCACCGCCTCGACCAGCTCTTCGCGGGTCATCGGCGAATCATCTTCGCGCAGCCGGACATCGAACAGCTCGCTCAGCCGTGTTTCGACCGCCTCCGGCAACCGTCGCGTTACGACAACACTCAATCGTTCTCTTGGCACGTCTGCTCCTCCAACGCTTTTCAAATCGACCCGCGCCATGGCATCGTGGCGCAGGAAAAGGCGGGGCACAAGAACCCCATGCGCATATGACGCAGCCTAATTTCCGGGATTGGGCAGACAGAGATTTCAGGCAGGCAGGCAGTGACAGTTTCAGATGGTTCTATCCGCCCCTTGCGGGCGCGAAACGCGATCTCGGGCGCCCTCGCCCTTGTTCTGGTCGGGGCGATGGCGATGGCCGCGCCGGTCCGGGCCGAACCGAAACGCGGGCCGGTGACGCATCTGCCGCTGCCGCG
Source organism: Paracoccaceae bacterium (assembly GCA_041594355.1). Lineage (GTDB taxonomy): Bacteria > Pseudomonadota > Alphaproteobacteria > Rhodobacterales > Rhodobacteraceae > JAIUZI01. Next base: position 5,455 of record JBFHMM010000096.1, on the reverse strand, counting down.
CTACGTCTCGATGAAGGCGTCGGAAGGCAACGTGCGCCGCGGCCCCTCGCTGACGCATCGAATCGACTGGGTCTTCAAACGCCGCGACATGCCGCTGCAGATCACTGCCGAACACGGCCACTGGCGCCGGGTCGAAGACCGCGACGGCGCCGGCGGCTGGGTGCATTACGCGCTGTTGTCGGGCGTACGCACGGTGCTGATCGAACAGGACATGACCCCGGTTCACACCCGCCCCGATCCGCAAACCCCGATGGCCGCCGCCTTTGAACTGGGCGTGGTCGCCCGGCTGGGCAAATGCACGGTGGACTGGTGCCAGATCTCCGCAGGCGGCTATCGCGGCTGGGCGCGCAAGGAAAACCTCTGGGGCGTCGCCCCGGACGAGCTGCGCGACTGAGGCCGCCCGCTGCCGGACGATTGTCCGCTTGACGGAAACCGCCGCCATGCGGCACGCTACGTCCTACGCCGTGCCTGTCGCAAGCTCGCGCGCGCAGGCGGGATGGCTGTTGCACCACCGGGATTCTCGGCAAACGGCCCGGCGGGCGAAGTGCCTTGCTGCGGGGGAGTCAGTGATGGCATCCAAGTCCACCGGTGCGACGCCGCCGGACAATCCGGCACCCCAACACCCGACTATGCCAGAGATCAACCGGATAACGGCCCAGGATATCGCCGCCTCGCTCAGCGCGGGCTTTGCCGACTTTCTGGCGCGCCCGATCATGAGCAGTTTCTTCGGCCTGTTCTACGCGGTGTTCGGTATTGTGCTGGTCTGGAGCCTGGTCTGGCTTGGCAAGATCTGGATGATCATTCCCGCCATTGTCGGCTTTCCGCTGGTCGCGCCCTTTGCGGCGGCCGGGCTTTATGACATGTCCCGCCGGCTGCAAAAGGCAGAGCGTTTCGGGTGGTCCGACGTCCTCGCCGTCATGGCCCATCAACGCAAACGCGAGATGGGCTGGATGGCCTTTGTCACCCTGTTTATTTTCTGGGTCTGGATGTACCAGGTCCGGCTCTGGCTGGCGATCATCCTGCAAAATGCCTCCTTCTCGGATCTTGACGGTTTCCTGAATACTGTCTTTTTCACGCCCGAGGGCTGGACCTTCCTCGCTATCGGCACCTGCGCAGGCGCGCTGCTGTCAGCGGCCCTGTTCGCCGTGACCGTCATCGCCATGCCCATGCTGCTGGACCGGGATATCGATTTCGTGACCGCCATGCTGACATCGGTGCGCGCTGTCCAGGAAAACCCCGTGGTCATGCTCGGCTGGGCGGCGGTCATCTCGGTCACGATTCTGGTGTCGATGGCGCCGGCCTTTCTGGGCCTGATTGTCACCCTGCCGATCCTGGGCCACACCACATGGCACCTCTACCAGCGGGCGGTGGCACCGGCACAGGCGTGATCCTTGGCCCAAAGCGCGGAAGTAGGGACCAATATGGCGATACGATGGTCACTGCCGGATATCTGGCTTCGGCCCTGAGCCATCCTTACAAGTCGCGCAGAGACTACCGCCCACGAGCCCTGAGTGACCTGTGCTGCAGAACGCACCAAGGTCGCGAAAGCACGCTAAAGCGCCCGGCCTTGAACTTGAGACACGACCACCCTGCCGCGCCTTCGGCGTTCTCGGGATATTCGTGTCACGACCGGATTCAGGTAAAAGGCCGGACGCTGTAGGTGCGCAGGGCGGTGAAAGTCTCGCTTGCCCCCGGTGGCGCAAAAGGGCTCCGCCCTACCCGGCCACCACATTCACCAGCCGGCCGTCCTGCCGCACTGTCGCGATCTCGCTCCGGCGCACCAGCCGGTTCACATGCGCCAGCGTCTCGGTAAAGGCAAAGCTCAACTGGTGCGGGTCGAGCTTGCGGTGGAACAGCACCGGCACCAGTTCGGCCACCGACTTCGGTCCTTCGGCGCAGGCCGCCCGGATCAGGTCACAGCGTTCCTCGTGATGCGCCTCCAGTTCGGCGCAACGACGGTGCAGCCCGTAAAACGGCCGCCGGTGCCCCGGCAGCACCAGCACGTCATCGGGCACCTCGGCGCGCAGCTGCCGCAGCGTGCGCAGGAAATGGCCCAGCGGGTCGCCATTGGGCTCACCGGCAAAGACGCTGACATTGGGCGAGATCCGCTCGATCACCTGGTCGGCGGCAAACAGCAGCTTCTCCTCCTCGCAATAAAGCATGATCTGTTCCGGCGCATGGCCCTCGCCGGTCAGCACCCGGAACGACCGGCCGCCGATGTCCAGCGTATCCAGCAGCACAAGCCGCAGATAGGTCAGCGGCAGGTCCGACACCCGCCGCAGGTAATCGTTGCCCTGGATCGCGACCAGCCCGGCGACTTCCTCGCTCATCCCGTGACTGGTGTAGAAATCGAAATAATGCTGCGATGCCCGCGTCGCAGGCGCAATGGAGATCGCCCGGCTCGACATATAGGACGACAGGCTGGTCAGCAGTGGCGCATCGAACCGCGCGCACAGCCAGCCCGCCAGCCCGATGTGATCGGGGTGGAAATGGGTCACGATCACCCGGCTGATCCGCATATCTTTCAGCGGCCCGGCAAACAGCCCCTCCCAGCTGGCAATCGCCGCGTCGGTCTGGATGCCGGTATCGACCACCGCCCAGCCATCGTGATCGCGGATCAGGAAAATATTCACATGGTCGAGCAGGTAGGGCAGCGGAAGACGGAACCACAGGAGACCCTCGGCCACCTCCACCACCTCGCCAAAGGGCGGTGCCTCGGGAAACGGGAAACGCAGTGCGCCCTCACCGGTTTTGAGTTGATCGTCGGGCATATGCGGGTCCTTTCGCGCGGTCTTTTGCGCAACTTTGCGGTGGGCGGCACCGCTTGGCAACCCTTATGCCCGGTCCAAACCCGCCCGCATCAGCGCGCCATAGGGCAGATGCCCGGTTTCCAGCCCCGCCAGCACCCGCATGTGCCAGACCAGCACCTGATTGCTGGTCAGCACCGGCATCCCGATCTCTGCCTCGGCCGCCGCGATCAGCGCCAGCGCCCGCAGGTTGGTGCAGGCCAGGAACACCGCGTCGCAGGGCGCCCGCGCCGCTACCGTCACGATCCCCCGGCGCAGCGATGCCGCGTCGATCCGCGCCACACGCTCGTCGTTTTCCTCTTCCATCGACCCGAACCCGGCAATCTCCAGCCCCGCCGCCTCCAGCGCCGCGCGCATCGCGTCCGACACCTCCGGCAAATAGGGGGTCACGAACCCCAGCCGTTTCACGTCCAACGCCTTTGTCGCCGCGATCACCGCGCTCAGCGGATCGGTCACGTGGCGCGCCCGGATGCCGCGCCGCACCGCGTCGGCCACCCGCGCCGGCCCGATCCGCGTCGCCCCCGAGGTACAGCCATAGCCCACCACATCATAATCATGCGTATTCGGCAGCAGGGCCGCCGACCCGGGCAGCGCCACCTCCATCCGCGCCAGCGCCTCCAGCGTCACCTCGGTTTCACAGGGCACCCGGCTGATGTAATGTGCGACACCCTCGTCGGGCAGCATCATCCGCGCCTCGGCCTCCAGCGTTTCGTCCGTGCGCAGCACGATCAGCCCCATGTTGGCCCGGTGGCCCAGCGGCGGACCCAGCTCAAACGCCAACCGGCTCATGCCGACCACTCCAGCACCGGCAATTCGCGCGGGCCGCGCGGGCTCAGCCACTCTGGCCTCTCCGCGCCGATCACGATGTCTTCCTCATGCACCATCATCCGCCCGGCCCCCATCTGCAGCGCCGGTTCCAGCGTCAGCACCATGCCCGGCGCCAGCACCGTATGATCCGCAGGTACGATCGACGGCGGATCGGTCAGCCGCATGCCCATCCCGTGACCCAGCCGCCCGCCCGCACCGGCATCCCCCGCCCCTGCGATGACTCGGTTCATCGCGTGGTAGAGATCCGCCATCGTCGCACCCACCCGCGCCGCGGCAAACCCCGCCTCGGTGGCGTCAAACAGGATCCGGTTCGCCTCCATCACCTCGGGCGCGGCCTCTCCCAGCGCCCAGTTGCGGTCGAAGTCACAGAAATACCCCTGCCGCATCGCGCCGGTGTCCAGCATCACCAGATCGCCCCGCGCCAGCGGCACATCGCGCGCGGGCGAAATGACATCGCCATAGCCACCCGGCCCGGCACCGCCCGCCAGATAAGGAACCCAATCCGCCCCCTCCTCCAGCAGCGCCATCTGGAACCGCCGGAACAGCTGCGCCAGCGTCACGCCCGGCACGGCGATCTGCGGCACACGGTTAAAGGCGCGCCCGCCAATCGCACAGATATCGCGGATCAGCGCGATCTCGGCGGGCGATTTCACCTGCTGCTGCGCTTGGATGATCGCGGTGGCATCCACCATCTCGCGCCCGTCCACATCCGTACAAAGCCGCATCCAGTCGCCCAGAGGCATCCGCAGCTGCGTCTCGCGCCCCATAGGCACCCCGATCCGCGCGCCCGGCCCGGTGACCTCGCGCAGGGTCTCACCCAACAGACTCACACCGTCGTCATCATAGTCCGGCGCCGCCCAGGTGCGGATATCCTCGACCCAGGTCGCCCCCATCAGCTCGGCGCCGATACCCGGGATCACCGCCACCGGTTTGCCGATCGCGGGAATCACCACGAACCACGGCCGCGTAGGGCTCTCCCAGAACCGGGTGAGGAACCCGCTAAAATACCGCACGTCCGCTTCACCGGTCAGCAACAGCGCCGAGAGCCCTTCGCGCTCCATCGCCGCCTGTGCGTGGGCGCAACGCTGTTGAAACTCGGCCTCGGGAAAAGGGTCGGGCATGGGCATCTCCGGTCTGGCAATCGGGGTCACAATGGCACGGAATCGCCCCAGACCGTTTGTACAAAACGGCAAATCCCGCGCGGAACCGACGTACAAAACGGCGTTTTTGACCTGTCGCGGCGCAGTTGCCGGGATAGGATGCCATCATGTATTACGCCAACACGCCCCTGCCGCTCACCCCCCCCGACATCCCCTTCCGGATCTCCGCCGACCGCCCGCTGGCGCTTTTGCGGCAATGCTCGGCCTACGCGCCCACCCCCCTGCGCAGGACGGCGCGGGAGGGGCCCAACCCCCTGTGGATAAAGGATGAAACCGCCCGCATGGGGCTTGGCAGCTTCAAGGCGCTGGGCGGCGCCTTTGCAGTGGCGCAGATGATCTGCGACCGCTCGGGCCTGGCCGACCCCACTGCGGCGGGCGATGTCGCCGCGGCGATGACCTTTGTCACCGCCAGCGCCGGCAACCACGGCCTGTCCGTCGCCGCGGGCACGCAAGTATTTGGCGCGCAAGCGAAAATCGTGCTCTCCGCCAGCGTCCCCGAAGCCTTTGCCAACCGCATCCGGGCCAAGGGCGCAGGCGTCATCCGTATCGACGGCAGCTATGAGGACAGCGTCGCCGAAGCCGCGAAACAGGCCGCCGACAACGGCTGGATCCACCTCGCCGACGGCTCGTGGGAGGGCTATACCGAGGCTCCCGCGCTGG
>JBFHMM010000095.1:0-13647 GCA_041594355.1 Paracoccaceae bacterium | reverse complement strand
GAGAGCTGGCATCACCTGGACGATCCCGAGGGCTGGCTGGCCCGTCTGGATGTGGATCTGGAGCGGTATTGGGAGGCCGGGGTGCTCTATCCGGATCTGGCCGCAGCGCCGGGGCGGCCGGTGCATGTGATCCCCGCAGGTCAGGTCATGGCCGGTTTTGCCCGCGCGCTGGCGGCCCGCGGCGGGGTCGAGGGAATGCAGTCGCACGAGGAATTGTTCGCGCTGCGCGACGACGGCAGCCGCGATCAGATCCATCTGAACGACGTGGGGGCCTATCTGGTGGCGCTGACCCATTTCGCGGTGCTCTATGGCCGGTCGCCCGTGGGGCTGCCGCATCGGTTGAACCGGGCCGATGGCACGGCGGCGCAGGCGCCCTCGGCCGAGGCCGCGCGGCTGATGCAGGAGGTGGTCTGGGAGGTGGTCACCGGATACCCCAAGACCGGTGTGGCGCGATGAGCTGGCTGTCGTCGCTGACCGGTATCCTGTTCGTCGGCCACAGCCTGTTCGGCCCGACCAACCCGGACATGATCGCGGACCTGTTGCCCGAGGTGCCGGTGACGGCGCAGATCGTCAACGGCGCGCCGTTGAAGTACAACTGGGAGAGCGCCGAACGGGCCGAGGTAAACGCCCGAGAGGTATTGCCGGAGGGCCGCTATAACGTAGTGATCCTGACCGAGGCGGTGCCGCTGGATGAACACCTGAAATGGAGTCAGCCGACGGATTACGCCGGGCGCTATTACGATCTGGCGATTGCCGCGAACCCGGAAACGCGGGTGTTTCTACAGGAGGTCTGGCACAGCGTGAACGGCGACAAGGGCGATGCGCCCGACCCGGCGCGGTGGCGCGCCCGGATCGAGGCGGACTTGCCGAAATGGCAGGGGATCGCCGATGCGGTGAACGCGGATCGTGACGGGCCGCCGATGCAGCTGCTGCCCGCCGGACAGGCGCTGGGGCGGCTGTATGACGAGATCGCCGCCGGGACGGTACCGGGGTTGACCGGCATCGAACAGATCCTGGGCGACGGCATCCATCCCGACAACATCGGGTTCTATTACCTGAGCATGGTGCAATACGCGGTGATCACCGGGGAAAGCCCGGTGGGGCTGCCGCGCGAGCTGCGCGACCGCTGGGGCGGCGATTTCGTGGCGCCCTCGCCGGAGCTGGCCAACGCGCTGCAACGGGTGGCCTGGGCGGCGGTGCGGAACATTGAGGTGCCGGCGGCACCCGAGCCCGTGGCAACGCCTGTCACGGCGCCTGAGCCCGAGGCTGCGCGGGTCGTGGAGCCCGTGACGCAGGTGGCCCCTGCCCCGCCACCGACAGACCCCGACGGACCGGTGCCGATGGCCATAGGATTGGCCGGAGTCAATGACTGGAGCGTGCAGCAGCCGTTTCTGGATGTGATGAAGACCGCGCGGCCCTGGATCGGGCACCTGCCCGGCCAGTGGGGCGGCGCCAGCCACGAGGATCTGGATGAGGCCGATTACCTGGATGCCGATGGCTGGCCGGTGGAGATCCCGCGCGAGCTGGCCTCGATCGGGACGCTGGTGCTGACGGACCTTCCCGAGGAGGCCGCCGATCTGGCCGGGCGGTACCGGCTGCGCTTTGACGGCCAGGGGGTGATCGAGGTCGGCGGACGCGCTAAGAACGTCCGCTATGGCAAGAACGAGATCCGGTTCGACTTCGCCCCCGGACCGGGCCATGTCGACATCCGCATCCAGCGCACCCACCGCAAGGGCGATTACGTGCGTAACATCACGGTGGTAAAGGAGGAGCACGCCCGCCTCTTCGATGCCGGGGCGATGTTCAACCCGCTGTGGCTGGACCGGCTGCAGGGGTTCGCGGCGCTGCGGTTCATGGACTGGATGAAGACCAATGAATCCGATCAGGCGGGCTGGGACACCCGTCCACAGCCCGACGACTATACCTATGCGCTGCAGGGGGTGCCGGTCGAGGTGATGCTGGAGCTGGCCAACCGCACCGGCGCGGACCCCTGGTTCAACATGCCCCACGCTGCCGATGACGACTATGTCCGCCGCTTTGCCGAGATGGTGCGCGACCAGCTGTGGATCGAGCAGAAGGCCTATGTGGAGTATTCCAACGAGGTCTGGAACTGGCAGTTCCCGCAGGCCAACTGGGCCGATGCGGCGGCCAAGGCGCGCTGGGGCGAGAACGAGGCCTGGATCGAGTTCTACGGCGGCCGGGCGGCGGAGATGGCGCAGATATGGAGCGCGGTCTACGGGCCTGAGGCCGAGGCGCGGCTGGTCAATGTGATCGCTACCCAGACCGGTTGGCAGGGGCTGGAAAACCGGTTGCTGAACGCGCCCCTTTGGGTGGCCGAGGAAACCGGGCGCAAGCCGCCCTTTGCGTATTTCGACGCCTATGCGATCACCGGGTATTTCGGTGCGATCCTGGGGCTGGAGCGGCACCAGCCGATCGTCAAGGCCTGGATCGCCGACAGCCGGGCACAGGCCCGCGCAGCGGCCGAAGCGCAGGGGATGAGCGGCGCTGCGCTGGAGGCCTTTGTCACGGCGCATCAATACGATGCGGCCTCGGCCCTGGCGGGGGCCGAGCTGCGCGACGGGCTCGTCAGCGGCGATACCTCGGACAACATCGTCCGGCTGGTGAACGAGATCATCCCCTATCACCATGCGGTGGCCGAAAAACACGGGCTGGACCTGATCATGTACGAGGGCGGCAGCCACGTGGTCGGCATCGGCCCCGCCATGGTGGACGACGTGGAGCTGACCGCCTTTCTGACCCATTTCAATTACTCGCCGGAAATGGGCGCGCTCTATCGCGAGCTGATCGCGGGGTGGCACGCGATGGGCGGGACACTGTTCAATGTCTATGCCGATGTCTACAAGCCGACCAAATGGGGCAGCTGGGGCGCCCTGCGCTACCTGTCGGACGACAACCCGCGCTGGCAGGCGCTGGAGGCGTTCAAGTAGCCGGATCTGGGCGCCGGATGGGCATTGGGGATGCGTCAGGTCGGGTCGGCGAAGTAGCCGGCCAGCTTGCGGGCCTGCGCGGTCACGTCGTGGCGCTGCAGCACCCGCGCGCGCCCGGCGCGGGCCATATCACGCAGCCGGTCGCGCGGTGTGGTCGCCAGACCGCGCACCGCATCGGCCATGGCGGCGGCGTCACCCGCCGGCACCAGCCAGCCGGTTTCGCCGGGCCGGACCAATTCGGGCGTTCCGGCGATATAGGTGGCGATGACGGCGCGTTCGGCCGCCATTGCCTCCATCACCACCATCGGGAGACCTTCGGCAAAGCTGGGCATGGCCAGCGCATGGGCGGCGTCGAGCGCGGCGCGCACGCCGTCCTCGTCCAGCCAGCCGGTGAGGGTGATGACCCCGCCCAGCCCATAGCGGGCGATGGCGGCCTCCAGATCGCCGCGCATTGGGCCATCGCCGACCAGGGTCAGATGCACGTCGGGGTTGGTGTCGCGCAACTGTGCCATCGCTTCGACCAGGACCATCTGGCCCTTTTGTTCGACGAAACGGCCGATCGAGACCAGCCGCAGCGGCCCATCGGGCAGCGGCGCGAGGGTGGCGAATTTGGCCGGTTCGATGCCGCAATGGACCACCTTGATCCTTGGCCATGTGGCGAATGCAGCCCAGCGGCAGAGCTGGCTGCGGCCAAACTGGCTGACGCCCACGGCAAAGGCGGCGCGGTCCAGCTTGGTGCCCAGCGACAAGGCCGCCGGGGCGTCGAATTCTTCGGGCCCGTGGGCGGTGAAGCTGTAGCGCGGCCCGCCCAGCGCATGACTGAGCATGGCGACGGTGGTGGAATTGGTGCAGAAATGGGCGTGCACATGGGTGATGCCGGCCTCGGCGCAGCGCTGCGCGACGCGGGCGGCCTCGGCCAGGTAGATCAGGTGACGGAGCCGCCCGCCAGGGGCGGTACGTCCGGCTGAAAGCGCCAGCCGAAGAGCGGCGAAAAACCGCGCGGGACGGCCCAGCGCAAGTTTCGCCGCGCCTGCCGCCAGACGCACTGCGCCCCGGTCCAGCACGTATTCGGTGCGCGCCTGTTCGGCCTGATCACCCGCGTCGGGCAGCGGCACCTCTGGCCGCCGCATCGCCAGCCGCAGCACCGGTCCGCCATCCGCCTCAAGCGCGGTCAGTTCGCGGCGGATGAAGCTGTGCGACGGCAGCGGGTAGGTGTTCAGGACATAGGCGAGCTTCACGGGCGGACCCCAGATTTGGTCGGATGGTCTACCTGCCGATGTGTAACGGCTGTGCCGGAACATGAAAAGAACCGACACCGGTTTGTCTGATTGGCAGGGGCCCCGGTTTCGGGTTGCACCGCTATGATCGGTTTCCGGGCGGTTTGTTTCCTAAAGCCCTGCCGCACACAGTGTTTTCCGCCCCCTGCGCCGCCGCCCGGATTGACCTGATTCCCCGCACCCCCTAGCGTGAAACGACTTTCGGCCCCGACAAGGACGACGCATTCCACATGACACGGATCACTCTGGTATTCCGGGGCGACGGCCTGATGGCGCGGGTGCTGCGCAGCGGCTCGATGCTGGTGATCGGCTATGGCGGCAGCCAGGCGCTGCGGCTGGCGGGCAACGTGATCCTGACCCGCATCCTGTTTCCCGAGGCCTTTGGCCTGATGGCGCTGGTCAGCGTGGTGACAGTGGGTCTGTCGATGTTTTCCGATGTCGGCATCGGGCCGGCGATTTCGCAGAACAAACGCGGCGACGATCCCGATTTTCTGGACACCGCCTGGACCATCCAGGTTCTGCGCGGGTTGGCCTTGTGGGGGGCGACGGCGCTGTTGGCGCTGCCAGTGGCGCATTTCTATGGCGAACCCGCGCTGGCGCTGTATCTGCCGATCGCGGGCATCGCGCTGGCGATTGCCGGGCTGAACCCGACGGGGATCGAGACCGCGCACCGGCATCTGTGGCTGGAGCGGCTGACGGCGCTGGACCTGCTGAGCCAGTTTCTGGGCATTCTGGCGATGGTGCTGCTGGCGCTGGCCACGCAGTCGGTGATCGCTCTGGTGCTGGGCGGCGTGATGCAGGCGGCGTTCCGGCTGGCGCTGACCACCTGGCTGCTGCCGGGACATCGCAACCGGTTCCGCTGGGAAAAGGCGGCGGCGCACGAGCTGGTGCGTTTCGGCAAGTGGATTTTCCTGAGCACCGCCTTCTGGTTCGTGACCAGCCAGGGCGACCGTGCGATCCTGGGCAAGTTCCTGTCGCTGGAGCTGCTGGGGCTGTACAACATCGCCTATTTCCTCGCCAGTTTCCCGACCCTGCTGGGCCATTCGGTGAACAACCGGCTGATGATCCCGGTCTACCGCGAGAAACCGGCCCACGAGGATCCCGCGAACCGGCGCAAGCAGCGGCTGCTGCGGCTGGTGCTGACGGCGGGCGTGCTGTGCCTGTCGCTGATCATGGCCTATGTGGGGCCGGCGCTGGTGGGGCTGTTGTACGACGACCGATATCTCGCGTCGGGGCCGCTGGTGACGCTGATCGCTTGCGCGATGATCCCCTCGGTGATCGGCATGACCTATGACCAGGCGGCGCTGGCGGCGGGCGACAGCCGGTCTTTTTTTGTATTCTCTGCTGTACGGGCGGTGGCGCAGGTCGGCATAATCCTGCTGGGGGTCAGCACCTTTGGACTGGTTGGCGCGGTGGTGGCGATCGGGTTCGCCAACCTGCTGGCCTATCCGGTGCTGATATGGCTGGCGCGCAAGCACGAAGTCTGGGATCCGTTGCACGATCTGGCGGCTGCGGCGGTGTCCTTTGCGCTGGCGGGGGGCGCGATTGCGCTGCACTGGGATCATATCGCCGCGCTGTTGCCCGGCGTTGGCTGACAATCAGGGTGCCGATCCGGGGGCCGCGCCGTCAATCTCGCCGGGGCGGATCAGGCCGCGCAGCCGGGACCAGAGGGTCCGCCGCCGGGGCCGGGTATCGAGATAGGGCACCGAGACCACGGGCTTGATGCCCAGTTCGCGCTCCATCTGGGCGGCGGTGCGCAGGACGGGATGGCGCAGATCCATCAGAAAGGCCAACGCCAGAGCCACGCTGACACTGGCCACCGCCCCCATCAGCGCCAGTTTCTTGCGGCTGCCGGTAAAGGGGTAATCGGGCACTTCGGCGGGTTCGATCACGGTCAGCCGTTCGGACTGGTTCTGGGTTTCCAGGCGGTATCCGACCTCGGCCTCGGTTCGGGCCGTGACGATGCGTTCCAGTTCGTTGCGCATCTGTTCCAGCTGGCGTTCGAAAGCGCCGATCTGGCGGTCGATCTCGGGCGATGTTTCGATCGAGGTTTCCAGCTCGGCCTTGTAGCTTTCCAGCAGGTCACGCTGCGCGTCGAGCGTCGCGAGCTGTTCGTTGTAGTCGGCCAGCATCCGTTCGGCGGTGGCCTTGCGTTCGTTACGGCGGGCGAGGTCGGCGGCACGCTCGATCTGGATGCGTTCGCGGGCAATGTTGAGCAGGCCATCGTTGATCGTGGCGATTTCGGCACGGCGGAATTCGACGCTGCCGGGCAGCGACAGATCGTTTTCCAGCCGGAACTGCGCCAATGCATCCTCGACCTTGAGTATCTCGGCCGACAGGGCGTTTTCCCGGGCGGCGAAGAAGTCGAGCGTTTCGCGGGCCTGCTCGATCCGGGTCTCGTTGCTGAGGTCTATCGTGCGCTTGGCGAATTCATGGGCGACCTGCTGGGCCTGCAGCGCGGTGGGCATTTCGGCGGTGATGGTCAGAACCGAAACGGCGCCGCCGCCCGAGCCCTGCCCCGCCGCCGCGACGCCCTCGATACGAACGGCCAGACGCAGCAGATCGGTCAGTTCGGTCCGGGTCAGCGCGGTCAGATCGGCATAAAGCCCATAGGTGTCGATGATCTCGGACAGCACCGCCCGCGTCATCAGGCGCTGTTCGATCAGTTGCAAACGCTGCGCGGCCGATCCGTCGACGGTGGATTTGGCCAGATCGTCGGCGATCTTGGGCTGGGCGACCTGGATCACCTCGGACGAGCGGTACATGTGCTGGGTCTGCAGGGCGTAGACCACCGAGACGACGCAGCCCAGCGCGATCACCGCCAGGATCAGCCAGATCCGGCGGCGCACCATATCGACAAAATCGTCCAGTGAATGAATCGGCCCCATACGCCTGTTCCCGGTTATTCCGCAGCTGCTCTTGCCATGTCGTGCCGACCCGTTTCTTCGAGCCGTTGATATGCAGTAATCATATCAAAGGGGCAAAACTTTGACAGTCTCCGGAAAAACAGGTGGTCTCAGGCGTCGTAGCTTTCAACCCCTCCGCGCCGCGCACGGTTCAGAACGACACCCATCAAATGCGAATGCCCGTTGATGACCTCTTCGCAGGCCGCGATATGGGCGGCCGTGGTCCGGGTCGCGTCGGCCACCAGCAGCACCGCGTCGACGCGCGGCAGGAAGGCCGCGAAATCGTCGTAGCCGAGCACCGGCGGCAGGTCAAAGATCACCTGGTCGGGGTTCATGTCGTCGCACATCCGGTCGAGCGCCTGCGCGCATTCGGCGCTATGCAGCCGTTCGGCGGCGGCGCGATGGTCGGGTTCGTCGATCAGGCCCAGCGCCAGCGTGTCGCTGCATTTCACCAGATGTTCGGTCGCGGGGCGTTCCCCGGACAAAAAGGCCGCCGTATCGCCGACTCCGTGAATGTCGAGCGCATCGCCGATGCCGGGGTCGCGCTGGTTCAGGTCCATCAGAATGGTGCGGCTGCCGGGGAAGCGGGCCAGGCTGAGCGCAAGATTGACGGCGGAGAATGTGGCGCCGCATCCGGGGGTGGGTGCAACCACGGCCAGCCGTTTCCAGCCGCGCTGTTTCATTGCCTGCGACAGCCGCGTGCGCAGCAGGTCAAAGGAGCGCGCGGTGGGGGTTTCGCGAAAGAAGTTCACAAGGGGCGCCCGGGCGAGAATATGTTTACGGACCGCAGGGCGGGCATGCCGCAGCCGGTCCCAGGGCTGCGGCAGGGTCGCCGGCAGGTTCCGGCGGTTGTCGGCCTCGTCCTGCAGCGGCGGTTCAAAACTGCGCAGTGCAGACCGGCGGCGGAACGGTTTCGGGCGGTCCTCTTTTGTCACCCCGTACATTTCCCAGTTGTTCGGACCCGGCGCCTGGACCGGGATCACGGTTGCATCCGTTACACTATAGTCTTTCATGGGTGCGCTCCAAATGATCTGTCACAGGTGACGAAAAATGTCAGTAGCCGGTTTGACGCAGCACCACGCCCACCGTCCGCACGATCAGCAGCGCATCGAATTTCAGCGACACCCCAAGGAAGTAGTCGGCATCGACCTTGGCCCGGTAATCGAACCGGCTCTCGTTGCGGGCCGAGACCTGCCAAAGGCCTGTGATCCCCGGTTTCAGGGCAAAATAGGCATGCGCGTCGCCGTAAAGCGGCAATTGGTCCGGCATCATCGGACGCGGGCCAACAAGGCTCATCTCGCCGCGTAGCACGTTCCAGAATTGTGGCACCTCGTCCAGCGAAGTCGCCCGCAGAAAGGCGCCGACGCGGGTGATGCGCGGGTCTTTCTTGAGCTTTTGCGTGGTTTCCCATTCCTCGCGCATCGCCGGGTCGCTGGCCAGATATTCGGCCAGCCGGGCATCTGCGTCGCGCACCATAGTGCGCAGTTTGACGATATGGAACCGCTTGCCGTCCTTGCCCAGACGACCCTGCCAGTAGAACGGCTGGCCACCTTCGAGCCAGAGCGCGGCGGTACAGGCCATCAAGATCGGCAGCCACAATGGCAGGGTCAGCAAAATCAGCGCGCTTTCAAAGGCGTGTTTGCCCCAGTTCAGGTACCAGCCCTTGCCCGCGTCGCGCTGTCGGCTGCTCGCCAGGCTGAATGGGCGCGGCGCCGCAATCACAGGTGCATTAAGGTTTGCGGCCTGAGGCAGCTGGATTGGCTGCGGCAGCGACGCGGCACAGACCGCGTGAAAGATTTGATGGCGCTGAAGTGTCAGCGCCACGTTGTTTTGAACCAATTTTATCATCACGTCCCCCGGAACGACCACACACCCGTCTTGAACACACCGACCAGACGGCCTGTGCAGTTCAAGAAAGCCAACACCACAAAACCAGGCACCAGCAGCTGGCCTGGAAATCAAACAGACTGACCGTTGGCAGCGTCCCCAAGTCGCCGCCACAGCAGTGGCTCCTTTGGGATCAGATTTTGCCCCAAAATTGCCACTATCTAACGTAACATCGACCAATCCATTTTTAAGAATTACCGCGTAAACAGTTTGTTTCCGGCCTGTCGAGGGGAAAATTCGGCTGTTTTTTCAGTCACGTGTTGAACAAACTTTCCCGAATCAAGTGAATTGTTCACTCTAGTTACCCAATATATATGCGAGAATCGGAAGATTGTCTCCCCTCGACCGGGTCCGGTGGCTCGTCTTGCTGACGTGGCGGAAATGTGGCGAAGCTGAGGCCGACCGGCACAAACCGGCCGACGCGGCGACGAAAAAGGGCCGGGCAATCGGCCCGACCCTGATGATCTGTTGAATTCTTGGGGGGCGTCAGGCGGCGGCGCCGATGGTACGCTCCGCGCGCGCGTCGGCCCGGATCATGGCGACCGAGGTGTCCAGCATCCGGTTGGAAAAGCCCCATTCGTTGTCATACCAGCTGAGCACGCGGACCATGCCGCCCTCGCCCACGTGGGTCTGCGCCGCCGCCATGATCGAGGACCGCGCATCGTGGTTGAAATCGGACGACACCAGCGGCTGGTCCGACAGGCCGAGGATGCCCTGCAGATCGCCCGCCGCGGC
Organism: Paracoccaceae bacterium; assembly: GCA_041594355.1. Taxonomy (GTDB): domain Bacteria; phylum Pseudomonadota; class Alphaproteobacteria; order Rhodobacterales; family Rhodobacteraceae; genus JAIUZI01. The sequence continues at coordinate 3,894 of JBFHMM010000095.1, read as the reverse complement.
CGCCCGGCGGACCGTGTCATTGATGGCCTCGGCCGTGGCGGCGCGGGTCGGCATAAAGCTGAGATCGACCACCGAGACATTCGGCGTCGGCACCCGGATCGCGGAGCCGTCGAGCCGCCCCTTGAGGTGCGGCAGCACCAGCCCCACCGCCCGCGCCGCACCGGTCGAGGTCGGGATCATCGACAACCCGGCGGCACGGGCGCGATACAGGTCCTTGTGCGCGGTATCCAGCGTCGGCTGGTCCCCGGTATAGCTGTGAATCGTGGTCATGTAGCCGGTTTCGATGCCAAAGGCGTCATCCAGCACCTTGGCCACCGGGGCGAGGCAGTTGGTGGTGCAGCTGGCGTTCGACACCACGCGGTCCTCGGCGGTCAGCGTCCGATGGTTGACGCCATAAACGATGGTCTTGTCCGCATTCGCGCCCGGGGCCGAGATCAACACCTTGTGCGCGCCGTTCTCAAGATGCGCCGCTGCCTTGTCGCGGGCGGTGAACAGGCCGGTGCATTCCAGCGCCACGTCGACATCGGACCACGGCAGCGCCGCAGGGTCGCGTTCGGCGGTGACGCGGATCACGTGGTCGCCGACCCGCAGCCGGTCCCCGTCCAGCGACACCGGCGTGTTGAACCGGCCATGCACAGAGTCGAAAGCCAGCAGGTGGGCATTGGTTTCGGCGGGCGCCAGATCGTTGATCGCAACCACTTCGATATCGGTGCGCCCGGATTCGATCCAGGCCCGCAGGACGCAGCGTCCGATGCGGCCGAACCCGTTGATGGCAACTCTTACCGGCATTCTTGTGCTCCTCATTCTATCCCGGTCCCGACCTGGCCCGTGGGGGCCGGGTCGCTGTCGCGTTGCGGGCGGCCCTATCGGGCGGCGCGCATATGTTAGCGCTAACATTGCGCGACATCGCTCGTCCGCCAATTGCTAGCGCTAACATTGTAACGCAGCCTTTGGTGAATTTCCAGCCCCTCGCCCGGACATGCGGCAATTTAGGCCCTCTCGGTGATTGCTCCAATCACCTGCCGGTCAGTGGTTCTTGCCGCCCTTGGTGCGCCCGATCAGACGTCCACGCCCCCCCTTTTTTTGCCCATGCTGGTCGCTGTGCGGTAGGTCTTCGGATACGTTGCGTCGATCATCATGGTCTTTTCTTCGCCGTGTTCGGCTGCCAAACCAATCAGCATCTGGACGAAGATGCCCCTGTCGCTCCACCGCTTCCAGCGATTGTAGAGCGTTCTCTGATTGCGGCCTTGTCAAGCGTGGGAAGGTGCTGTCCGTTCAGGGGCATGGTTCTCTCCGAGGTCGCATTGAGCGCCTCATGATGGTTTTCGGTGGCGGATCGTCTCCAATGTCTTGTGCGGGCGGTGGCACCTGGCCATCCCGTGCTCTACAGCCAGATCGATCAACCTCCGTCCCGTCGGGACTGCGCTCCCCGCTTCAGGGGCGGGAACTCAGATCAGGCGGTGGCCTCCTCTGTCCATTGATAGTCGGTTCCGTTTTTCCACAGCGTCAGCATAAGCACTGCGATCTTGCGGGCCGTCGCGACGGCCGCTTTGCGGAAGCCGCGCCGTCCGGCCAGTCGCACGGCCCAGCTTTTCAGCCGCGAGAAACGTTTCACCTGGTGGATCACGGATGACGCCGCCTCGAACAGTAGCCCGCGCATTGCACCGTCACCGCATTTCGAAACGCGCCCCGACCAATCCATCTCGCCAGACTGATGCCGCTTTGGCGTCAACCCAAGAAAAGCGCCCACATCTGACGTCCGGCTGAACCGACCTGGGTCATCAACCAAGGCTATGAAGCTGAGCGCGTTGACCGGACCAACACCGGGGATTGTCATCAGGCGGCACGCGACAGGATGGACTTTGGCCGTTTTCCTCACCGCCTTGTCCAAGTCGTCCGCCACTTGGCACAACTTGGCATGGGTAGCGATGTAGGCATCGGCTATGACCCGCAGAACCGGGTCGGTTCAGTTGGTGCGATTTGTCGCGGTAGATTTGACACGCGCATTCGGGAATTAGCGGATGGCAATCTGATGTTGGACACCGCGACAGCCCCTATGCTGCGGGCCAGAGTATCCCTGCGACAGGAACTGGCCGGTCTCGAAAAGTGTGTGCGCCAGTTTGCCGGGGACTATTCAGTGTGCTGTCGCCTCATGATGAGGCCGGGGATCGGTGCCGTTGTGGCGCCAACTTTCCGTGCTGCGGTCGATGATCCGGCGGCTTTCGGTCTTCGAAAAGGGTCGGCTCCTGGATTGGCTTGACGCCTTCACGCAACCAGTCCGGTGAACGGGACGTGTCGGGCGGCACAACCAAAGCTGGCGATGTCAATGTGAGAAGGGCGCTGTGCCAGGCTGCACCTGTCATGATGAACCGTGGCCGATCGACTTGGCTGTGAACACGGAGAGCCCAACTCGTGCAGCGGCGTGGAACAAAATTGCGATGGTCGCCCTCGCACGCCGCATCGCTGTCATACGTCATCGGATTTGGGTCGATGGCACAACCTTCCAATCAGATGCGGCGCCGAACCCTGCCTGGCCGGATGACACCCCACCCGTTGCCTGCCTGATCGAAGGCCTTTGAGGTCCCGCAGGGACGTGGTTCCGATGATGCCGTGGTCTGGACTGTCGCTGACTTCCGTCAAGTACGCCTATGAGATGGGCACATCGGAATTACATCGAACCAGCATCATGTTGGCAGCCGCCGCGCTGACCACGAACCGAAGCATGTACCCCAAGGACCTCAGCCGAAAGCCGCGACAGAAGCCAAGACGGGCACCAAGAATATCAAAGAAACCGCTATGGCGGATCAATCGTCTTGCGCAAAACCGCTTGACTGGGACGGCCCCGTTACCGAAGTCCTGGCCCCAGAGTCCCAGAATTAGCCATGCCGTTCAGATCTTTAGAGAAGATCACAGACCAGAATGCCTGTTTTGGTGCAGGCTCTGGCGTGGGAAAACGATGTTTACGCGATCTTTGCACCGGGCGGTCGTACGGCGCCGAAACTGCGCGTCTTTCTGGATCACATCTCGGCTGCCTTGTGCGGGCGTGCCTCCTGTGCGGGTTGACGGCACCGGCAATCAGGCTTTGACATCGGCACAAGATGGCCGACTATATGGGCCTCCGACCGGGACCATTGCACAGGGAGTTGAAGATGGCGGTTACATTGCAGGTGATCTACCCCGCGACCGACGGCACCACCTTTGATTATGAGTACTATGCCACCACGCATATGGCGCTGGTTGGCGAACACATGGGCGACAAGATCGACAGCACGGTTGTGGTCAAGGGCATCGCGGGCGGCCCCGATACGCCGCCGGGCTTCCACGCCGTTGCCACCATCGTTTTCAAGGATCAGAAGACACTGGGCGCGGCGCTGAAGAACAGCGGACCGCTGATGGCGGATATCCCGAATTTCACGAACACCCGGCCCGACGTGCTGATCGGCGAAGTGATCGGGTAGCGCTGCGACCTTGACCGAGACCGAGTTGAAACCCGAGTGGATCGCCGTCGACCGGCGGCCCGCCGTGCCCCGCGCCTGGGCGATGCAAGGCGCAACCGTGCTGGCCGAGCGGCCGGTGACCGGGACGCTGCACGCCGTGATCGGTGATTGGCTGGCGGCAGGCGCGCGCGACATCGTGCAATGCGGCGAACCGACCGAGCTGACCCCGGTGCCCGCCGCGCCCGGCAAGCTGGCGCCGCGACCCGTCGGCGAACTGAACGGCGCCGGCCTCTGGAGCCTGTCCGGCCTGACCCAGAGCGCGCCAGTCGATCTGATGTGCGGAGCCGAGACCACCATCGCGGGGTTCCTGTCGTTGAACCCGAACTGGGACGGGGTGATCTGCTTGCCCGGCGCCCAGACCCATTGGGCGCTGATCAGCGCCGAGGAAGTGGTCAGT
>JBFHMM010000094.1:0-13710 GCA_041594355.1 Paracoccaceae bacterium | reverse complement strand
CTGCTGCCGCTGCGCTTCGCGCCCCGGCGTCGCGCCCGCGCCGGGGCCGCCGCGCCCGAGGCGGCCCGGCTCTGCGCCGCGCTGGGCCTGCCCGATGGCATGCTGAGAACACAGGCGGGCCGACTCAGCGTTGGCCAGCAACAGCGCGTCGCGGTTGCCCGCGCCCTGATCGGCGCGCCGCCGCTGATCGTGGCGGATGAACCGACTTCGGCGCTGGACGCCGCGACACAGGACAGTTTCCTCAGCCTGCTGTTTGAACAGGCGAACGATGCAGGGTCATCGCTGCTGATGGTCAGCCATGACGAACGGCTGGGTGCCCGGTTCGACCGGGTGATCCGGCTGCAGGACATCGTGACGACGCAGAGGGACGCGGCATGATCCTCAGACTGGCTGCCCAATCGCTTTTGGCCCGCGCCCTGACCGTGGGCATGACAGTGCTGGCCATCGCCCTGTCGGTCGTCCTGTTTCTGGGGGTGGAAAAGGTGCGCACCGGCGCAAGGGCCAGTTTCGCCGACACCATCGCCGGTACCGACCTGATTATCGGCGCGCGGTCTGGTTCGGTCCAGCTGCTGCTTTATTCCGTTTTTCGCATCGGCAACGCCACCAACAACGTCACATGGGACAGCTACCGCGATATCGCCGCCCGCCGAGAGGTGGACTGGATCGTGCCGATCTCGCTGGGCGACAGCCACAAGCAGTTCCGCGTCATGGGCACGACCCCGGCCTTTTTCGACCACTACAAATATCGCGGCGGCCGTTCGCTCGAGATCCCGCAGGGGCACGGCCTGATCGACCTTTACGACGCGGTGATCGGCGCCGATGTCGCCGCCGCGCTGGGCTATGCGGTGGGCGACCCGATTGTCGTGTCGCACGGGCTGGCCTCCTTCACCGCGCATGACGACCAACCGTTTCGCGTCGCCGGCATCGTCGCCAAGACCGGCACGCCGGTGGACCGGACGGTGATCGTCAGCCTCGCCGCGATCGAGGCGATCCATGTCGACTGGAAAAGCGGCGCCAAGACCGGGCAAACGACACCGGTCGACGCGATCCGCAACATGGACCTGACCCCGACGGCGATCACGGCGGCCCTCGTGGGTGTGAAATCCCGGCTGCAGATCTTTGGCCTGCAACGCTGGATCAACGAGTATTCGCAGGAACCCCTGCTGGCGGTGCTGCCCGGCGTCGCCCTGCAGGAGCTCTGGCAGATCGTCGGGGTGGCCGAAACAGCCCTGATCGGCGTTTCGGCGATGGTGGTGGTCACCGCCCTGATCGGCATGATGGCCATGATCTTTTCCAGCCTCAGCGAACGCCGCCGGGAAATGGCGATCTGGCGGGCCATGGGCGCGCGCCCCGCGACCATCCTAGGGCTGCTGGTGACCGAGGCGATGCTCATGGCCGCCTGCGGCGCCGTTCTGGGCCTGGGGCTGCTGTATCTGGGGCTCCTCATCGGCCAACCGCTGGTCGACGCGGCCTTTGGCATCTGGCTGCCGATAGATCCCCCGTCGGTGCGAGAGCTTTGGGGCCTCGCGATTGTGATCGGCGCCGCCGCGCTGGCCAGCCTGATGCCGGCGCTCAGGGCCTATCGGATGTCGCTCGCAGATGGCATGATGGTGAGGATATGATGATTGATACCCGTTTGAAACGTCGTCAGTTCGTTCTGACCGCCTGCGCGGGCGGGCTGCTGCCGATGCGGGCGCTCGCCGCGCCCTTTCGCGAAATCACATGGGACGACCTGATCCCGCCCGGCGTCCCCTATTCCGAGATCATCGCAGAGGGCGAGATGGACGAGCAGGGCGACATCTGGAAACCTGTCTTTGATGAGAACGCGACCAAGCTGAACACCGATCTGGACGGCGAATTTGTCAAGCTGCCGGGCTATGTCCTGCCGCTGGACGTGGGCGCCGAGGGCGTGACCAGCTTCGCCCTCGTGCCCTATGTCGGCGCCTGCATCCACGTGCCGCCGCCGCCACCGAACCAGCTGGTTTTCGTGACCACGCAAACGCCGTGGCCCTCCGACAGCCTCTGGGCCGCGGTCTGGGTGTCGGGCCGGCTGAGCGCCCGGCTGCAATCGACGCAGGTCGCCGAGGTCGGGTACCAGATCACCGCCGAAAAGATCGAAGTCTACGAATGGTGACATGTGCCGCGTCCTGCGCCGTATTGCCGATCCAGCAGGCCTGGGCCCGCGCCTTCCACCTCTACGCGTCCGAGAAAACCGCGATCGACCGGATTACCGAAACCGATCACCTGGCCGCCGCCCGCAATTCCGCCCAAGACCCGTTTGCCTACAGTGTCGTCGAAACCCTGCGCGACGGCGGGCGTGCGGTCGAGACCGGAAAGCTGTTCGACACGCAGACCCGCAACCGTTTTGCCGACGACCCGGATGCGGCGGTCTTCTGCGCCTTTGATGCCACCACCGGCGACTGGCGGCGGCTGGGGCGGAGGAATACCCCTCGGTTCCGCGAGGTCGTCGACCGCCCGCTGCAAAACTCCAAAGTCTGGCGTACAGGCTGCACCAGCGACCGTCTCGCGATTTCCGAGGCGGTGCAGGATCACCCCAATCGGGCACTGCGCCGACTGGCCTTGCCGGAATTCGACCGGGCCGCCGGGCGACCACGGGCGCGGACTTTGGGGGCCTCTTCAACGGCCCTCATCCGGATCGACAGGCCCGACGGGGTGGTGCGGCTCGAACAGGGTCTGCTGTCGGATGCCACCCAGCCGCTGGACAAGGGGAACAAGTGATCGAGACGGTGGCCATTCACAGCGGTATCGGGTCGGACGCGCTGAAGCATAGCATTGATCCCCCCCTGGCCCGGCTGGTGCGTGCACGCCCCGAGACCGCCCCGCTTGTCGCGCGCCAGTTCGGCAACCGACAGGGCTGGTCGCACCTGGGCGAACAGCAGCAATTGGTACAGGAACGGTGGCTCGCCACCACCTCCGACCTGATGGCGGTCGCCGTCTGGGGGTCGCAAGCCAGGGCGGCGCAGGAGCGGACCCCGGACCAGGTGCCAGAACATATGCCAGAACATATGCCAGAACAGCCCCCGGTACAGAACGGGGAGAAAGGGTAATGACAATGACCCGTTGCACCGATTACGCCACGCGGCCCCACACCGACCGGCCCCGCACCGACCGGCGCGGCTTTGTCCTGGGCGCGGCCACCCTTGCCTGCGTCTGCGCAGGCGCGGGGGGGCTGCGTGCCGAGGATGTCGTCGATCTGAACTGGGACGACCTGGTCCCCAAAGACGCGGGCGCATTGCCGCCCGAACTGCAGGGGCTGGTGCAGCACGAACAGGCGGCCACGGTCAGCAGCCAGCCGGCAAGCGTCGGCGTTCGCACCGACTGGAACGGCCGCACCGTGCGTCTGTCCGGCTACATTGTCCCGCTCGACTACGATGGAACCGGGGTGACCGGCTTTATCCTCGTGCCCTATGTCGGCGCCTGCATCCACGTGCCGCCGCCGCCGCCGAACCAGCTGGTCATGGTCACGACCGAACGCCCATACGACAGCAAGGGCCTGTTCGAACCGGTCACGGTGACCGGCATGTTCGGCACGGCCTCCACCTCGACCCAGCTGGCCGAGATCGGATACGCCCTCTCGGCCGACCGGATCGTGCCCTACCGCGCCTAGCCGCCACCAACCGCCGCCCTTCAATCCTCCATGGGTTCTGCGCTAAGACCGGCGCAACCGCAGCGAAAGGGCGATCCATCCCATGAACCACCAAGCACAGATAACCCCGCGCGCCTGCGACTGGACCGTCGATGGCCTACAACTGGCCGGCCTGGCGTGGGGGCCGGAAAACGGCACGCCGGTTCTGGCGCTGCACGGCTGGATGGATCACGCCGCCAGCTTTCAGGAACTGGCGCCACGGCTCGCCGGGTGTCATGTCGTTGCCCTCGACCTCAGCGGGCAGGGGCTCAGCGCCCATCGCGCGGCCCATGCCACCTACAACATCTGGGACGACCTGCCACAGATCGCCGGGGTGCTGGACCAGCTGGGTTGGCAGGACTGCGTGCTGATCGGCCATTCGCGCGGCGCCAATATCGCCGCTCTCTTCGCCGTGGCCCAGCCCGACAGGGTCCGGGCGCTGGTCTCGCTGGATTCGCTGATCCCGGAACCCGCGAAGGACAGCGCCGTCTCCACCTTGCGGAATTTCGTCGATCAGACCCGCGCCGAGATGACCCGCGCGCCGCGCGTGTTTCAGAGTCGGGCCGACTACATCGCGCGCCGCGTCCAACAGGGCAATGCGCAGGCCGTGTCCGAAATCCTGGCGGACCGCGCGCTGATGCAGGTGCCGGGCGGCTATCAGATGCGGGGCGACCGCAGGCTCTTTGCCAGCTCCGCTGTCAAGCTGACCCGCGCCCAGATCAAAGAGGTTCTGACCTCCCTGCAATGTCCCGTGCTCAACTTCTGGGCCGCCGACGGTATCAAGTCCAAACGGGCGAAGGTCTCCGAATTGGCAGAGTTGGGGCCAAACCTGATCCCGGTCTACGAGACCATGAACCTGCCCGGCGATCACCATTTCCACCTGGATCCCAAAGTTGCTCCGGACATGGCCACGGCCCTGCTGGCGTTTCTGCAGCGGCACGGGAAAACGTGATCCCTACCAGCCCCTCGGGCAGACCGGGCGCCATTTGGCGCAAACAGGATATCCTGGCAACCTGCGCGGTTGCCGCAACATAGCCGTCCATCGCGCGCGGCGCAGGCGTCATTTGCCGGCCACGGGGGCCGACCATGGGAAAACCCGGCAAGGCCTTTGGCAAAAGGTTCCCCCTGTTGTCTTCCCTAAGGGTCGCAACGGAGGTCTCACTCGCCCGAATGCGAATGTGTCAGCCGCGGGCATCCCGCTTCATGCTGGGCGGCTTCCGGGCACGGTACTTCACGGTCAACTCCAGTGGCATGTCGTGTCCATAATAAATGCCGACGCCCCCCCCGCGCGCGACTTGGTTCGCATGCCGATCATCTGATCCTCGGACCGTGTGGTCCGCTGGGGATTGGCGGCGCGCCCAGGAAAAGAGCTTCACATACATCGCGTCCAGAACCACGGACCCGCGTGGGTTTCGATGAACTCGATCCGCCGTACGGTTAGGTAGGGGGCGCCGTCCTCTGCCGCTATGTTGGCCGCCTCCGGCGCGTTTTTCAGGAACCAGCCCGACAGGGCTTTGCCATCCTCGTCCAGCCCGGAATTGGCAAAGTCATGCGACGGGTTGCCACTTTCATAGCCCTTGGCCTTCAGTCATTTGTTGTATTCCTTGGCCCCATACCGGCCCTGCGCAGGTGATCGCCCATGGTCATCTCGCCCACCTTGACCGGGATACCGTTCCAACTGGCGTCACGGGAATGCACATGGCGCCCGGTTTAGGTGCTCATCCGGAATAAACCGCAAATGGGCGACTGGATATAGGCCCGGTCAAACCGCACACCCATCGCCGCAAGCCGATCTATGTTGGGCGTTTGCAGATGGGAGTACCCGTGGCAGCTCAGATAGTCCCAGCGAAGCTGGTCGATCATGATAAACAGAATGTTGTTCGGTTTCGTCATTTCTTCGCCAGTGCCACAGAACGTCGAGCCCGCATCGTGGCGCTTCAGATCCGGTAACTCTTCCCGCGCTCTGCAGTCACCGTAGAGGAACGGCGCGCGACAAACACAGTCATTTCACATGCAGCATATCAATTCTGTTGGGACAGGCCATGTGCCGGACCCTCCTGCCAGAGCATTTCGATCACGAGTAGCGCAGCGGCAGAGCGCGGCTGGCCGGCCGGCAACGTGACGCCAACACGCCGATCATGGGCTCTGTTTTCAGAAGCGGACTGTGATCCATCGGTTGCAACAGAAGAAGCACAAACCGCGCCCTCAAAACCTTGGCGATATCGGTGCCGACAGGGTTGGCGAAAACAAAAAAAGGCCCCGTCAGGGGCCTTGTTCTTGGTCGGAGCGAGAGGATTCGAACCTCCGGCCCCTGCCTCCCGAAGACAGTGCTCTACCAGGCTGAGCTACGCTCCGACCGTGGCGCGTGGCGTATACCGCCTTGCAGCCATTTGCAAGCGCAATGTCGTCGAAATCGGGATGCGCTGGCCGAGGCTTGTATTGCCCGGCGTCCATCGGCAAGGTCATCGCGACGGGAAGAGGATCATGGGTACGAATTTGTTTTTGTTGCTCGGCGGCATTGGCATGTTTCTGCTGGGCATGGACGTCATGACAAAGGCGCTCAAGGAGGCCGCAGGCAGCAGCCTGCGCGATGTGCTGTCGCGGTTCACGACCACGCCGCTCAAGGGGGTGATCACCGGGGCGGCGGCGACGGCGGTGATTCAATCCTCCAGCGCGACCACGGTGATGACCGTAGGGTTCGTCGGGGCCGGGCTGATGACGCTGCAACAGGCCATGGGCATCATCTTTGGCGCCAATATCGGGACAACCGCCACCGGCTGGCTGGTGTCGATCCTGGGGTTCAAGCTGAGCCTGGAGACGCTGGCCCTGGCGGCCCTGCTGCCGGCCAGCCTGGCCAACCTGCTGGGGCAGGGCAAGACGGCGCGGTATGGGCGCATGGTGGCGGGCCTGTGCCTGCTGCTGATCGGGCTCGACCTGATGCAGGACGCGGCCAAGGACGCCACCGACATGATCACGCCCGACATGCTGCCGGGGCAGAGCGTGCTGGGCGTGCTGGGGCTGGCGGTAATCGGCATGGTGGTGACACTGGTGATTCAGTCCTCCTCGGCGACCATGGCGCTGGCGCTGGTGTTCCTGCAGACCGGCGCGATCAACGTTTCACAGGCGGCGGCTATCGTCATCGGCATGAACATCGGCACCACCTTCACCGCGCTGCTGGCCTCGGTCGGGGGGTCGCGGGTAATGCGGCGGGCTGCGCTGGCCAACCTCGGGTTCAACGTGGTGACCTCGGTGCTGGCCTTTCCCCTGCTGGCGCTGATGTCGGGGCTGCTGCTGCACTGGTCCGAAACCACCGGTCCACTGACCGCACTGCTGCTCTTTCACACCGGCTTCAATCTGGCGGGAACCGCGCTGTTCCTGCCGATGACGGATCGCTACACGGCCTGGATCACCCGGCTGGTGCCGGATCCGGTCGGCGTCGGTCTGGCGCCGCTGGACCGCGCGCTTTTGGCCGAACCGGGCGCCGCGCTGATCGCCGCGCAATCCGGTGCCGCCGCGATTGCCCGCAGGCAGTTCCACGCGCTCTCGGATGCGCTGCACCCGGAGCCGGACTACCGCGGCCTGTCGGCGCTGCACCCCGATGTCGGCCTCGCCATCGACGATCTGGAGCGGTTCCTCTCCGACGTGCGCCTGCCCGACGACCTGCCACAGGAAGAGGCAGTGTTCTCGGGCCTGCTGCACGAGGCCGATCACCTGCGCCGGCTGTTGGCGCGGGCGGGTAAGACTGCGCATATCCAGACGCTGCTCGAAGACCGCGCGCTGCGGCGTCCGGCGCTGCTGCTGGGGGCGATCCTGAACCGCGCGGCGCAGAACGACGCCGGAGATCTGCAACCCGAACGCCTGCGCCGCCTGTCGACGCTGGTGGCCCACCGGACCAGCCGCCACCGGCGCGGGATGTTGCTGGGGGAACATGCCGGACTCTACACGCTGCCCGAAGTCTTTGCGCATACCGATGCGATGCGCTGGTTGCAGCGGGTGCTGCATCATGCCGAACGGATCGGCCATTATGACCTCGCGGCCAAGGCAGGTCTGCGGACGGAACCGCCGCAGACCTGAGCTGTCTTACAGGCTGGCGTCCAGCGCCGCGATCACCGCGTCGCCCATCTGCGTGGTCGACACCGGGTCGACCCCGTCTTCGCCCAGCAGATCGGCGGTGCGCAGACCGTCGGCCAGCACCTTCTCGATCGCCTGCTCCAGCCGGGTCGCCTCGTCGCCCTGATCGAACGAATAGCGCAGCGCCATGGCAAAGCTCAGGATACAGGCGATCGGGTTCGCCTTGCCTTGGCCGGCGATGTCGGGCGCAGAACCATGCACCGGCTCGTACAGTGCGCGCGGGCGCCCGTTTTCCATCGGTGCGCCGAGGCTGGCCGAGGGCAGCATGCCCAAACTACCGGTCAGCATCGCAGCGGCATCCGACAGCAGGTCGCCGAACAGGTTGTCGGTGACGATTACGTCAAACTGCTTGGGCCAGCGGCACAGCTGCATCGCACCGGCGTCGGCGTACATGTGGCTCAGCTCGACATCGGGGTAATCTTCGTCGTGCACCTTCTGGACGACCTCGCGCCACAGGATGCCCGACTCCATCACGTTGGCCTTCTCCATCGAACAGACCTTGTTGCCGCGCTTGCGGGCCAGTTCGAATGCCGAGCGCGCGACGCGGTCGATCTCGCTCTCGGTATAGCGCTGGGTGTTGATGCCGACGCGTTCGTTACCTTCCTCGAAGATGCCGCGCGGTTCGCCGAAATAGATACCGCTGGTCAGTTCGCGGATGATCATTATGTCCAGACCCGCCACCACGTCCTTTTTCAACGACGAGAAATCGGCCAGAGCGTCGAAACACTGCGCTGGGCGCAGGTTCGAAAACAGGTCCATTTCCTTGCGCAAACGCAGCAGCCCGCGTTCCGGTTTCACGCTGAAATCGAGGTTGTCGTATTTCGGGCCGCCCACCGCGCCCAGCAAAACCGCGTCCACCTCCAGCGCCTTGGCCATGGTGTCGTCATGCAGCGGCGTGCCGTGCTTGTCATAGGCGCAGCCGCCGACCAGATCTTCGCTGACGTCAAAGGCTAGTCCGCGCTTGTCGCCGTACCAGTCGATGACCTTGCGGACCTCGGCCATGACTTCGGGGCCGATCCCGTCACCGGGCAGGATAAGAAGCGATGGGTTGGACATGAGACTCTCCTTGGGAATGATCGCCAAGCCCCTAGCCTGTGCGGCGTAAAGGGTCAATATTGCGAGCTCGGCTACGGCACATTGCGCCCGGCCCGTGCGGGAGGTTTACCGCCCGTTCACCGCCATTCATCGGTGAATGGCATGGTGAACATCCGGTTAAGACGATTTGGCAGGGGTCCGTTAACAAAGCGGCGCGCAGGTTTGTACAAAACAGAAAAACCGCGCTGGCGGGGCGGTACAAAACGGTCGATCTCAGCCCGCAGCCATCGCGCCCAGCCGGTCCGCCAGCAGATCCCAGATCCGCCGGATACGCGGCGTCTGCCGCATCACCTGATGCGCCGCCAGCCACACCTCCAGCGGCGGGACCTCGATCCCGATGTCGATCTCCTCGACCAGCGGATCGGCGCGCCCGACCGAGGTTTGCGAAAACCCGATGCCGCACCCCGCGCGGATCAGCTGCCAATAGGCCGCCTGATCGTCGCAGCGCAGGGTGAAGTCCTCCCGAGTCACCGGCCAGCCGGCGGCGGACATATGCTGCAGGATTAGAGGGTTACGATCAAAGCCGACAAGGTCATGCCGCAACAGCTCCTGCGCTGTTTCCGGCCGCCCGGCCCGGTCCAGGTAGCTGCGCGCGGCAAAGATGCCCATCGGCAGGTCGATGACTTTTTTCGCCACGATATCGAGCTGTTCCGGGCGGTACATCCGCATCGCGATATCCGCTTCGCGAAACAGCAGGTTCTCGGATGCGTCCGAGGGCACCAGATCCAGCTGAATCGCCGGTTCCTGTTCCCGGATCCACGCCAGCACGCGCGGCAGCACGAAATGCGAGGCAAAGACGCTGGCGGTGATCCGCACGGTGCCGTCCAGCCGCTGCGACCGACCAGCTGCGGTCAGCGTGAGGGCGCGCATCGCGTCGCGCATCTGCTGCGCCATCGGCAGCAGCGCCCCGCCGGTCTCGCTCAGCGCCAGCCCGCGCGCGCGGCGCTCAAAGAGCTCGACGCCCAGTGTCTGCTCCAAGGTATGAATGTCACGCCCAAGCGTCGGCTGACTGCGCCCCTGCGCCCGCGCCGCCGCCGACAGCGACCCCAGCTCCGCCACCGCCAGAAAGCTACCAACCAGCGCCCAATCCAAGTTTTCGAGTCGTTTATCCATTCAGTTTTGAATACCATATGCTCAAATTCTGGCAATATACGGCGGCTCCGGGGTACGTATATTCATAATTGAATAAGAGTTAAAATTCCATAACTGTACCGGAGCTATCACATGTCTCAATCCGTCCTGATCCTCGGAGCCTCCGGCCGGTTCGGTCGAAATGCCGCCGATCAATTCGCCCGCGCCGGCTGGACCGTTCGGCGCTTTGATCGCAAGCGGGACAGGCTGAACCGCGCCGCCACGGGAGCCGATGTTATCGTCAACGGCTGGAACCCGGCCTATCCGGACTGGCAGCGGCAGGTGCCGGGTCTGACCGCGCACGTTATTGAAGCGGCGAAGGTTTCTGGCGCGACAATCATCATTCCCGGCAACGTCTATGTGCTTGGTGCAGAGACCCCGGCGCCGTGGTCCGAGACGACGCCGCATCGGGCGAATAACCCGCTGGGCCAGGTGCGCCGCACGATGGAGGCAACCTATCGTGCCTCGGGTGTGCCGACGATCATTCTGCGGGCTGGCGATTTCCTCGATACCGAAGCCTCCGGCAACTGGTTCGACGTGATCCTGACCAAACGGCTTGCAAAAGGCCGGTTCGACTATCCCGGTGATCCCGGCATCCCGCACGCCTGGGCCTTTCTGCCGGACCTGTGCCGGGCCGCCGTCCACCTCGCCGAAATACGCGCCGACCTGCCGCGCTTTGCGGATGTCCCCTTTGCGGGGTACACCCTGTCCGGCGAAGACCTTCGCGCGGGTCTGGAGCGGGTAACGAGCAAGCCCGTGCGCCTGAACCGGATGTCCTGGCTGCCACTGCAGTTGGCGCGCCCGGTCTGGCCCATGGCGCGCTCGCTCATCGAGATGCGGTATCTGTGGCAGACACCGCATTGGCTGGACGGAAGCCTGTTTAACAGGTTCTGCCCGGATTTCGCCGCGACACCGCTGGACCGGGCGCTGACCGCCGCTATTCCGGCCGGATTAGTCCAGCGCGAGGTCGACCCAAACCAGACGGTGTCGGCTGGCGTATGAGGCCGCCGTATCCGGGTCCTCAGGCCAAACCACCCCGGAGTCGGTCACGCGCCAGTCGGCTGAGGGCAGGACATAATCCACCCGCAGCCGGCCGATCCTTGGCCAGTCGACCGTGTTCGGGCCGCCTCCGGGGCTTGACGGGCGAGGGTCCTGCAGGCGCGGGTCGCGCAGCAGGTCACGGATCGCCCGGTGCCGGCCCTCGCCGGTTTCGGGGTCCAGGTTGGCGCCTCCGGCCAGCACCATGCGCCGCTGCGGCGGCCGACCGAACGCACCATCCAGGTAAAGAGTCCAGAACCGGATCTCGTCATGGTTCCGGCGGCCATTGCGGTCCTCTTCCCCGTCAAAGACCGGCGGCGCGGCCTGAAAGGTCATCAGGTGCAGGTTCTGACCATCGGACAACCGGATCGGGACAACCCAGTGGCCTGTGTTGGACAGGCGTTGAACCGCCTGCGCGTCCGCGCTGGGAAACGGGCGGCCGTCGGGGTGCTGCGGAAGCAGGGCATCGGGCATGTCGCGCCACAGCAGGTCCGAGAAATTGCGCACCCCGGCCCGGTCGATCGGGTGTTTCGACAGCACCGCAAGGCCGCCGTGGCCGGTGAACAATCCGAACCCATGTGCATCCGCCCCGCCACCGGTCCGGCCATCCCCATCCAGATCCAGATCTGTTGCCATGCCGCTGTTGGGTCGCGCGGTAAATATATACGGGAAAGGAGATCCGGCCTGTGCCAGCAAGACCGCCAGTTCGGCCAGGGCCAAGCCGTCTAGGTCCCAGTCCAGCCCCTGCAGCGCGATTACGTCCGGCTCGGCCCCGGCGATCACGGTCACGACGGCCCGTATTTGCGAATCGTCACCACGTCGCAGGTCCCGCAGCAGCAGCCCCGGCCCCTTGCGCATCAGTTCGGTGTTAAAAGTGGCGACGCGCAGGCTGTCCGCCGCCAACAGCGCGGGCCAGATCACCAAGGAAAACAGGCAGAGGGCCACCGCCGCCCGTGTCATGCGGCCTGCAGCGCCTCGGCGTTGGCATAAGCGCGGCGGCGCTTTGCCTCGATCAGTTCGGCAATCCGCAGCATCGCGATCCCGCGCATCAGCATGCTGGCGGGCAGGAATGCCCAGGCGCAGAGCAGCCAGATCTGCGATTGCGGATGGTTCAGCGGAAGAGGGGAAAAGATCATCGTTCCGATCTGAACCAGCGCCGGAATGACAAAGGGGAACAAAATACCGAGAACCATGTTGATCCGCCCGTCCCGCTGCAGCCGAAAGACGACGTCGCCGCCGGTGGTCGGATCGAACAGCGGCAGGTTCACCCAGACATTGAACGCGCCGTTTCCGATCGGCCAGCTGAACAGCCGCACCGCCCCGAGAAAGGCCACGACCGCCAAGAGGCTCAGACCATAGGCAACCCCGGATGCCGCACGCAACAGGGTTATCGTGGCGGCTGAGGTATCGTCCGGCAGCATCACCAGAACCAGCCGGACCGGCGAATAGGGGAAATCCAGCACTTCGCCGATCACACGGCCCAAACCCGCGAAAATCGAGGTCAGTTGCGTGGGTTCATACTGATATTTGTAGATCGCAGTCAGGAATATGACTATGGTCATCAGAGCGGCAAAACGGATGCGGTTGATCGGCGGGGCATCGCGGAATTCGACGATGCTGGGATAGCTGGCGCTGTATTCCGCAAAGGTCAGGAGCGCCGCAATAATGGCAAGCAGCGCGACGATATCCGTCGCGTGAGATGACGGCAGCGGCAACAGAAATGACGGTGTCGCCACCAGCAAAGCTACCAAGAGTGCGCGCATAGCTGCGCCTGCATATTGTGCAAACACTGACCGATCCCTTCAAACTGGACAGGCTGATACGATGCCAGGCCTTTGTTCCAACTTGATCCCGCTACGTAAAGCGGTGTGCCTCAATTTGGCCTCATTTGTGCCTTCATTCGGCCACCCGCTCAAGTGATCCCGCCACGAAACCTCGGATTTATGGCAAAACCTTGGAAAAACTGGTGCGACTTTGCATCATTGCAGAAGTGCATTGTGGCGCAATTTTGACCACCTACCATATCTGGTGTGTATCGGCAGAGACCTTCGCAAACACGAAAAAGGCCACGCATCGGCTGCGTGACCTTTCGCAGAGCTTGGCTCGTCTCAGAGACGATTTCAGGCGGTCGGGTCTTCGCCGTGCGAGCGGACGAAAAAGCCGAGGATGATGAGGCTGATACCGTTGAACAGCAACTCAATGCCCACCAGGAAACCCAGCAGCGGCAGCGCCACGGCAGCGAAGTTGGCGATGATGTAGATCGACAAGGCGATAGATACCGCACCTGCCAGGATCATCGGCCAGAAAAAAGGTGTCTGCTTCATCTGGAACCCGACGATCAGCCGTGCGACGCCGTTTGCGGCGAACAGGATGACAATCGCATAGGTCAGCGTAAGAACCCCGACCAGCGGCTGGCTCAGCAGCGATCCGCCCAGCAGGACCATCAGCACGCCCAGGCCGATCCCCATGAGTTTGCCCCAGCCGCCCTCGTTTCCGAAGCCGGCAAAGACCTGAAACACACCCATCACGACGAAGAGGATGCCCGCCAGCGTGGTAACGGCGATGGACGCCGCGACCGGGTTGTTCAGAACGAAAATGCCGCAGACGACCGATAGCAGGCCGAGCAACACCCATTTCATCCAACTTGTCATTTAGTGCGTCCCTGTCGT
>JBFHMM010000093.1:0-13889 GCA_041594355.1 Paracoccaceae bacterium | reverse complement strand
GCCTACAAGGCCACCGGGGGCTTTGCCCAGAGCGAAGTCGACTGGCTGATGCAGATCGGCGGTATTACTATCGAAACGGGCCGGGCGTTAGGCCGTGAGCTGACGCTGGATGGCCTGAAAGCCGTCCATGACGCGGTGTTCCTCTCCATCGGTCTGGGCGGTGTCAACGCGTTGCGCGTGCCGGACGGGGACATGCCCGGTGTGCGCAACGCGGTCGACTTCATTGCCGAGCTGCGTCAGGCAGAGGACCTGTCGGCGCTGCCCGGGGGGCGCAACGTGGTGGTTATCGGCGGCGGCATGACGGCGGTGGACGTGGCGGTGCAGTCGAAACTGCTGGGCGCAGAGAACGTCACCATCGCCTATCGCCGGGGGCGTGATGCCATGCCAGCCAGCCGGTTTGAACAGGATCTGGCAGCGTCAAAGGGTGTCCGGCTGATGTTTAACGTGATGCCGGTTGGGCTGACGGGGACAGGGGCGCTGACAGCTGTCGATCTGGAATATACGCAGGTCGTGGATGGCCGCGTGACAGGTACGGGAGAAACCGTGACGCTGCCGGCCGATCAGCTTTTCAAGGCGATCGGCCAGACACTGGACGGCGCCCCCGAGGCGTTGGACCTGGAGGGTGGCAAGATCGCGGTCAGTGAAGGCGGGCGCACCTCGGTCGCCGGCGTTTGGGCCGGGGGCGACTGTGCCGCTGGCGGCGACGATCTGACCGTGACGGCAGTCGCCGAGGGCCGCGATGCGGCGATGGATATTCACAAAGCGCTGGTGGGTTGAAAACCCACCCTACACGGGACGGCGGAACGCGGCCGTTTCGGGACAGGGAGTTGCAAAATGGCTGACTTGACGACTGATTTCCTGGGCATTTCGAGCCCCAACCCGTTCTGGCTGGCCTCGGCCCCGCCGACGGACAAGGAATACAACGTCCGCCGCGCCTTTGAGGCGGGCTGGGGCGGTGTGGTGTGGAAGACGCTCGGCGCCGAGGGGCCGCCGGTGGTCAATGTCAACGGGCCACGCTACGGCGCGGTTTACGGGGCCGACCGGCGTCTTCTCGGGCTCAACAACATCGAGCTGATCACCGACCGACCGCTGGAGGTGAACCTGGAAGAGATCGCACGGGTCAAGTCCGACTACCCGGATCGCGCGGTGATCGTGTCGCTGATGGTGCCCTGCGAGGAAGCCGAGTGGAAGGCGATCCTGCCACGTGTGGCCGAAACCGGCGCCGACGGGATCGAGCTGAACTTCGGCTGCCCGCATGGGATGAGCGAGCGCGGAATGGGGGCCGCCGTGGGGCAGGTGCCGGAATACATCGAGATGGTGACGCGCTGGTGCAAGGAAAATTACGACAAGCCGGTGATCGTCAAGCTGACGCCGAATATTACTGACATCCGCTATCCGGCACGGGCCGCGCACAACGGCGGGGCGGATGCAGTTTCTCTCATAAATACAATCAGTTCCATCACGTCGGTGAACCTTGATACCTTCAGCCCGGAGCCGTCGATCGACGGCAAGGGCAGTCACGGCGGGTACTGCGGCCCGGCGGTCAAGCCGATCGCGCTGAACATGGTTGCCGAGATTGCGCGCGACCCGGAAACGCGCAACCTGCCGATCTCGGGGATTGGCGGCGTGACCACATGGCGCGATGCCGCTGAATACCTCGCCCTAGGCTGCGGCACCGTTCAGGTCTGTACGGCCGCCATGACCTACGGGTTCAAGGTGATCGACGAAATGACCGCCGGTCTGAGCCGATGGATGGACGAAAAGGGCTTTACCAGCATTGCCGATGTCACCGGTCGCGCGGTGCCCAATGTCACCGATTGGCAATACCTGAACCTGAATTACGTCGCCAAGGCCAAGATCGACCAGGATCAATGCATCAAGTGCGGCCGTTGTTTCGCGGCGTGCGAGGATACCTCGCACCAGGCGATCTGGATGAAAGAAGGGCGCGTGTTCGAGGTCAACGACGCCGAATGCGTGGCGTGCAACCTCTGTGTCGATGTCTGCCCGGTCGAGAACTGTATCTCTATGGTGCAGATGCCGGCGGGCGAGGTCGATCCGCGAACCGGCAAGGTGGTCGATCCGGCCTATGCGAACTGGACCACGCATCCCAACAATCCCTCGGCGCAGGCTGCGGAGTAACGGATCGAGCGCGGTTCGGCCCGCCCTCACGTCTGTCAGATCAAAAAAATACCCTGTTCCGGCACCTGCCGGGATCGGTAATGCCAAAAGGTCAGGGGGTCAGCAACCGCCTGTAGAGGGTGTCGAGAAAGGACGGAGCGGCGTCATAGGGATCTTCGGAGCCCAGAACCGCGCGGATCTGGACGTCGAAATCCGCGTAGTGCTGGGTCAGCGACCAGATCGAGAAAATTAAGTGATGCGGGTGAATGGCAGCGATGCGGCGCTGGGCGATCCAGCCGTCGATCACGCGGGTTTTTTCATCGACCAGCTTTTTCAGCTCGCCCGAGAGCACCGCGTGGATACGTGGCGCGCCTTGCACGATTTCATTGGCAAAGAGCCGCGATTCCCTCGGGTAGTCCCGGCTCATCTGCAGTTTGCGCTGCACGTAGGCGAGGATTTCGTCGATGGGTTGCCCGTCGGGGTTCATATCGCGAAGCGGGTCGAGCCAAGTGTCTAGCAGCCGGGCCAGCAGGGCCTGGTGCATAGCGTCCTTGGAGGGGAAGTAATATAGCAGGTTGGGTTTACTGAGCCCGGCGGCGGTGGCGATCTCGTCCACGGTTGCGCCGCGATAGCCCTGCGCAGAAAACACATCGAGAGCGGCCTCGAGTATGGCTGCGCGGTTCTTTTTCTGGATGCGGGTTGGCTCACGGTTGGATGGCATGGCGTCCTTGGGTCCTTTGTCCGGTTTGATCTGCCTGAGTTTTGCTGTTTCCGACGTGAAAAAACGTGGTTTCCTCAGGTGCCGTGCCGCTAATTCTTGACTGGTGCCTCGCCCGTGATAGCGTCAGTTTGACCGTTTGGTCAAATCAAAGATGACGCCGGAACCGGCGCGCGAAGGGAGAGTGTGAGATGGCCGCTCCGGCACAGAATCTGAAGATCAACGGCGAACGCCTGTGGGACAGCCTGATGGAGATGGCGAAAATCGGCCCCGGCATTGCGGGCGGCAACAATCGCCAGACGCTGACCGACGAGGATGGCGAGGGCCGGGCGCTGTTCCAGAGCTGGTGCGAGGCGGCGGGGCTGACCATGGGGCTGGACGAGATCGGCAACATGTTCGCCTATCGCGAGGGCGCCGACCCGCATGCGCTGCCGGTTTACATGGGATCGCACCTGGACACCCAGCCGACGGGCGGCAAATACGATGGCGTTCTGGGGGTGCTGGGCGGGCTGGAAGCGATCCGCACCATGAACGACCTGGGTGTGAAGACGAAACATCCCATTGTGTTGGTCAACTGGACCAACGAGGAGGGAACACGGTTTGCCCCGGCGATGCTGGCCTCGGGTGTGTTCGCGGGAAAGCACGGGCTGGACTGGGCCTATGACCGGGTGGATGCCGAGGGCAAGCGGTTCGGCGACGAGCTTGAGCGGATCGGCTGGAAGGGGGCGGAAAAGGTTGGCGACCGAAAGATGCACGCCATGTTCGAACTGCATATCGAACAGGGGCCGATTTTGGAGGCCGAAAAGAAGGACATCGGCGTGGTCACCCACGGTCAAGGGCTGCGCTGGATCGAATGCACGGTGACGGGAAAGGAAAGCCATACCGGGTCGACCCCGATGTCGATGCGCAAGAATGCCGGGCGTGGATTGGCGCTGGTGACCGAGCTGGTGCACGAAATCGCGATGAAGAACCAGCCCAACGCCGTTGGTGCGATCGGGCATATCGATGTCTATCCGAATTCGCGCAACATCATTCCAGGTAAGGTGGTGTTCACCATCGATATGCGGACCCACATCCTGGACAAGCTGAACGGGATGGTTGACGAGCTGATGGCGCGGGCGCCGAAGCTTTGCGAAGACATCGGGGTGAGTTTCGAAGCCGAAATCGTCGGCCAGTTCGATCCGCCGGCCTTTGACGAGGCTTGCGTCGCAGCGGTGCGCGGGGCGGCGGAACGGTTGGGTTACAGCCATATGGACATCGTTTCTGGGGCCGGGCACGATGCCTGTTGGATAAACGACGTGGCACCGACGGCGATGATCATGTGCCCTTGTGTCGATGGGCTGAGCCACAATGAGGCGGAGGAGATCAGCCCGGAATGGGCCGCCGCCGGGGCCGATGTGCTGATGCATGCGGTGCTGGAGACCGCCGAGATCGTGGAGTGATTGGGGGCCAGCCCCTCGCCATTGACACTCGAACCAATGGCGCGACAATGGCAACCCCTTTGAGTATTTGGAGAAAGATGAGAAGGGGGCGCCGGCGTGGCGGCGGAGTTGGCGAAGGCCGGACCGGAGTTGGCAAAGCGGATCAGCGGTATGATCGCGCGCGAGGTGTTGGAATTCGCTACCGACACCCCGGAAGCGGAGGCTACGTTGGCGGCGTTCCGCGCTGCGCTGACACCGCCGGAACAAGTGGAGGTCCAGTTCAGCGGCGCGGTGATGCGGCAATGCTGGTCGGTGACGCGGGCCAACGGGCCCTACCGGGTGGTTTACATGCCGCGCGCGGGGTATTTTTCGCTCTGTGTCGAGGGGCAGTTCGGGCCGCTGGATATCGGGGTACATGGGCGGGCGATCGACTGTTTCGGGTCGGTTTGAGGGAGCGGAGCGCCCTGAGAGTGTATTAAATTCAATGGATTGGCGCCGCGTGCTGATGCGCGGGCGGCCAGCGGGAAACGACAGGAGAGCAACCATGACCACAGTCATCAAGAACGGGACCATCGTCACCGCCGATCTGACCTACAAGGCGGATGTGCTGATCGAGGGTGGGGCTATCACCGGGATCGGTCCTGATCTGAGGGGCGACGAGGTGCTGGATGCCACTGGCTGCTACGTGATGCCGGGCGGGATCGACCCGCATACGCATCTGGAAATGCCGTTCATGGGCACCTATTCCAGCGATGATTTCGAGAGCGGCACGCGGGCCGGGCTGGCCGGCGGCACCACGATGGTGGTGGATTTCGCGCTGCCCAATCCGGGCGAGGGGCTGCTGGATGCGCTGAAGCGCTGGGACAACAAGTCGACGCGTGCCAATTGCGACTATTCCTTTCACGTGGCGGTGACATGGTGGGGCGAGCAGGTATTCAACGAGATGAAGACCGTGGTCGAGGAGCGCGGCATCAACACCTTCAAGCATTTCATGGCCTACAAGGGCGCGCTGATGGTGAATGACGACGAGATGTATGCGTCGTTCCAGCGTCTGGCGGAGCTGGGCGGCATTGCCATGGTGCATGCCGAGAACGGCGACGTGGTGGCCGAGCTGAGCGCCAAGCTGCTGGCCGAGGGCAACACCGGGCCCGAGGCGCATGCCTATTCCCGGCCGCCGCAGGTGGAGGGCGAGGCGACCAACCGGGCGATCATGATCGCGGACATGGCTGGGGTGCCGCTTTACGTTGTGCACACCTCTTGCGAGGACAGCCACGAGGCGATCCGGCGGGCGCGGATGATGGGCAAGCGGGTCTGGGGGGAGCCGCTGATCCAGCACCTGACGCTGGATGAAAGTGAGTATTTTAACGCCGATTGGGACCATGCCGCGCGCCGGGTGATGAGCCCGCCGTTCCGCAACAAGCTGCACCAGGATTCGCTCTGGGCCGGGCTCCAGTCGGGCTCGCTGAGCGTGGTGGCGACGGATCACTGTGCCTTTACCACCGAGCAGAAACGCTATGGCGTGGGTGATTTCACCAAGATCCCCAATGGAACGGGGGGGCTTGAGGACCGGATGCCGATGCTGTGGACACACGGGGTGGCGACCGGGCGGTTGACGATGAATGAATTTGTCGCCGTAACCTCAACCAATATCGCGAAAATCCTGAATTGTTACCCAAAGAAAGGTGCGGTTTTGGTGGGCGCGGATGCGGACCTCGTGGTCTGGGATCCGGAGAAGTCCAAGACCATTTCGGCCAGTGCGCAGCAGTCGGCGATCGACTACAACGTGTTCGAGGGCAAGGAGGTCAGGGGGCTGCCGCGGTTTACCCTGACACGGGGCCAGGTGGCGGTGCATGACGGTGAAATCCGCACGCAGGAGGGCCACGGCAGGTTCGTCAAGCGCGAGGCCAATGCCACGGTCAACAGGGCGCTGAGCACCTGGAAGGAGTTGACCGCGCCACGTCCGGTGGAGCGGACGGGCATTCCGGCCACGGGGGTCTGATGGTAGCGCCAGAGGCCAGAAGCCGCCGCTTCTACAGCCGCTTTGGCGAGCTGTTCGGGCCGGTGTTTGCCATGGTGGTGACATGGGGGGCGCAACAGGTGCAGTCGCCCAAGCCGGCCTTTGTCGGGGGGCTGCGGTGTCTGCCTTTGTCAGCGGTTATCTTGCTATGCAGACGGATGTTACGGTCTGGCCGCTGTCCGTGGATCGGGTGAAAAGTAGCGGTGAAATGTTTGCTTTGCTTGGAAAAACCGGGGCTTTCCTAGCAGCTGTCATAGCGGCGTGGATGTGGATGGCCCGGTCGTTGGACGGGAGATAGCCGATGCGAAGCGGGCCGATCCGGCCGCAGAGTGATGCGGATGATTTATGTATGACCACCGTGTTGGCCGGCAGTATCACCGGGCAGAGGTTCAGGTTAGATGGCGGAGAAACGCGACACCTATGAAAACAGAAGCGGTAATCGAGGCACGGGATCTGAACCTGACGTTCCAGACGAACGACGGGCCGGTGCAGGCGCTGAATGACGTCAACCTGACCATCGGCAAGGGCGATTTTGTCAGTTTCATCGGGCCGTCGGGCTGTGGCAAGACGACGCTCCTGCGGGTGATGGCGGCCTTGGAGCGCCCCACCGGTGGCAGCATCACCGTCAATGGCATGACCCCGGACGAGGCGCGGCGCAACCGGGCCTATGGGTACGTCTTTCAGGCGGCGGGCCTGTATCCCTGGCGGACCATCGCACGCAACATCAAGCTGCCGCTGGAGATCATGGGATACAGCAAGGCCGACCAGGAAAAACGCGTGAACCGTGTGCTGCAACTGGTTGACCTAGAAGGATTTGGTGGCAAGTACCCCTGGCAGCTGTCAGGCGGGATGCAGCAGCGGGCGAGCATCGCGCGGGCGCTGGCATTCGACGCCGACATCCTGCTGATGGACGAGCCTTTTGGCGCGCTGGACGAGATCGTGCGGGATCATCTGAACGAACAATTGCTGAAGCTCTGGGCGCGGACCAACAAGACCATCGGCTTTGTCACCCATTCGATCCCCGAGGCAGTGTACCTGTCGACCAGGATCGTGGTGATGAGCCCGCGGCCGGGCCGGATCACCGATGTGATCGACAGCCCGCTGCCGACCGAGCGGCCGCTGGACATCCGCGACACGCCGGAGTTTCTGGAGGTGGCGCATCGGGTCCGCGAGGGGCTGCGGGCGGGGCATTCCTATGACTGACCGGGGCTGGAAAAACGCCCAAAACGGGGGGGCACCATCCGTACACCCCCTGTGCACCCCCTGTGCACCCCCTGACACCACTTTGATCGGGGGGCTTCGGGCCGGTTTCGGGCGAAAGGCGCTGGGTCATGCGTAGCGTTCTGGCGGTGCTGACCGTGGTCGCGGCGATTGTCGCGATCTGGTATGCGGCCTGTCTGCCGATGAACGTCAAGGGCGTGCTGACCGAGGCTCAGCGGGCGGGTGCCGAGGTGCAACCTGCCGATGCGGCGGATCGGCGGGGGATGTCGAATTTCGCGCTGTTGGTCGGGAACAGCTTTGCGATCCCGGCCACCTGGGCGCAGGAGCGGCCGCGACTGCCGGCGCCGCATCAGGTGGCGGTGGAGCTGTGGCAGACCACGGTGAACAAGAAGATCACCTCGAAGCGCAGCCTGGTCTATCACGGCTGGGTGACGCTGAGCGCGACGCTGTTGGGGTTTGCCATCGGCACGGGGCTGGGCATCCTGCTGGCGGTGGGGATCGTGCATTCCCGCGTCATGGACATGAGCGTGATGCCCTGGGCCATCGTCAGCCAGACCATCCCGATCATCGCGCTGGCGCCGATGATCATCGTGGTGCTGTATTCAGTGGGCGTGCAGGGGATCATCCCGAAGGCGGTGATCTCGGCTTACCTGAGCTTTTTCCCGGTGGTTGTGGGCATGGTGAAGGGGCTGCGCAGCCCCGGACCGATGCAGCTGGATCTGATGCGGACCTATTTCGCCAGCGGCGGGCAGGTGTTCTGGAAGCTGCGGCTGCCGGCGTCGATGCCCTATCTCTTCGCCTCGCTGAAGATCGGCATCGCGGCCTCGCTGGTCGGCGCGATTGTGGGCGAGTTGCCGACGGGTGCGGTTGCGGGCCTGGGCGCGCGGTTGCTGGCGGGCAGCTATTATGGGCAGACGGTGCAGATCTGGGCGGCGCTATTTGCGGCGGCGATCCTGGCGGCTTGCCTTGTCGGGCTGCTGGGGCTGATCGAGCGGGTGACATTGAAACGTATGGGGATGGCGGCATGAGGGCGGTGTTGCTGTGCTTGTGCCCGGGAGGGGGCGCTGCCCCTGTCGCGTGCAGGCCGCGCGCCGGAGGCAAGGTTGCGCGAGGCGCGACGCCCCCGGAGTATTTGGAAAGAGATGAAGGGGCGCGGCGATGATGTTGGTGGCCCTGGCGTTTGTTTTGTGGCTGTTGGGCTGGTGGATCAACACGCGGCTGGCCGAGGGGCCGGTGGCCCAGACGCGGGCCGTGCGGCTGGCGGTGCCGATGATCTTTGGCGCGACGATACTGCTGGTCTGGGAGCTGCTGGTGCGCGGGTTGCAGGTGCCGCTGGTGATCCTGCCGGCGCCCAGCCTGATCGCGGCGCGATTCATGGCCAGCATGCCGATCCTGTGGCAGGATTTTGTGCAGACTTTTGTGAAGGGCGCGCTGAGCGGGTACGTCATCGGCTGCGGCGCGGCGTTCCTGGTGGCGGTGGCGGTGGATCGCAGCGATTTCCTGCGCCGCGGGCTGTTGCCGGTGGGTAATTTCGTGGCGGCGCTGCCGATTGTGGGCACCGCGCCGATACTGGTGATGTGGTTCGGCTTTGACTGGCAGTCGAAGGCGGCGGTGGTCGTTGTCATGGTATTCTTTCCGGTGCTGGTGAACACGGTGGCGGGCCTGCGAGAGACCAGCGCCATGCAGCGCGACCTGATGGAGACCTATGCGGCGAGTTACTGGCAGGGGTTTTTCAAGCTGCGGCTGCCGGCGGCGATGCCGTTTATTTTCAACGGTCTGAAGATCGCCACCACGCTGGCGTTGATTGGGGCGATTGTTGCGGAGTTTTTCGGCTCTCCCACAGTGGGCATGGGCTTTCGTATCTCGACCAGTGTCGGGCAGCTTGCGCTGGATATGGTCTGGGCCGAGATTGTAGTCGCCGCGCTGGCCGGTTCGTTGTTTTATGGGCTTGTGGCGCTAATCGAAAAGGCGGTGACCTTCTGGCATCCGTCGCAACGGGGGTGAGGACCTCCATCAAAAGAAGATCAACAAGGAGTGAAGAAAATGAAAAAACTGATGAATGGCGCGGCGCTGGCGCTAGCGCTGGCGGCGGGTCCGGCATTGGCGGCAGACGAAGTCAAGCTGCAGTTGCAGTGGGTGACCCAGGCGCAGTTCGCGGGTTATTACGTTGCGCTGGACAAGGGCTTCTATGAGGAAGAGGACCTGGATGTGACGATCCTGCCCGGCGGGCCGGACATCGCCCCGCCGCAGGTTCTGGCCGGTGGCGGCGCCGACGCGATGCTGAATTGGATGCCTTCGGCACTGGCGGCGCGCGAGAAAGGGCTGCCTGTAGTTAATATCGCGCAGCCGTTCAAATCCTCGGGGCTGATGCTGACCTGTTGGAAGGACACCGGGATCACCGGGCCGCAGGATTTCAAGGGCAAGACCATCGGCGTCTGGTTTTTTGGCAATGAATACCCGTTCCTGAGTTGGATGAGCCAGGAAGGGATCTCGACCGACGGTGGCGACGACGGCGTGACGGTGTTGAAACAGGGCTTTAACGTCGATCCGTTGCTGCAGCGGCAGGCCGACTGTATCTCGACCATGACTTACAACGAATACGGTCAGGTTCTGGATGCCGGGGTTGGCGAGGACGAGCTGGTCACCTTCAAATACGAGGACATGGGGGTCGCCACGCTGGAGGACGGCATCTATGTGCTGGAGGAGAACCTGTCTGACCCGGCTTTCGTCGACAAGATGGTACGGTTCGTGCGCGCTTCGATGAAGGGCTGGAAATGGGCCGAGGCGAACCCGGAAGAAGCCGCTGGCGTCGTGCTGGACAATGACGCCACCGGCGCCCAGACCGAGGCGCATCAGGTTCGCATGATGGGCGAGATCGCCAAGCTGACCGCGGGGTCCAACGGCGCATTGGATCCGGCCGATTTTCAGCGTACGGTCGATACCCTGCTGGCGGGCGGATCTGACCCGGTGATCAGCAAGCAGCCGGAAGGGGCCTGGACGCATGTCATCACCGATGCTGCGCTGAATTGATACCAACCCAGAGATAATGAAAGGGGGCCCCGGGAGACCGGGGCCCTCCGCGTTTTGACATGCCGTGTCTGGGAAAGCCGCGCGTGGTCAAATCAAGTCGTGACCGGTTGCAATTTATGTGCAATACTCTGTTTCATCTACGAAAATACCCAAAAGAACGTAAAAAATGCAGGGATTTTCAGAAGAATTCAGGACGGCTTTTGGCTTGATCGTCACCGGCGACCCGGGTCTTTGGGATATTGTTCTTTTGTCTCTGAAAGTCTCGTTGCTGGCCGTTTTGATTGCCGCCTGCATCGGGATGCCGATTGGCGCCGCTCTGGCGGTGAGCCGTTTTCCCGGACGCCGGTTCGTAATCATCCTGCTGAATGCGCTGATGGGACTGCCACCTGTTGTGGTCGGTCTTCTGGTCTATTTGATGCTATCGCGGTCGGGTCCGTTGGGCGTGTTGCAACTGTTGTACACACCAGCGGCCATGATCATTGCCCAGGTCCTGTTGGTTATCCCGATCATCGCTGCGCTAACTCGCCAGACCGTGGAATCGCTGGATGCGGAATACACCGAGCAGTTGCGGTCTCTCGGTGTATCGCGGCTGGCATCGATACCGGTGCTGCTTTGGGATGGGCGGCTGGCGCTCCTGACCGCATTGCTGGCGGGTTTTGGCCGGGCTATCGCCGAAGTCGGCGCGGTGATCGTCGTGGGGGGAAACATCAACCATGTGACAAGGGTGATGACGACGACTATTGCGCTGGAGACGTCCAAGGGCAACTTGGCGCTTGCGTTGGCGCTTGGTGCTATTCTGGTCGGGATTGCCTTTCTGGTGACGGCCCTGGTCAGCATGATTGGGATCAGCCGTGAACGCGAGGTACTGTATCATGCGTGACTGGGATGGAGCTGAAATGCTGACCCAACCACGGATGGCGGTTGAAAACCTGCGCATTGGGCGCAATGGCAGCACCTTGTTGGACGTTCCCTATCTGGCGCTTGGCGGTCCGGGACCGACGTTGATTTTGGGTCCGAACGGTGCCGGGAAAAGCCTGTTGCTGAGGTGTATGCACGGGTTGATCCCGCCAGACGGCGGCACTGTTTGGCAGGATGGCGCGCTGCTGGGCGAAGATCAAAGGGCGCGGCAGGCGATGGTATTTCAGACGCCGGTGTTGTTGCGCCGGTCGGTTGCCGCCAACTTGGATTTTGTCTTCCGGCGTCAAGGTATTCGATGGCGCAGCCGAAAAGCGCGCATCGCGGCGCTGCTGGACGAAGGCGGCTTGTCAGGCAAGCAAAGGCAAGCAGCCCGCAGCCTGTCGGGCGGTGAAGCGCAGCGGCTGGCGATCCTGCGCGCGCTGGCCTGCAACCCTGAGATCCTGTTTCTGGACGAACCCACCAGTGCACTGGATCCGGCCGCGACACAGGCCGTCGAGGCGCTGATCCTGCGGGCGTCGGCGCGCGGCACGAGGATCGTGATGGTGACGCATGACGTCGGGCAGGCCCGGCGGTTGGGACATGACATCGTCCTGATGCAGGCCGGGAAAGTGGCGGAACACGCTCAGGCGGCGGACTTCTTCGCCGCCCCGAGAACTGCGGCCGGACGGGCCTATTTGTCCGGGGCGCTGGTGATCTGAACACGAGAAATCCAATGGAGATGACGGATGAAGAAACGCTGGCTTCTGGCCGCGGCTGTGGCCCTCGGATGTGCTGTGGGCGCGGGGCAGATACAGGCCAAGGACGGCTTTATCGTTGTGCAGTCGACAACCTCGACGCAGAACTCCGGGTTGCTGGACGCAATTCTTCCAAGCTTTGAGGCGGCAACCGGAATCGAGGTCCGGGTTGTGGCTGTCGGGACTGGTCAGGCAATCCGGAATGCGATGAACGGGGATGGCGACGTATTGCTGGTACATGCCAAATCCGCTGAAGAGGCCTTTGTGGTCGAAGGATGGGGCGTCGCGCGCCTGGATGTGATGTACAATGACTTTGTGCTGATCGGGCCGGATGCCGATCCGGCCGGGATCGGGGGAGGAAACGATATTGTGGCCGCCTTGTATTTGGTGGCGGCGACCCAGGCGCCTTTTGCCTCGCGCGGAGACGACAGCGGAACGCACAAGGCTGAGCTGCGCTATTGGATGTCCGCAGGCATTGATGTGTCGGAGGCCTCTGGCAGCTGGTACCGGGAAACCGGGGCTGGCATGGGAGCAACGCTGAACATCGCGGCCGGCATGGGCGCATATGCGCTGACCGACCGGGCGACGTGGATTGCCCATGGCAACAAGGACGGAATGCGGGTGCTGGTCGAAGGCGACCGGAGGCTGTTCAACCAGTACGGCATCATTTTGGTCAATCCGGCCAGGCACGCACATGTCAAGGCAGATGCGGGGCAGCAATTCATCGACTGGTTGACCGGGGCCGAAGGGCAGTCGGCGATCGCTGGTTACAGGCTGAACGGGCAGCAACTGTTCTTTCCTAACGCCGGACATTAAGTGTTGTCAGCCGAAGGGGGGCGCCCTTGGCCTTCGGCCTCAGCCCCGGAGTATTGTGAAAGAGATGAAAAGGCGGGTTTGATAGGAGCGCAACCGCAGCGCGCGGATCGCGCGCGCTGCCCGGCCCAACGGGACGAACGGCATCTTTGATGCCGCGAGGCCTGGCGGGAGAGCTTGCGCCTCTATGATCAGGCTTAACCGTCGTCGCGTTTTTCCGCGACAATGATCGCCATCTGGTCGGCAGGCAGGAAGCCGCGCAGCAGTTCGTCCTGAAGCACAAAGGTCGGAGTTCCCGAGATCTGCAGCCTTTGGGCCAGATCGCGGGTGGCGGCCAGTTCGGCGGTCACTTCGGCGCTGTCCATACGCGCCAGGATGGCGTCCGCGTCCAGCCCCAATTCGGTCGCCAGGCGGCGCAGGATCACGTCGGTGATGTCGCCATTCACCGCGATCAGTGCGTCATGCACCTGTTTGTAGGCTTCGTCGCCGGCTATCTGCTTGGTTGCCACGGCAAAGCGCGACGACAGCACGGAACCCTCGCCGAGGATCGGGAACTCCTTGATGATCAGCCGAATGTTGCCGTCTTCGCTCAGAAGCTTGGCGACCTCGGGGACGGCGCGGCGGCAGTAGCCGCAACGGTAGTCCATGAATTCGACCAGCGTGATGTCGCCGTCTGGATTGCCACCGATCCAGGAGTAGCCGTCGTTGAAGATTTCGTCGGCATGTGCGGCGACCAGCTGGAAATCCGCTTGCGCCTCGGTTTCGGCCTGTTGCGCCTTGTAAACTTCCACGGCTTCCAGGATGACTTCCGGGTTTTCCATCAGATAGGCGCGGACCTCGGCCCGGAAAGCGGAGCGTTCGGTATCGGTCATCGCGGAGGGGTCGGCGGCGCCGACCGG
>JBFHMM010000092.1:0-13907 GCA_041594355.1 Paracoccaceae bacterium | reverse complement strand
GGTGGCGGTATCGGCGGGGGTGTCGGTGGCGGTATCGGCGGGGGTGTCGGCGGGATCAGTGAATAAAATGACACTGCAACACCGTCGCTGTCTTTGGACCGGGACCGCCCGATGATGCGCCATCCGACATTGGTCTGGGTTCTGGTCGCGGTGCAGGCCGGCTGCGGCACCTATTTCCTGTGGGAAATCCTCGCCTCCATCCTCGGCCTGCCCACCCTGCCCCTGCGCTGGCAAACTCGCGAGCTGGTTGAAATCGGCGCCAGCCTGGGTCTTGTGCTGGGCGCGGTTATGGGGATCGGCCTGGCGCGGGCCGCGCACGGCGAAATTGCCCGAGCCGAAACCGCCCGGCGGGTGACCACAGGCGAATTCACTGCGGTGGTGCAAGATTACTTTGACACGCTGAGCCTGACACCGGCGGAAACCGAAGTTGCGTGGTTCCTGCTCAAGGGGATGTCATTGGGCGAAATCGCCGCGCTGCGCGACACCCGCGAGGGTACGGTCAAGGCGCAATGCACCGCGATTTATCGCAAGGCCGGGGTTTCCGGAAAATCGCAACTGTTCTCGCAACTGGTCGAAGACGTGCTGATGTAGATCCGTGTTACTCGCTGGTTTCGACAACCATCAGTTCACGTTCCGAAGCATCGCGCGCATGGGCCAGAGCCTGCTGGTAGTCGTGCGAGTTGTAGCACTCCACCGCCGCTTCAACGCTGGGAAAGGTCGCCACCACGTTGCGCGGCCGTTCCTGACCTTCGAGTTGAACGAACCGTCCGCCCCGCGCGATGAATCTACCACCGTGTTTTGCGATCGCCGGTCCCGCCAGTTCGGCGTATTTGCCATACGCCTCTGCG
Source organism: Paracoccaceae bacterium (assembly GCA_041594355.1). Lineage (GTDB taxonomy): Bacteria > Pseudomonadota > Alphaproteobacteria > Rhodobacterales > Rhodobacteraceae > JAIUZI01. The sequence continues at coordinate 13,059 of JBFHMM010000092.1, read as the reverse complement.
TCGGTCACGGTCACATGTGCAATCCAAAGTGCCGGCATCCTAACCCTCCAATACCGCCTCGACCGCCTTGAAGGCCGCCTCGGCATTTGTTGCGTCGCGACCGCCGCCCTGAGCCATGTCTGGGCGGCCACCGCCCCCCTTGCCGCCCAGTTCCGCCACCGCCGCGCGCACCAGATCAACAGCCGAAACGCGGTCTGTCAAATCCTGCGTGACACCCGCCGCCACGGCGGCCTTGCCGCCGGCATCGGCGATCAGCACCACCGCGCCGCTTTCCAACCGCGCCTTGTGTTCGTCGATCAACGGCGGCAGGTCCTTGCCGGTCACCCCCGACAGCACCTGCGCCACCAGCTTGATGCCGCCGACCTCGCGCGCCTCGGGGGCGTCCTGCCGGCCGCCGCCGGCCATCGCCAGATCGCGGCGCAGTTGGGCCACCTCGTTGCCCAGCTCGCGCAGCTTGGCCTGATCACCCCGGATCCGTTCCAGCAGCTGTTCCGGCGCGGTCTTGAGCTCGCCCTGCAGCGCGCCGAGAACTTGCCGCATCTGCGCCACGTAGGCATGGGCGCCCCGCCCGGTCAGCGCCTCGATCCGGCGCACGCCTGCGCTGGAGGCGCTGTCCCCCAGCAGCACGAATTCGCCGATATCGCCTGTACGCTGCACGTGGGTGCCGCCGCAGAGTTCCAGCGAATAGGTCTGGCCATCGGCGCCCTTGCCCGAGCCCGCCTGCAGCCCCATTGAGACGACGCGGACCTCGTCACCGTATTTCTCGCCAAAGAGCGCCTGAGCCCCAAGCCCGCGGGCGTCGTCGGGAGTCATGATCCGCGTCACCACCGGTGCGTTCTGGCGGATGTAGTCGTTGACCTCGGCCTCGACCGTGGCCAGTTCATCAGCTGTCAGCGCCTTGGAATGCGAGAAATCGAACCGCAGCCGGTCATCTGCGTTCAGCGAGCCGCGCTGCGCCACGTGATCGCCAAGAGCCTGCCGCAGCGCTTCGTGCAGCAGATGGGTCGCGGAGTGATTGGCCCGGATCGCGGTCCGGCGGGCGTGATCGACCTCGAGCTCGACAGGTTCGCCCTTGGCCAAGGTTCCGCGTTCCACCGTCACCTTGTGGGCATATATCTTGCCATCGGCAAACTTGCGGGTGTCCTCGACCTTGGACACGTCATCGCGGTTGTCGATGCGCCGGATCACGCCTCTGTCACCGACTTGACCGCCGGATTCACCATAGAACGGGCTCTGGTTGGTCACCACCCAGCCCTCATCACCTGCGCCCAAGGCATCGACGAGCGCGCCGTCCCGCACCAGCGCGACCACCTGGCCCTCGGCCTTTTCGGTGTCGTAGCCCAAGAAATCTGTGGCCCCGGCGGTATCCAGCACGTCGAACCAGACCGCCGTATCCGCCGCCTCGCCCGATCCGGACCAGGCCGCGCGAGCCTTGGCCTTTTGCTCGGCCATGGCGGCATCGAAGCCCTCGGTATCCACCGTGCGGCCCTTTTCGCGCAGCGCATCTTGCGTCAGGTCGAGCGGGAAGCCGTAGGTGTCATAGAGTTTGAACGCTGCCTCGCCCGGCAGCGCCGCGCCCTCGGCCAGCCCTGTCAATTCGTCGTCGAGAAGTTTCAGGCCACGGTCCAGAGTCTGCTTGAAGCGGGTTTCCTCCAGCAGCAGGGTTTCCTCGATCAGCGCCTGCGCCCGGCCGAGTTCCGGATAGGCCGCGCCCATCTGGCTGACCAGCGCCGGCACCAGACGGTTCATGACCGGATCCTTGGCCCCCAGCAGGTGCGCGTGCCGCATCGCCCGGCGCATGATCCGGCGCAGCACATAGCCGCGCCCATCATTGCTGGGCATCACCCCGTCCGCGATCAGGAAAGAGGTCGATCGCAGGTGATCCGCAATCACCCGGTGGTGCACGTTCTGATCGCCATAGGGGGCGACGCTGGTCGCCTCGGCGCTGGCCTCGATCAGCGCCTTGAACAGGTCGGTATCGTAGTTGTCATGGCTGCCCTGCAGCAAGGCGCCGATCCGTTCCAGCCCCATACCGGTGTCGATCGATTGCATGTCGAGCGCCTTCATCGAGCCGTCCTCGAACTGCTCGTTCTGCATGAAGACGATATTCCAGATCTCGATGAACCGGTCGCCGTCCTCTTCGGGGCTGCCCGGAGGACCGCCCCAGATGTGATCGCCGTGGTCGTAGAAGATCTCGGTGCAGGGGCCGCAGGGGCCGGTCGGCCCCATCTGCCAGAAGTTGTCGGAGGTGGCGATCCGGATGATCCGGCTTTCCGGCACGCCGACCTTTTTCCAAATTTCAAAGGCCTCGTCATCAGTGTGATAGACCGTGGTGTAGAGGCGGTCGCTGGGAATATCGAAATCGCGGGTAATCAGCTCCCAGGCAAAGGGGATCGCCTCGTTCTTGAAATAGTCGCCAAAGCTGAAGTTGCCCAGCATCTCGAAGAAAGTGTGGTGGCGGGCGGTGTAGCCGACGTTGTCGAGGTCGTTGTGTTTGCCGCCGGCGCGCACGCATTTCTGCGCCGTCGTCGCGCGCTTGTAATCGCGGTGTTCGATGCCGGTGAACAGGTTTTTGAACTGCACCATGCCGGAGTTGGCGAACATCAGCGTCGGATCGTTGCGCGGCACGAGAGGGCTGCTATCGACCACTTCGTGGCCGTTCTTGGCGAAATAATTCAGGAAGGTCGAGCGAATGTCGTTCAGGGAGGGCATGGTCTGTCTCTTGGCGGCGGTTTGCGCTGGGAATGAACTCGGTTCGCACAGGTCTATCCCCCTGTCCGGCGGCTGTCCACATAAAGCGGCCCCCCCATTAAAAAGGGCGCCCCGCGAGGCGCCCCTGCTATTCCGATGTCGCCCGCATCAGGCCTCAAGAATGTCTTCCTCGCCCCCCTGAGGCATGTCGAAGTCCAGCCCGTGCGAGGCGCGGATCTTGTCTTCGATCTCAAGCGCGATGCGGCCGTGATCACGCAGGAAAGCCTTGGCATTCTCGCGGCCCTGGCCGATGCGCTCGTCGCCGTAGCTGAACCACGAACCCGATTTGTTGACAACGCCGGCCTTGACGCCCAGATCAAGCAGCTCGCCCATCTTCGATATTCCCTCGCCATACATGATGTCGAACTCCACCTCGCGGAACGGCGGCGCCACTTTGTTCTTGACCACCTTGACGCGCGTGGCGTTGCCGACCACCTCGTCGCGGTCCTTGACAGCGCCGATGCGGCGAATGTCGAGCCGCACTGAAGAATAGAACTTTAGCGCATTGCCTCCAGTGGTGGTTTCCGGGCTGCCGAACATCACGCCGATCTTCATCCGGATCTGGTTAATAAAGATCACCATACAATTACTGCGGCTGATCGAGCCGGTCAGTTTGCGCATGGCCTGGCTCATCAGGCGAGCCTGAACGCCGACGCTGGAATCGCCCATGTCGCCCTCAAGCTCGGACTTCGGGGTCAGGGCCGCCACCGAATCGACCACCACCATATTGACCGCCCCCGAGCGCACCAGCGTGTCGGTGATTTCCAACGCCTGTTCGCCGGTGTCGGGCTGCGAGATCAGCAGCTCGTCGATGTCGACGCCCAGCTTGCGGGCATATTGCGGGTCCATAGCGTGTTCTGCGTCGACAAAGGCGCAAACGCCGCCCTTCTTCTGCTGCTCGGCGATGCAATGCAGCGTCAGCGTGGTCTTGCCCGAGCTTTCCGGGCCATAGATCTCGACGATCCGCCCCATCGGCAGGCCACCGATGCCCAGCGCGATATCCAGGCCCAGCGAGCCGGTCGAACTGGCCGCGATTTCCTGCACTGCATTGTCGTCGCCCAGTTTCATGATCGACCCCTTGCCGAACTGCCGTTCGATCTGGGCCAGGGCGCTGTCCAGCGCCTTTTGCTTGTCCGCGTTCTGCTTGCTGCTCATCGAGAGAAGATCCGCCATTGTCCCGTTCACCTTTTCTTTTGTCACACCGCGCGGGGTGCGGCAATCGCTGCTTTGTTCACCTCTTGTTCTGGATAGGACCAAAAAGAGAACATTTCAATTACAATTTTCACCGATTTGAGTGTTTCGCAATTGTCTTAAGGAGTCGTTTACGGCAGTCTCTGCCAAACGGACAATGGAATATGACCGGATAAATGCTTGTTTTCCATAACGAACGCCTGGTTTTCCTGTCGGTTCCCAAGACCGGCACCACCGCCTTTGAAACCGCCCTGCGCGACCACGCCACCATTGTGATCACCGATCCGCCCGAGCTGAAGCACGCGCCTGTCTATCGCTACAACCGGTTTTTCCGGCCGATGTTCGAAAAGATCTGCCACGCGCGCATGGAAACAATAGCGGTGATGCGCGAGCCGGTGAGCTGGCTGGGCAGCTGGTATCGCTATCGGCGGCGGCCCTTTATGAAAGGTCGGCCGAATTCAACCCACGACGTGAGTTTCGACGAATTCGTGACGGCCTATCTCAAGGGGGACAAGCCCGGTTACGCCCGCGTCGGCAGCCAGGCCAAGTTCCTGGAGCCACGGCCAAATGGCGTCAGCATCGATCACCTATTCCGCTACGAAGAGCCCGACAGGCTCATCGGTTTTCTTGAGGAGCGCCTGCAGGTCCCGGTGGCGCCGGGACAGGCGAATGTATCGCCCAAGATGGAGCTGACCCTGTCGCCGGAGACACTGCAGAAGTATCGCCGTAAATGCGCCGAGGAGTTCGATCTTTATGACAGCATCGGATCAGTGTAACTGTTGGTGAACAGTCTCTGTTAACTGATTGAGAGAAAAAGGTTTTGGCAAGAAGACTGAGTTGGGAACCGACGGCCCCGTTTCACCGAATGCGCCCTCGGCGTAACCCGATACGAAGACCACGCGCACCGAGGGACGGTCCTCGAGCGCCATGCGCACCCAACTCGGGCCGTCCATTCCCGGCATCACCACGTCCGTTACGAACACATCGACCGTCAGTTCCGGATCTTCGAGCAGGCGCAGGGCGTCTTCGGCCGATTCCGCCTCGAGCACCGTGTAGCCGCGCAGCCTCAGGGCACGGCTGGCAAAGGCGCGTACCGGCGCTTCGTCCTCGACCAGCAGAACAACCCCATCTCCATGCTGCGGGACCGGATTGGGCGAGACTGCCGGTTTGACCACAATATCGCTGGCTTCGGGTTCGAAAACTGGAAAGAACAGGGTGAATTCGGTTCCTTCGCCCGGAACACTATCGACAAAGATGAATCCGCCAGTCTGTTTGATGATGCCATAGGCGGTCGACAGGCCAAGCCCGGTGCCCTCCCCGGTCCGCTTGGTGGTATAGAACGGCTCGAACACCTTTTGCAGCTTGTCCGGCGAGATGCCGATCCCCTTATCGCTGACCTTGACCGTCACGTAATCGCCTGACGGAACCGTAGCACGGTCACGCGTCAATGGAGTCTCAAGCGTCAGGACCTCGGTCTCGATCCGGATCTCGCCTCCCTGAAGCATCGCATCTCGGGCATTGACCACGAGGTTCATCAACACTTGTTCCAGCTGGCGTTTGTCGGCGCGAATTGGCCGCAGCACAGGGTCGTGGCTGAGCGTCAGCGTCACTTTTTCGCCAACCAGCCGGTTCAGCAGGTGGGTCAGGTCCGATAGGGTGTCGCGCAGATCCAGAACCTCTGGGCGCAGGGTCTGCTTGCGAGAAAATGCCAGCAGCTGGCTGACCAGCGCCGCCGCGCGATTGGCGTTCTGGTTGATCTGCACAAGGTCGCCGTAATTCTGGTCACCCTGATCGTGGCGCAACAACAGCAGGTCGCAATGACCGGAAATCGCAGTCAGCAGGTTGTTGAAATCATGCGCAATTCCGCCGGCCAGCTGACCAATGGCCTGCATTTTCTGGCTCTGCACGAATTGCGCTTCCAGCGACTTTAACTCGGTCGCGTCGTTCAGCAACGCGATAAGGACGGTGCCGCCCTCTTCGAAGACCCGGCTGAGCGTAACCTGAACAAAGACCTCTTTGTCGGGCCGGGTCAGGCGCAGGAACTCAGACTTCTGATGCGAAACACCCAGCGCCGTGTCGCGCAACCAGTCGGTCACCGGACGTCCCAGCCCCTGCATAAGATCCGACATCACGGTTTCGGGCGTTACTTCAACACCCAGAAGGTCCCCGGCCAATCTGTTGACCTTGAGGACCTTGCCGCTGGGTTCGAGCTTGATCATCGGAACTGGCAGGGTTTCGAACGCCTCGCGCGGTGTCGCCGCCTGCGTCTTCACGGAAAGGAAGAAAAGCTCGCGCTTGCCCGCCTGTCCGTCCCGCTCCGACACGATGACATCGACCGGTCCGTCTGTCGTATTGAGGCGATTGATTTCGCCCGGGCGAACCGGCTGGTGGGGAAAAACATGATCGAGCGACTTTTCGCGCGTTCCGATCAGCTGGCGCGCCGCATCGTTCATGAACAACAAGGCACCGGACCGACCGACGGTGATCATTGGCACCGCAAAGACTTCGGCCCCCCGCGGGCCGCCGCCCCGATCCGGCACGTCCTCAACCCGCCAAAGGTAACCGCTGTCGCCGAGCCGGTGTACCGCCAGCCGGACATGTCCCCGCCGGGTGATCACATCCTCGCGCGCGTTTCCGACAATCCGGGAACGACATTGCAAACGGTACAAGACCGCCTGGGGGTTGGCAAAAACCGACCTCAGTGTAGCCGCAAGCGTGGCGCCGCCCGAGCCAGAAAAACGATCAGCCGCAGCCGCGTTCCGCGTCAGGATCGCGCCATCCTCGTCCGTTACGAAACTGGGTGCGGCATCCTTTTCAATAAATCCCGCCAGCAGGTCTGTTGTGAGCGCCGCCGCCCGGCGCATGACCCACAAACGCAGTGCAAGAACCGCACAGGTCAATAGCAGCGTCGCGGCCGCCGCCATGCTAACGCGCGCCGGAGGCCCCGGCTCGAGCAGAGTTCCGGCGGCCGCGGCAGCCACCGCAAGCACGAGAACCGCCACGACGCGCGCGGGCGCAGGATCGTGCCCGGCTGGGTCGGCAAAGGGTGAGGCGTGACGGGTCAGCACGTCAAAGCTCCGTCCAGATATTCACTGATGCCGTTTTTGCGCCGCAATGGTTAAGCCCTGCTTAAAGTCGGGCGACTTCTACCCCTGATTGCGAATCATGTCTATGTTGCCCGCATCAAGTGAGCGGAGAAAAACCCATCGGTTCCCCCGGACAGCGGCCAGAACTGCTGCCAGACACAGGCCCATTCGTTGGAACTCTGCCGAATGAAACCTTCGATCAGATCGCGGTTCTCCTCGGGCAGAATCGAACACGTCGCATAGGCAAGCAGGCCGCCCGGCGCGACCAGATCGGCGGCCTGTATCAGGATCGACAGCTGGATTCCGGTCAGTTCGGTCAGGCGATCCGGCGTCAGCGACCACTTGCCTTCGGGCGCCCGCCGCCAGGCGCCGCTGCCGGAACAGGGCGCGTCGCACAGCACCAGATCGAAAGGCGGCAGAGACGCCGGTTCCCTGGGTTCAAGCACGGTCACCTGAACGCCGGACCGCGCCGCTCGCGCAGGCAGATCGCGCATCCTTTCTGCTGCAATATCATGCGCATACACGTCGATGTTTGCGCGGTCCGCCAGCGCAAGGGATTTGCCGCCGCCGCCTGCGCAATAATCCAGAACCCGCTGCCCGTCGACCAGCGGAAGGGCCTCGACGACCGCCTGACTGGCGGCATCTTGCAGTTCGACCATCCCTTTGAGATAGGCCGTGCTGTTGCGCAGTTTGCGGGGGTTCTCGGTTATCTCCAGGGCGGTCCGCGCGGCGGGATGGATACGGGCGACAATTCCATCAGCCGTCAGCGCTTTGATGGCGGAGTCCCGATCCGTCATTTTCCGGTTGATCCGCAGGTGAACGGGCGCGCGGCTCTGCAGGATTTCCGCCGATGTTTCGGCTTCCGCTCCCAGCGCGGCACAGAACCGTGGCCAAAGCCAATCGGGGATATCCAGCGCTTCGGCGGGCCCGGCTGGCGGTCCGCCTACGTCACGTTCTTGTTGTGACAAGGGCGCGGGGCCGTAGCCCTGCCCGGTGAACAGGTTGTCCGGGTCGATACCGTCGCGACGACAGAGACCCAAAAGCAGCGCCCGCCCGTCGTTTCCTCCGCCACGCGCGGCCAGTGACCGGCGGCACCGGATCGCATCGAAGACAAGATCGCGCACTGCCGCCCGATCCTTGGACCCGGCAAAACGGCTGCGGCGGGCCCAGCCGGTCAGGGCCTGCTCGGCAGGCCTCCCTCCGGCGATCGTATCCAGAACCTCGATCGCCGCCTGAACCCGCGCCGCCGGCGTCACGACGCCACCTCGGCACCGCCTCGCAAGCCGTTGCACGCAAACGCCTTACATGACGCGATAGTTGGGGCTTTCACGGGTAATCTGAACATCGTGAACATGGCTTTCCTTCAGTCCGGCCCCGGTGATTTTCACAAACTGGCAATTGGTCCGCATTTCCTCGACCGTGGCGCAGCCGGTATAACCCATCGCCGCGCGCAGGCCGCCGACCAGCTGGTGGATCACGGCGCTGGCGCTGCCCTTGTAGGGCACCTGGCCCTCGATCCCCTCGGGTACCAGTTTGTCGCTGGCGGCATCCTTCTGGAAATAGCGATCTGCAGAGCCCCGCGCCATTGCGCCCAACGACCCCATTCCACGGTAGCTCTTGAAGCTACGGCCTTGATACAGAATGACTTCTCCCGGAGACTCGTCGGTCCCGGCGATCATGCTGCCAACCATGGCACAGGACGCACCGGCGGCAATCGCCTTGGCGAAATCGCCCGAGAACTTGATTCCGCCATCGGCGATCACAGGCACGTCACCCGCCGCCGAGGCGCAATCCATGATCGCGCTAAGCTGTGGCATGCCGACGCCCGCCACCATCCGCGTCGTACAGATCGACCCCGGTCCGATCCCAACCTTGACCGCGTCCGCGCCGGCGTCGATCAGCGCGCGGGTCGCCTCAGCCGTGGCCACGTTGCCCGCGATCACCTGCACTTCGTTCGACAGCGTCTTGACCCGCTTGACCGCCTCGATCACCCCGGCGGAATGACCATGAGCCGTGTCGATCACCACGACGTCCACGCCGGCGTCGATCAGTGCGACGGTACGTTCGAACCCCGAATCCCCAACCGAGGTCGCCGCCGCCACGCGCAGCCGCCCCAGCGCGTCCTTGCAGGCCGTCGGGTTTAGCACCGCCTTCTCGGTATCCTTCAGCGTCAGCAGGCCGGTGAGCTTGCCGTCGCCGTCGGTCACCAGCAGCTTCTCGATCCGGCGCGCTTTCATCAGCGAAATTGCCTCGTCCCGATCCGCCGGCTCGCGCAGGATCGCCAGGTTTTCCGAGGTCATCATCACGCGTACAGGCGTTTCGTCGCTGGCGGCGAACCGCATGTCACGATTGGTGACGATGCCCACCACACGGCGGTTTTCGTCCACCACCGGAAACCCGCTGAACCCGTAGCGTTCGGTCAGTGCGCGGGCGTCGGCCAGTGTCTGGTCGGCGGTCAGCGTCACGGGGTTGTAGACGATTCCGCTTTCAAACCGCTTGACCCGGCGCACCTCGCGCGACTGGGCATCGACATCGAGGTTCTTATGGATCACACCCATGCCGCCTGCCTGGGCCATGGCAATCGCCATGCGCCCCTCGGTCACGGTATCCATTGCCGAACTCAGCAACGGTATGTTCAGCGAAATCGCCCGCGTCACCCGTGTGACGGTGCTGGCCGTCGATGGCAGGACCGAGGACGCCGCCGGAACCAGCAGAACATCATCAAAGGTAAGAGCCTCACGAATCTGCATCACATCACCCTCATGCAAAACCCCGTTTGGCGGCCACCCTATCGCACGGATAGTCGCCGGGGGAAAGGCCCCCCACAAAATATCGCCTCATGGCCTCTTCCCGTTCCCAAATCGCCCCTGGATCAGACGGAAGCGACGCGTGGTGCCGGAAAATGACGCGGCGGGGCGGGATATTGCCGCAGACCGGCTTTCCCTTTTTGCGCAAACCCATATGTTCCCGCGCAGACGCAACAGGACTGACCTTCATGAGCAAAGATCCCCTTGTCATCTTCACCCCCTCCGGCAAACGCGGGCATTTCCCCGTCGGCACCCCGATTCTGACCGCAGCCCGGCAGCTGGGGGTTGATCTGGATTCGGTCTGCGGCGGGCGCGGGATCTGCTCCAAGTGCCAGATCACGCCCAGCTATGGCGCGTTTCCCAAACACGGGGTCACCGTGCGGGAGGGCGCGCTGTCGGAGTGGAACGCCGTCGAACAGCGCTATGACGACAAGCGCGGTCTGAAACCGGGCCGGCGGCTTGGCTGTCAGGCGCAGGTTCATGGCGACATTGTCATCGACGTGCCTCCCGAAAGCCAGGTCCACCGGCAGGTGGTGCGCAAGGCCGCCAGCGCGCGGGCCATCGTGATGGACCCGGCCACGCGGCTCTATTTCGTCGAGGTCGAAGAACCCGACATGCATTCGCCCACCGGCGATCTGGAACGGCTGGAGCGTGCGCTGAAGACCCAGTGGAAGATACCCGAGATCCGGGCCGACCTGTCGCTGCTGGCGAAGCTGCAGCCGACGCTACGCAAGGGCAACTGGCAGGTCACCGTCGCGCTGCATCGCGATCACACCGGCACCGCACCGCGCGTGACCGAGATCTGGCCGGGCCTGCACGAAGGCGGGCTTTATGGCCTTGCCATCGACCTTGGATCGACCACCATCGCGGCGCATCTGACCGATCTAGACACCGGCGCTGTGGTCGCCTCCTCCGGCGTGATGAACCCGCAGATCCGCTTTGGCGAGGACCTGATGAGCCGGGTGTCCTATGCGATGATGAACCCGGGCGGCGATGCCGAGATGACAACGGCAGTGCGCGCCGCCCTGAACGAGCTGACCCGCGAGATCGCACAGGAGGCCGGGATCGATGCCGCGCTGATCGTCGAGACCGTGTTCGTCTGCAACCCGGTGATGCATCACCTGCTGCTGGGGCTGGACCCGGTGGAACTCGGCCAGGCGCCCTTTGCGCTGGCCACTTCCGACAGCCTCACCCTGCCCGCCCGCGATCTTGACCTCGATGCGGTAAACCCGCGCGCTCAGGTTTATGTGCTGCCCTGCATCGCGGGGCATGTCGGGGCCGATGCCGCCGCCGTCGCACTGTCGGAGGAGCCGGGCAAGTCAGACGATCTGGTGCTGATCGTCGATGTTGGGACCAACGCCGAACTGCTGCTGGGTGACAAGCGTCGGGTGCTGGCCTGTTCCTCGCCCACCGGCCCCGCCTTTGAAGGGGCGCAGATCAGCTCGGGCCAGCGGGCCGCGCCGGGGGCCATTGAACGGGTGCAGATCGACCCGGCCACCAAGGAACCCCGGTTCCAGGTCATCGGCTGCGAGCTGTGGTCGGACGAAGAGGGGTTCGACGCGGCCACCGCCGGAACCGGGATCACAGGCATCTGCGGGTCGGGCATTATCGAGGCGGTGGCGGAACTGCGCGTCGCCGGCTTGCTGGACCCCTCCGGCCTGATCGGCTCGGCCGAACAGACCGGCACGCCGCGCTGCGTGCCCGAGGGGCGCACCCATGCCTACCTGCTGCATGACGCCAGCACCGAGGGCGGCCCGCGCATCACCGTGACGCAAGGAGACATCCGCGCCATCCAACTGGCGAAATCGGCGCTTTACGCGGGCGCGCGGTTGCTGATGGACGAGATGGGCGTGGACAAGGTGGACCGCGTGGTGCTGGCCGGGGCCTTTGGGGCGCATATCTCCACCAAACACGCGATGGTTCTGGGCATGATCCCCGACGCACCGCTGGCCAAGGTCACCTCGGCCGGCAACGCCGCCGGCACCGGTGCGCGCATCGCGCTCTGCAACATCGCCGCGCGCGCCGAGATCGAACGGGTGGTACACGAAATCACCAAGGTTGAAACCGCGATCGAGCCCCGTTTTCAGGAGCATTTCGTCGCCGCCAACGCGATCCCCCACGCGACCGATCCGTTCCCGGAGCTCGGTCGCGTGGTCACCCTGCCCCAGGTCAGCTTTAACACCGGCGGCGGCGATGGCGCGGGCGGCGGGCGCAGACGGCGGCGGCGGGGCTGAGCCCGCCATCACCGCGTTTCGTCGCCGCCCTCGCCTGAAATTGACGCCTCTTCGATTGCCGCCCGGCCTCGTGGCGGCCTAGAATGCCGGCGAGGCAACAGACAGGAGAAGACCAATGCGCAGAGCTATCATCGCGGCGCTGGTAATGATTTTGGCAGCGCCGCTTGTGAGCCCCTACACTGCAGAGGCGGGTCTGGACCGCTATTACAAAGTTGCTGGCGTTGAAGCGGATGACATGTTGAAGCTTCGCGCCGGTCCCGGAGTCGGGTTCAAGGTCATCGTCGGTCTGCCAAACGGCACCGTCCTGCGCGTCTATAGCTGCGAGCAGACCGGCGGCACCCGCTGGTGCAAGGTCGCGCTCAAGCAGGCGCCCGGCCTAAAGGGATACGTGTCCTGGGCCTATCTGCGGGAAATGTGAGCCCGCACAAGCTCGTGCAGGGCGTCACAACAAGACGTCATCCTGCGTGAGCATCGCCGCCGCGCCGCCGATTTCCGCCGTCACCATATCGCCCGCGACAAAGTTGTCCCGGCCCCGGCAAACAGCACATCCTCCACGTCGCCGCCATATAGATCGTCGTCTCCATTAACGCTGTAGAGGGCTTTGATGCTGGAAAACGATTTTTTTAAAGGTGCGCTCGGCAGGGCCGATCTGTTGGGAGCGCACAGAAATGATCAACCGATGTAACAAGTTGAACCTTGCCCGCCAGGCCGCCTTGTCCGGGATCAGCCGCGGCGGCCTGTCCTATACGCCGCGTCCGGCCAGCCAAGACAATCTCAAGCCGATGCGCCCGATCGATGAATTGCACATGGATGATCGGTTCGCGGGAAGCCGGATGATGAAGGGCCTCTCGCGCCACAGCGTCAGGCCTTTTACCTGGCTCATATCGTGACACGAATATCCCGAGAACGCCAAAGGCGTGACAGGATGGTCGCGTCTCAAGTTCAAGGCCGGGCGCTTTGGGAAGGCTTCACCGCTGGTTGGCTGCATGC
>JBFHMM010000091.1:0-14088 GCA_041594355.1 Paracoccaceae bacterium | reverse complement strand
CCCGACCACCAGCGCCCCCGTCCGGGGGTGCACGGGTGGTGCACGCATCGTGTAGGGATGTCACCCCCCCGATTCGCCTGTGCAGCAAGGGTGTTAACCCTGCGAATCGCGCCGGGCACAAAATCTGGCCCGGGTCAGGTTCCGTAGCGGGCCAGGAACATGTCGACGGCGCTGGTCACGACCTCGTCGATTTCGGCCTGGGTAAACTCGGTCTGGATACCAAAGACGGCGCGGGTCCACAGCTTGACCTTGCAAAGTTCCGAAAACTGCTCGGCGGCGATGTCGATATCTTCGATTGCCAGCTCTCCCCGCGCAACGGCGCAGTCGAGATAGTCCTTGATCCGCTGTTTGCCCTGCTCCGGCCCCGCCGCATAAAACGCGCGGCCCAAGCCGGGAAAACGGGCGCGTTCGGCCTGGCAGATGCGGAACACCTGCTGCGCAAAGGGCGACAGCACAAAGGGTACGACGTGATAGGCGATCTGCGTCAGCACCGCACGCGGCGGCTGCGACTGGTCGATCTGCTCCACCGCGAAATCGGCCATGCGAGTGCATTCGGTGCTGGCGACCTCCATGAACAGCAGCCGCTTGTCGGGAAAGTAGCTGTAGAGCGTCGCCTTGGACACGCCCGCGGCCCGGGCGATGTCGTCAACGCTGGCCCCTTCGAATCCATCCGCCATGAAAACCTGGCGCGCGCCTTCGAGCACCTGGTCGAATTTGCGTCCGGTTCTGACGATGGTTGTCGTATCGTTCATTCTGTCCTGCTGACTTATCTTGCGTTCCCTATATAAACCGTTCGGTTCACTTTTTATAGGGTAAAGCATGGAAACCGGCCCCGCGACACAATTGCTTGCGATGTGAAAGGCTAGGCGATAGGCCTTTGGACATGGTCGAAATCTTCCTCAGAACCCTGCCGTTTTTTGCCATCATCGGGCTGGGGTACTGGGCCGGGCGGAGCCGGTTTTTCCCAGAGCAGGCGACGGCCTATCTGACCAAGTTCGTGTTCTTCTTTGCTCTGTCGGCGATGCTGTTCCGCTTTGCCGCCAACCTGCCCTTTGACGAGATCTTTGACGGGCGGCTGATCGCTGGCTATCTCTGGGGGACGGCGGCGGCCTATGGCATCGCCTCGGCGGTGGCGTTCCTACGCGGGCTGGACGTACCGACCGCCGCGATCGAGGCACAATGCGCCGCAATCGGCAATGTCGGATTTCTCGGTCTGCCGATGCTGGCGATGCTCTTTGGCGAGGCGGCCATCGGTCCGGTCATGCTGGTGCTGACGACCGACCTGGTGGTGTTTTCCAGCCTGATCGTGATCCTGATCAACGGCGGCCACGAAGGCCGGTTGACCCTGGCCACCCTGCGCCAGATCGGGTTGGGGTTGCTGCGCAATCCAATGATCGTGTCAATCTCGCTGGGGATGATCTGGTCGGCGCTGCGCCTGCCGATCCCGAACCCGCTGAACGATTTCCTGACCATCCTGGGCGGCGCCGCCACCCCGGGCGCGCTGTTCGCCATCGGCGCCTCGCTGGCCAGCAAATCCGCCGAACGGGTGCAAATCGCCGCGTGGCTGAGCTTCTGCAAGCTGGGGTTGCACCCGCTGTTCGTGGGGCTGGGGGTGCTGGTGTTCTTTCCGCTCGACCCGTTCGCAGCGGCCGTGGTGGTGTCTTGCGCCGCGCTGCCGGTGGCGGGCAACGTCTATATGCTGGCGCAGCACTACGGCATCGCCCCGCACCGGGTCTCTGCCGCGATCCTGCTGTCGACGCTGGCCAGTATCCTGACGGTTCCGCCGATCATCGCCTGGGTCAGCCCCTGACCAGCCCGCAACCGCACTGGACGCCCGCCACTGCCACAGGTAGCACATGGGCAAACGCGTTGACGGAGACGAATGGATGCAGACAGCTTCGGAAAACAAGGCATTTGGCGGCACTCAAGGGGTTTATTCTCATGCCTCGGATACCTGCAAATGCGACATGACCTTTGGCCTGTTCCTGCCGGACGAGGCCACCGACGGTCCGGTGCCATTGCTGTGGTATCTGTCGGGCCTGACCTGCACCCATGAAAACGCGATGACCAAGGCGGGGGCCCAGGCCTGGGCCGCCGAACAGGGCATCGCGCTGGTGTTCCCCGACACCTCGCCGCGCGGCGAAAGCGCGGCCGATGACGACGCCTATGATCTGGGCCAGGGCGCGGGTTTCTATGTGAACGCCACGCAACAGCCTTGGGCGCCGCATTTCCGCATGTGGGACTATGTGGCCGAAGAGTTGCCCACCCTGATCGCGGAAAACTTTGCCATCGACATGGAACGGCAAGCGATCACCGGGCATTCGATGGGTGGCCATGGCGCGCTGACACTGGCGATGAACCTGCCGGGTCGGTTCCGCTCGGTCTCGGCCTTTGCGCCGATCTGCAACCCGACCGGCGCCGACTGGGGCCGCAAGCAGCTGACCGCCTATCTGGGCGGCGATGAGGCCACCTGGGCCAGACACGATGCCTCGCTGATGATGGCGGAAACCGGGTTTGACGGTCCGGTCCTGATCGACACCGGCGCGGCGGACCAGTTCATCGACCTGCTACGCCCTGAAACGCTGGCCAGCGCCATCGCCACCCGCCGCCAGCAGGCGGTAATGCGGCTGCAACCGGGGTATGACCACAGCTATTTCTTCGTCTCCACCTTCATGGAGGACCATGTGAAATTCCACGCCGAAGCGCTGTGGGGCTGACCCGTTGACCGCGCTTTACATCGACGCGGATGCCTGCCCGGTCAAGGCCGAGGCTGAACGGGTGGCGACGCGCCACAGGCTGCGCATGTTCGTGGTGTCGAACGGCGGGTTGCGGCCCTCGGCCAACCCGCTGGTCGAAACGGTGATCGTGGCCGAAGGTGCGGATGTCGCCGACATGTGGATCGCCGAGCGGGCCGGACCCGGTGACGTGGTCGTCACCGGGGACATCCCGCTGGCCGCGAAATGCATCGAGGCGGGCGCGAAGGTGTTGCGCCACAACGGCGAGGTCTTCACCCCCGCAAACATCGGTCAGCAACTGGCGATGCGCGATCTGATGACCGACCTGCGCGCCGCCAACCCGCTAAACCAGGGCGGCGGCGGCCGGGCCTTTACAAAGGCCGACCGCTCCCGTTTTCTGGACGCGCTGGAACGAGAGATAAGGGCCGCGAAACGGAGCTGACCCCAAATTTTTTCAACGAAATTTGCCAAGAATTTTCTAAAAATTCTTTTGCGCCAAGATTGGAGGCAAGATGACCATCGAAGCCGTGGTATTTGACATCGGCAACGTGCTGATCGAATGGCAACCCGAACGGTTCTATGACAGGGTGATCGGAGAAGACCGCCGCCGCGCCATGTTCGCCGAAATCGACCTGCACGACATGAACGACCAGATCGACCGGGGGGGGCATTTTACGGAAACCATCTATGACTGTGCCGAGGCCCACCCGGAATGGCGCGATGAGATCCGGATGTGGCATGACAACTGGATCGAGATGGCTGCGCCGGCGATTCCGCATTCTGTGCGTCTGCTGCGGGCGCTGCGCGCCAGGGGGGTGCCGGTCTTTGCGCTCAGCAATTTCGGGGTACAGAATTTCGACATGGCCGAGCGGGACCACTACCCGTTCCTTGGTGAATTCGACCGGCGCTATATCTCGGGCAGGATGAAGATGGCCAAACCGGATGCCGATATATATGCGGCGGTCGAAGAGGATTGCGGGCATCCGCCCCAGGGATTGTTGTTTGCCGACGACCGCGTCGACAACATCGAGACCGCCCGCGCGCGTGGCTGGCAGACCCATTTGTTCACAACGCCACAGGGCTGGGCCGATCGTCTGGTCGCCGCCGGCCTGCTGAGGCGGGAAGAGGCCGCATGACCCTGCCTATCGTACCCTGTGCCGCCGAGGAGTTGCTGGACTGGACCGAGTTGACCCATGCCCTTGCGCAAGGCCACGCTCTGCCCCGGGCCGAGATCGGAGATACGTTTCTCTACCGCGACCCCGATACACTGCTGAGCCGGGCAGCCTGGATCGACGGACTCGGCATGGCGGTCAAGACCGCCACCGTGTTTCCCGGCAACCCGGACCGTGGCGCCCCGATGGTCAACGGAGCGGTCTGCCTGTACGGCGACCGCGACGGGACCCTGTCGGCACTGGTCGATTTCCATCTGGTGACCAAGTGGAAGACAGCGGGCGACAGCCTGCTGGCAGCGCTGCGCCTTGCCGATCCCGCCAGCCGGAACATCCTGATCGTCGGCGCGGGCGCGGTGGGTCAGTCGCTGGTCGAGGCCTTTTCGGCGGGGTTTCCACAGGCCCGCTTCACCCTTTGGAACCGCACCCGGACCAAGGCCGCGGCGCTTGCGGCGCGGATCCCGGGCCTCGCCGTGGCCGACGACCTGCAAGCCGCCGTGCAGGCCGCCGACATCGTGATCTCGGCGACGATGGCCGCCGAACCGGTGATCCGGGGTGACTGGCTGCGACCCGGCCAGCACATCAACCTGATCGGCGCCTACCGACCCGACATGCGCGAGGCCGACGATACCGTCTTGCGCCGCACCGATGTCTATGTCGACAGTTTCGACACCACGCTGGACCACATCGGCGAACTGAAGATCCCGCTGGAGCAAGGCGTGCTGCGGCGCACCGACGTGATCGCGGATTTCTATGATCTGGACCGGTTCACCCCGGCCGGCTCCGACGGGATTACACTGTTCAAAAACGGCGGCGGCGCGCATCTGGACCTGATGACCAGCCGCTATATCCTGGACCGGTGGCTGGCGGCGCAATAGCGGCTCAGGCCGCGGCCGCCGCTCCCGGCCCCGGCAAGGGCTTCTCCCGCACTGGCAGGTGCACGATGGCGCTGAAGGCGCCGACGCCTACCCCGATCCACCACACGAGCGTGTAGTCGCCATAGGCGTCGTACATCCGTCCACCCAGCCAGACCCCGACAAAACTGCCGATCTGATGACTGAAGAAGATGATCCCATAAAGCGTGCCCATGTAGCGCAGCCCGTAGATATGCGCGACCAAACCGCTGGTCAGGGGTACGGTCGCAAGCCACAACGACCCCATCGCCACCGAGAACAGGATCACCGACAGCGGCGTCACCGGCATCATGATAAAGAGCGCGGAAACCACGGTGCGGGCGGCATAGATGCCTGCCAGCAGGTATTTGCGCGGCCAGTATTTGCCCGCCCAACCCGCCAGCAGGGTGCCCGCGATGTTGACCAACCCGATCAACGAAATCGCCGCCGCGCCCAGGGCCGAGGTGGTAGTGATCCCCATCCCGAGCAGCATGCCCCCCGGCTGGATCGGCCCGCAGACCTCGGCGATGAAGGCCGGGAAATGGGCTGTGATGAACCCAAGCTGGTAGCCGCAGCTGAAGAACCCCAAAAAAATAAGTGCATATGTCGGATCGCGGAACGCCTTGCCAAGGATCGCGCCCAGCGACGCCTCCAACTCCTGCCGTCCCACCGGCTCGGGCGTGCGCATCAGCGGTAGCCAGAGCACGACGCCAAGCACCATGACCGCGAAGACGCCAAAGGTCTGCTGCCAGCTGACAAAGCTGAGAAGCCATTCCGCCAGTGGCGCGCCTATGACCTGCCCGACGCTGCCGGCGGCGGTGACAATGGCCAGCGACATCGACCGGTTCTCGTCCGAGGCCGCGCGCCCGACCACGGCGAGGATCACGCCAAACCCGGTCCCGGCAATCCCGAAGCCGACCAGCCAGGCATACAGCTGATGCTCCAGTGGCGTCGTCGACATCGCCGTCAGTACCATGCCGCCCGCATAGGTCAGCGCGCCAAGTACGATGGCCCTGCGGTCACCGATCTTCTCGGCCATGGCGCCGAAAAGCGGCTGCCCGATGCCCCAGGCGAGGTTCTGAATGGCGATCGCCATCGAGAATTCCGATCGGGCCCAGCCGAATTCCTCGGCAACCGGGATCTGGAACACGCCGAACGAAGCGCGCACGGCGAAACTGATGACGATTATCACGCAACCGGCAATCAGGACCGGTGTGATAAGCGTGGATTGGCGGGGCATGGAAACTCTCCGTATCGGGCCGATGAGCTTTATCCGGCACGGCTTTGTGGTCAAACCAGGATTTTCGATCCTTTACATAAGAAAATCTGATGCGAAAGGGTCAAACAACAGACCGCCCCCCCACTTTTCAACGCCCCGAGGGCGCGCTATGCCTGCGCCATGACCGAGATGACCGCGCTTTACGATCAACGCATTCAGGCCGGCGCGCTAAACCACGACAGCGCACAAGAGGCCGTGCTGCCCGAGTTCGAACGGATCCGCGCGGCGGTGTCCGCGCCGGTCAAACGCGGGCTGTTCCGCAAGCCGCCGCCCCCGCCCAAGGGGCTTTACCTTTGGGGCGGCGTCGGGCGCGGCAAATCCATGTTGATGGATCTCTTCGTCGATGCACTGGGCGATGTGCCGGTGCGGCGGGTCCATTTCCACGCCTTCATGCAGGAAATCCACAACGCCATGCACACGGCCCGGCAACGCGGCGTCGACGATGCGCTGGCCCCCGTCGCCGAAGAGGTCGCCCGCAGTGTCCGGGTGCTGGCCTTTGACGAGATGCAGATCACCGATATCACCGACGCGATGATCGTCGGCCGCCTGTTCGAGGCGCTGTTCGACGCCGGCGTGGTGGTGGTGACAACATCGAACCGAGTGCCCGACGATCTCTACAAGAACGGGCTGAACCGGCAGCTGTTCCTGCCCTTCATCCAGCTGATCAAGGAACGGATGCAGGTCTGGGAACTGGTCAGCCCGACCGACTACCGCCAGAACCGCCTGCAGGGATCGCCCGTCTATTTCACCCCCATCGGCCCCGCGGCCCGTACCGCCATCGAAACAGTCTGGAGCGATCTGGCGGGCGGACCGGGCAAGGAACTGACTCTGCCCGTCAAGGGCCGCGACGTCACCCTGCCGCAGTTCCGCAACGGCATCGCCCGCGCCAGCTTCTACGACCTATGCAGCCGCATGTTGGGCCCCGCCGATTATCTGACGATCGCCGCGGCGGTCCGGGTGCTGATCATCGAGGACATCCCCAACTTATCTCGGTCGAATTTCAACGAAGCAAAGCGTTTTGTTACCCTGATTGACGCGCTCTACGAGGCGCGCGTGCGGCTGATCTGCTCGGCCGCCTCCGAACCGGAATTTCTCTACGTCGAAGGCGACGGCGCCTTCGAATTCGAACGTACTGCCAGCCGCCTGCGCGAAATGCAGGGCCAGGACTGGGGTCAACAAGGCTGATCCGCCGCCCCTCTTTCATCCCTTTGCAAATACTCTGGGGGAGGCCTGCGTGATGCAGGCCGGGGACAAAGCCCCTACCCGTTCTCCCGCAGCACCGCGCCAGCGAGGTAGAGCGACCCGCAGATCAGCACCCGCGCCTCCGGATCCGCGGCGCGGATCTGGTCCAGCGCCGTTTGAACGTCCGGCGCACAGCCCGCCGCCAGTCCGACTTCCCGCGCGGCCCGGGCCGTCACCTCTGCGGGCAGCGTATTGGTCTCGCCCGGAATCGACACCGCCGTCAGGCTCTGCGCCCGCGCCGCCAGTGGACGCAGGTATCCGGTAATGTCCTTGGTGTTGAGCATGCCGCAGATCAGATGCGTCGGCCGGGCGGCCAGCGTCGCAAGATGCGCGCCCAGCGCCGCGCCAGCGGCAGGGTTGTGGCCACCGTCGAGCCAAAGCTCGACGCTCGGCGCGCTGTCCGCCAGCGGCCCGGTCCTGAGACGCTGCAGGCGCGCAGGCCAATGGGCTTGCGTCACCGCCCCCTCAAGGGCGTCCCCGGCAAAGCCGAGTTGCCGCAGCGCGGCCAGCGCCGCGCCCGCGTTTTCGATCTGATGCGCGCCCGGCAGGTTCGGCAGCGGCAGGTCGCAAAGGCCCGCTTCGTCCTGGTAGACCAGCCGCCCGTGTTCGCAACCGGCGTGCCAGTGCTGGCCATGGACCAGCAGCGGCGCACCGACCCGTGCGGCCTGTTGTTCGATGGCCTCGAGCGCCTCGTCCGGCTGCGGGCCGACGACACATGTGACCCTGCGTTTCAGGATCCCGGCCTTTTCAAAAGCGATCCTGGCCAGCGTGTCACCAAGGAACTGCTGGTGGTCGATGCTGACCGGCGTGATCACCGTCAGCGCCGGTTCGGCAACCACGTTGGTCGCGTCCAGGCGGCCGCCGAGGCCAACCTCGAGCAGTGTATAATCCGCCGGCGCGCGGGCAAAGGCCAGCAAGGCGGCGCAGGTGGTGATCTCGAAATAGGTGATCGGCGCATCGCCGTTGGCCGCGTAGCATTCATCGAGCACCATTGTCAGGTCCGGCTCCGATATCAGCAACCCGCCGACGCGGATACGTTCGTGGAACCGGGCCAGATGCGGAGAGGTATAGGCATGGACGCGCCCGCCTGCGGCCTCGATTCCCGCGCGGATCATCGCCTGGGTCGACCCCTTGCCATTGGTCCCGGCGATATGGATAACCGGCGGCAGGTCATTCTGCGGGTTGCCCAGCGCATCAAGCAGCCGCCAGACACGGTCCAGCGTCAGGTCGATAACCTTGGGGTGCAGCGCCATCATCCGTGCCAGGATGGCGTCCGAATTTTGGCTGCTCATTTCAGGTCAGCGGGTTCCGAGGCGGGCGTTTTGGCCCCATCAGGTTCTGTTTCGGGCTCCGGCGGCGGCAGGTCCCCGCGCACCGCTGGAGGCAGACCCAGCAACAGACGGGTGATGCCGATCAGTTCCTCGCGCAGTTCGGTGCGCGGGGTCACCCGGTCGAGCATGCCGTGATCCAGCAAGTATTCGGCACGCTGGAACCCGTCGGGCAGTTTTTCGCGTATGGTCTGTTCGATCACCCGCGGCCCGGCAAAGCAGATCAGCGCATTGGGTTCCGAAATATGCACGTCGCCCAGCATCGCGTAGGATGCCGTGACCCCGCCGGTGGTGGGGTGGGTCAGCACGACGATATAGGGCAGGCCAGCTTCTTTCAGCATCTGCACCGCCACGGTGGTGCGCGGCATCTGCATCAAGCTCAGGATGCCTTCCTGCATCCGCGCGCCACCTGCCGCCGAGAACAGGATCAGCGGGCGCTTGAGCTTTACCGCCTCCTGCGCGGCGGCGATGATGGCGTTGCCGACATACATCCCCATGGACCCGCCCATGAACGAGAAATCCTGCGCCGCCGCCACAATCGGGGTCCTGCCGATTTCACCGGTGGCCACCAGCATCGCCTCTTTCTCGCCGGTCGATTTCTGGGCCGCCTTCATGCGATCGGGATATTTTTTCTGATCTCGGAAATGCAGCGGATCGGGCAGCGGGTCGGGCACCGCGATTTCGGAAAAAACGCCGCCATCGAACAGCGCCACAAAGCGGTCGCGCGGCGTGATGTGCATGTGGTGGCCGCAACTGGAGCAGACGTTCAGGTTGTCGCTGAGTTCGCGGTGGAACAGCATAGTTCCGCATTCATCGCATTTCTGCCAGAGATTTTCGGGCATTTCGCGGCGCGAGAAGATCGAGTTGATCCGGGGCCGGACGTAATTCGTGATCCAGTTCATGTGGATGCCTCTGTCAGCAACAGGTCTGGGGGTCAGATAAGGCCAAGAGCAGGCAAATGCAATCAACGCCTGAGCGCGAGCCGCGCCGCAAGCCAGGTCACGGCCATCATGGCAAAATCAACCGTCAGCCATTCCCGCATCAGCCCGGTGTCGCTCATTTCATAGGGCAGGATATAGAGCGACAGGCCGTTCAGCCCCTCTGGCGCGCCGACGATTAACAGCGCGATGATGTTGTTGACGAAATGCACGGCGATGGCCGGACCCAGCGTGCCCGAGCGCGCCGTCAGATCCGCCATCATCAGGCCGAACACCCCGGCCCAGAGCATGATCAGCGGCGCATTGTCACCGGCCTGAGCCGGGGCGAAATGGCCCAGCGCAAACAGCGCCGAGGGCAACAGCATCCAGACCAGCGGCGAGGAAAACCGCGCCGCCAGAGACTGCTGGATATAGCCGCGAAACAGAATCTCTTCGGCGCTGGTCTGGATCAGTACGAGCGCCAGCGACAGCGGCAGCAGACCGATCCAGTGGCCCGGCGACAGATTGGGTCGCAACGGCAACCCCATGTCGTAGGGCGGCAACAGCAGCAGGGCCGCGCAGAGCAGCAGCAGCATCCGGAACACCGCCCAGAACTGGCCCAGCGCCAGCGGCAACGGGCCCAGGATACTCAGCGCCGGCCGGTCGTGCAGCCAGCGCGCGACCAGCGCCACACCCAGCGTGACAAAGGCGAAACCGCCCAGCAGAACCGTCATCTGACCCGGCGTCATGCCCTGCGACAAGGTCGCCGCCCAGGCCGGGGAAAACAACGAAACCAGCAGGGAGTGGAGCAGGGCGTTCAACCCGAAGGACACGGCCATGATCGCCACCAGCCCCGCCAGCAGCCGCCACAGTTCGGGGCGCGGGCGCGCGGGCGCAACCAGCAGTTCGTGAAAGGCATAGGCACGCCTAGTCATCTATGTGGGCTCCGATTGTATCCAGCGAGATCGGTCCGCGATCCGGGTTGGCGTAGTCGGTGAGGTTCACTTGCGCCAGCTGCAGCAATTCCGCCGCGCCACTGAGGTAGGTGGCAACGGTTTCCAGCAGTTGCACGGCAACGGCGGCATCGCTTTCGATCACGGCCCGGAATTCCTCGGCCCCGATCCGCAGGAACCGGGTTTTTTCCAGTGTCACCAGATCAAGGAAGCGGTGATCGCGGGTGATCACGGCAAGGTCGCCGATCAGCCGCCCCGGTTCGACGAAGGACACCGGTACCGCGCCCGCCGGGCTGCCGGGCCAGCGTAGTTCGGCGCGCCCCTCAAGGCATAGGTAGACCGCATCGGCGACCTGATTGTGCAGGAACACCACCTGACCGGGCTCCGCATCGTACCATTGCGCGCTGTAGGCCAGCAGCCGCTGGTTACGGGCATCGATCGGGCCGAACAGTTCGGTCGAGGCGATGGCATTCAGCTTGCGACTGAAATCCGCCGCTGCGTCATTGGCCAGCACCGGTTCGGCGCGGCGCGACCCGCCGTCAATACGGCCGTCCTTGATCTCGATGAACAGGTCATAGGCGTCGGGATGGTCGAAATGATCCTCCATAAAGATCATCACCGAGCCGGGCAGCAATTCACGCAGCTTCTGTCGGGTCCGAAGTCTGCTTTGCGAATCGTGGCTGGCCAGCGCCTTGTCCAGGATCATGATGTCGGGCCGCTTGATACCGGCCCGGCTGAAGGCCGCGCGCTCCTGAAACACGGTGGGCAGATTGGCGCCGCCGAGCCCGGTCGGCAGGTCGTAGATGACCGAGGCCAGCCGACCACGCAACCCGTGGTCCTGCAGAACCTCGGCCACGGTATCCTCGATTTCAGCCGCGCGGGCGCCCGCCATCATCGAGACCCGGCCATAGAGCGCGTTTTCCAGCACCGTCAGGCGCGGTGCGTAGCCCGAGGGTTCGACCGGTACAAACATGCCACCTGCAAGTTTCAGCATCTGATCCGAACGGGATTTGCGCAGCGAAAGAATCTTCTGCTTATATTCCTCGGGGAAACTGGGGCCGATCTGCTCGGCCGTCAGCAGGAAGGGCACGGTCAGCAACAGTGCCCGTTCCTGTTCGCTCAGAGCGTCCGTGCCGCGCGCCGTGCGGCGGGCGGTGATGTCGGACAGCTGAAAATACAGCTCCTCCTCCATACCAAGCCGTTGGAACAGCGGGTGATCGGTACCGTCGCGGCCAAAGGTCTGGTTCAGTGTCTGGATGACACCGGCGGCGATCTCGAGCCCCTCGTCTGCCAGACCGAGATCTTCGACCATCTTGATGAACCGGGTTTCGCCGGCCAGACCCTGGTGGGTCAATTCGCGGGCCGCCGTGGCGTACAACAGATTGCCACCCAGCGGGATCGCCGGATTGAAAAGATCTGGTTCAAACCGGTACACGAGTTCGTCCAACCCCCTCGCGCGCAGTTTTTCCATGATCAGCGGGCGCAGATCGACGATATCGCGGGCCAGTGCCGGGTGCAGGTCCGGGTCAAAGCGGGATCGCAGCGTGCGGCGGAACATGAACTCGTCGATCCCCATCGCCTGTACCAACTTGAACCACCAGTCGCGCACGTCCTCGCCATCCTGCAAGCCGGCCAGACCGGGGTCGATCCAGTTGGCGTCCAGCGGATCGGTGCTGTTGCCCGACCGGCGCGCCTCGGTCGCGGCGCGGTTACGGCGATGGGGGTCCCAGAGCACCTCCTGCGGCTTGATCTTGAGCGGCATCAGCAGGTTGTCGCCCAGCGTGCCATCGAACAGGTAGGGCTGTGAATGGGCGTACCCCACCCGCGCCGCGATCACGGCCTGATGCAGATCGTTCAGATTGCGCCCCGACAGCAGCACCTCGCCCCGTGCCGGCAGCACCTCGCGCACCAACAGCTCCGCCAACGCCCGGCGTTCGGAGGCGCGCGTGCTCTGGATCGCCACCCGGGCGCCGGGCGGGATCCGCAGGTTGATATCCTCGAGAATCGCGTTGCCGTCGGCATCGCGGACAGTGACGTTGCGCAGGTCGATCGTGCCGTTGAGATGCGGGATGTCGTCGGGTTCGCCCTCGAACAGCTCTTCGGGGATCATGCCGCGCGGGGCAAAGCGTTCGGTGACGATCTCCCAGCGCAGCGACATGTCCTGCACCTGATTGTAGTAAGTCAGAAGCTCTTTCCACGGGCTCGACAAATCCTTGTAGGCGCCCAATGCCGCCACCAGCGCCCCCACGGTGATCTCGCCCCGGATCGCCAGATAGCCGCCCACCGAATAGAACAGGAACGGGGTGATCTGGGTGATCAGGTTGTTGAGGAACTTCATGAAGAATTTCTTCTGATAGATCCGGAACCTGATGTCGAACAGCCGGCCCAGCCGGTCGGTCACCATCGCCAGCCGGTACCGCCAGCCGCCGTTGGCGCGCAGATCGGAGATGCCCGCCGCCGTTTCGCCGATCTCGGACGACAGTCTGCGCACCTGCTGGATGCGGTCCTTGTTCAGCAGGTTGATCTGGCGCTGCAACCGGGGGATCAGCCAGGCCTGCAGCGGGATCAGCGCCACCGAGGCCAGCCCGAACCAGACACTTTGCATGAAGAGGAACACCACGATGGTCAGCATCTGACCCAGCTGGAACACCGGCTGGGCGATGGCATCGCCCATCAGCCCGCCCATCGGTTCGGCCTCGGAGGTGATCATGCTGACCAGCTCGCCCTGGCTGGTGGTGCGGAAATAGGGCTTGGGGAAGCGCATCATACGGGCGATCAACTGGTACCGCAGCCGCCGCAGCATCCGTTCCGCCAACACGCCCTTGCGGGTGTTGATGTGCATTTTCATCAACCCCGAGACCAGCACCATCGCCAGGAAGGCCGCGCAGAGCAGCCACAGGTAATGGGTTTGGGACATCTGGACGCCCCAGATCGTCACGTTTTCGGTGGGCGAACCGATGGCGTCGTTGATGATCCGTTTTGGCAGTTCCAGCGAGGCATAGAGGAACGGGAAGGACACAAGAGTCAGCACCAGCAGCCACAGCTGCTGCCGTTTGGAGTGCTTCCAGATGAAGGAGAACAGCGTCGGTTCCATTCCCTGACCTGGCCCTTTCGGCTGTGACTGACTGAAATCGTTTGAACAACTGTCGTGCGGACAGAATGACGGTAAGCACTGATACCGTCGATTACAAGAACGGCGCGGGAGCGGGGTAGCCTTGGGTCTTGTGCATTGGCAGGCGCGAGGCTATTGCCATTTAAACGTTTTCTCTTGGGAGGCCGACCATGCTTAAGCGCCAGTTCGACAAATCCAAACTGCCCAGCCGTCACGTGACGGAAGGCCCCGAGCGAGCGCCGCACCGGTCGTATTATTATGCCATGGGCATGACCGAGGAGGAGATCCACCAGCCGTTGGTTGGGGTCGCGACCTGCTGGAACGAAGCTGCACCCTGCAATATCTCGCTGAACCGTCAGGCTCAGGCCGTCAAGCTGGGCGTCAAGGCGGCCGAAGGCACGCCGCGTGAATTCACCACCATCACCGTCACCGACGGCATTGCCATGGGCCACGAAGGCAT
>JBFHMM010000090.1:0-14207 GCA_041594355.1 Paracoccaceae bacterium | reverse complement strand
GCATCAACGGCGTGATCGGCCTGGCTGAAATGGGCGCCATGGGTCGGCGTATGGTCGATCCCCTGGGTGCGGAACCACACCGGCCAGTCACAGGACGGCTTAAGGAAATTTATTGATTCATCGAAAATTAACGGTGCCTGCAGCAGGCTTTCGGGGGTGGTATAGAGCTCGGCCAGTTCTGGTGTCATAACCGGTGTCACCCATTCCCGGCGGATCGGTTGCGACCAGAACCCTTCATCCGTGCCTTGCCCAAAGCGGATCGCGACATCGACCTCGTCGCGGACAAAATCCAGCATCCGCAGGGTGGCGGAGAACCGCAGATCAATCTCGGGATGGGCGCGGGCAAATTCGTAAAGGCGCGGCGCTAGCCATTTTGCGGTCAGTCCCGGTCCCGCCGTCACAGTCAGATTCGTGTTGTTTTGCAGTCGTTTGGCGGCATTCCACGCGGCGCTCAGAGACTGAAAAGCATCGGCGGCGCCGGGGGCGAGGGTGCGGCCGGCCTCGGTCAGTTCAACCGCCCGATTCAGCCGACGGAACAGCGGTGCGCCGAGGTGCTCCTCCAGCGACTTGATCTGGAACGACAGCGCCGCCGGGGTCACGTTCAGCTCTTCGGCAGCACGGGCAAAGGACATGTGGCGGGCGGCGGCATCAAAGGCGCGCAGGGCGGTGAGGGGGGGCAGGCGGGGGCTCATCCCAGTTAAGTACAATTTAACTGTCGCTTTGGAAAGTCTCGTTTGTGAGGGCTGTTTTCAACGTCCATATTGGCCTCAGAACGAACCAGTTTAACCAAGAAGGACCCTGGAGATGAGGGAATACAGCGCCAGCCCAACCACCCGAAGAGCCTTTGACCGGGCCCATGAAGAACGCGCCGCCGCGATGCGGGCCGCATGGGCCTGGCTGTTTTCGCCCAGGGTTTCCCGCTGATTGCAGCGCGCGCGATCTTACGGGATGACAAGAGCCGCCCGTGAGGGCGGCCCTTCGTCGTCGGGGGCTGATTTGACGATTTTGTACCGCCTCGGAACCGGGTATTTTCCGTTTTGTACCGAATTTTCCGATGATTTTCGGACCTTTATTGTTGGCCGTTCATGACTCTGATCGGCTGTCGGAACTGCGCTCGCCTTCGTACCGCCGGGCCAGGGGAAAGGGCGGTAGCCACGATTCGCGGCGGCAGGTCCAGAGCTCGTAGCTGGGGGTGAAGCGGTCCGGCGCATCGAGCGCGCCGAGGTTGACCTCCACCTCGTCGCCGCTGCGTCCGAAGACGGATGAGCCGCAGCGGGGGCAGAAACAGCGGCCGTCGAAATCCTGCACGGGGCCCGTGACGGTCACGGCATCCTGCGGGAACACGGCCGAGGCGTGAAACAGCGCGCCGTGATGCTTGCGGCAGTCGAGGCAATGGCAGAGGCCCACCCGGTAGGGCCGCCCGGTGGCGGTGATGCGGATGTCGCCGCAGAGGCAGCCGCCGGTGGTCTGGTCCATGTCGCGCCCTTTTGGTTTTGGGACAGTTTAGCGGGCCTGCCCGGCGCGTGGACAAAAAAAAGACCGCCCCGGGGGCGGTCTTTTCGATTTGTGAACCGGTCTGGTGTTACCCGAAGAACTGGGCACCGTTGGCGGAAATGGTCGAGCCGTTGATGAAGCCCGCGTCGTCGGAGGCGAGGAAGGTCACGCAGCGCGCGATTTCTTCGGGCTCGCCCAGGCGGCCGGCGGGGATGCCGGCGATGATCGAGTCGCGGACCTTCTCCGGAACCGCCATGACCATTTCGGTGGCGATGTAGCCGGGGCAGACGGCGTTGGCGGTGATGCCGGCGCGCGCGCCTTCCTGGGCCAGCGAACGGACGATGCCAATGTCGCCGGCCTTGGTCGCGGCATAGTTCACCTGAGCGAACTGGCCCTTCTGACCGTTGATCGAGGAGATCACGATGACGCGGCCGAACTTGCGTTCGCGCATGCCGGGCCAGACCGGGTGCACAGTGTTGAACACGCCGGTCAGATTGGTGTCGATCACCTGCTGCCACTGTTCCGGGGTCATCTTGTGGAACGGTGCGTCGCGGGTTATGCCCGCGTTGGCGACGACGATGTCGATTGGGCCCAGATCGGCCTCGACCTGGGCGATGCCGGCCTTGGATTCTTCGTAGTTGCCGACGTTCCACTTGTAGGTCTTGATGCCAGTTTCTTCGGTGAATTTCGCGGCGGCTTCATCGTTGCCGGCATAGGTCGCGGCGACGGTGCAGCCAGCGGCCTGCAGCGCTTTGGAAATGGCTTCGCCGATACCGCGGCTGCCACCAGTGACGAGGGCTACTCGGGACATGAGGTTCTCCAAAAATCTGTGGGTAATTTCGTTACCCGGAAACACGTGGCGCGCGCAATTTTATTGCGCACCCGTCTGTGATTAATCGCGTTCGACGCAGAGGGCAACACCCATGCCGCCACCGATGCAAAGTGTCGCAAGACCTTTCTTGGCATCGCGGCGCTTCATCTCGAAGAGCAGGGTGTTCAGAACCCGGCAGCCCGAGGCGCCGATGGGGTGTCCGATGGCGATGGCGCCGCCGTTGACGTTGACGATGGCGGGATCCCAGCCCATGTCCTTGTTCACGGCGCAGGCCTGCGCGGCAAAGGCTTCGTTGGCCTCAACCAGGTCAAGATCCTCGGGCTTCCAGCCGGCTTTTTCCAGCGCCTTGCGCGAGGCGTAGATCGGCCCGACGCCCATGATCGACGGGTCCAGGCCGGCGGTGGCATAGGAAACGATGCGGGCCAGCGGCTCGATCCCGCGCTTTGCCGCGTTGTCGGCGGTCATCAGCAGGGCGGCGGCGGCACCATCATTGATGCCCGAGGCGTTGGCGGCGGTGACCGATCCGTCCTTGGTGAAGGCGGGGCGCAGTTTTGCCATCGCTTCCATGGTTGCGCCGTGGCGGATGTATTCGTCCTTGTCCATCACGATGTCGCCCTTGCGGGTCTTGATGGTGAAGGGCACGATTTCGTCGGCGAACTTGCCGGCCTTTTGCGCGGCCTCGGCCTTGTTCTGCGAGGCAACTGCGAATTCATCCTGCATATCGCGGGAGATCTGCCATTTCTCGGCGACGTTTTCGGCGGTCTGACCCATATGGTAGCCGTTGAACGCATCCCACAGACCATCTCGAATCATGGTGTCGATGAATTTCATGTCGCCCATCTTGTGCCCGGCGCGCAGGTTGGCCGCATGGGGCGAGAGGGTCATGTTTTCCTGACCGCCGGCGATCACGATGTCGGCATCGCCGAGCTGGATGTGCTGGGCGGCGAGCGCCACGGCGCGCAGACCCGATCCGCAGACCTGATTGATGCCCCAGGCGGCGCTTTCCTGCGGCAGACCGGCGTTGATATGGGCCTGGCGGGCGGGGTTCTGACCCTGCGCGGCGGTCAGCACCTGACCGAGAATGGTTTCGGACACTTCGCCTTTTTCAATCCCTGCGCGTTCTACAACCGCTTCGAGCACGGCCGCGCCCAGGTCGTGGGCGGGGGTATTGGCGAAGGAGCCGCCAAAGCTGCCGACACCTGTACGTGCGGCGGATGCAATTACTACGTTGGTCATGATGATCCGGTCCTCTGACAAAACATGCGAGGGAAATATGCGTTTCTCCGAACGATTTAGGAATGCCCAAAACGCCGGAGGCCCCCTTTTGGTCATGGCCGAGGCATATCGGATTGCTGCAAGTGCAGCAACAGACAGGGTGTCTCAGGGGGAAGCAGGGCCGCAACGGTTCAGGCGCTGGCCTCGGCCGTGTCCGCGTCCTTCCATGGCGGGCTGACGGCGGGCGCACCGAACAGGAAACCTTGCAGGCAGTCGACCCCGATGGAGACGAGAAATTCCGCGTCTTCAACGGTTTCCACGGATTCCGCGATGGTCAGCATGTCGAATTCCTGGGCAAAGCCGACCAGCGCGCGGGCCATCGACTGGGCGTCCGCGCTCTTGGAGACACCGCGGATGAACTGGCCGTCAATCTTGGCCGCGTCAAAGAAGAAGTCCCTGAAATACCGCAGGGTTGAGCTGCCGGCGCCAAAGTCGTCCAGGGCGAAGGCGATGCCCTTGTCCTGCAACCGGTCCATGAAGTCGATCACCAGTTCGGGCACCGTCATCACCGACGATTCGGTCATTTCCAAGATTAGCCGTTCGCCCAAGGTCTTGTCTTTGAGCAGGAACCGTTCGAGCACGCGCATCCACTTGCGGTAGCCGACCGAGCGGGCCGACATGTTGATCGACAGGCGCAACTGCGGGTTGCGGTGGAGGGTGCGCAGCCCCTGTTCCAGCGCGATGCAGTCGATTTCGCGCCCCAATTCGGAGTTTTCGACGGAGGGCATGAATTCGCGCGCGGGGATCACCCGGCCGGTGGCGTCGAGCACGCGAATGAACCCTTCGTAAAAGGCGGTCTGATGCGGCGGGCGCGATTGCATGATTGGCTGGAAGGCCAGCATGCATTGTTTGTGGCGCACGGCCTCGCTGGCCATGGCGACGGCGTCGCGGTCACGGGCGCTGACGGCGGCGTTCAGCGGGTTGTCGGCACCTTCGGGCAGGTTGGCCTGCATCTTGCGGCGTTGCAATGGTCCGTCCATGGTGGGAGTCCTGTGATGATCCGCTCACAGGATTCGCCAAAAACGTTGCCGCATTGTTAAGGTTTGGATTTGGCTAAAACCCGCGCTTTCCGCACGCGCTTGCTTGGCGGGGGCGTCCTCCCTGCCGGGCGCGCGGCGGCCTCCGGAAATTGCCGCAACGCGGTAGTGGCCACGACGCCGATCGTGCCGATCACGGTCAGCACGTGGCCCGCGATTGCCGGCGCCGGGCGGGTGCGGTCGGAGCCGGGGCGTGCCGCGGCGGGTGGATGGTCGCGCCGATCAGAGAGACCAGCAGGGCCATGACGACCCAGGTCTATCCGACGAACAGAAAGGCAAGTGTCGTCCCCTTTTTGCGTCTGGATCAGGCCCTGTCAGAGCGCGATTCCGGGGGCGGGTTCCAGCCCGAACCGTCGGCAAATCCCGGTGTGCCGCGATCCTGCGGGTTGCGGGCGAGGTGTTTCGCCTTGATCTGCTCAGAGGTGTCGCGGCTGCCGTCATGGCTCCAGCCCGGCGGCGCGACGGCATACATCAGCCGGTCGCGCCAAGTCAGCCCTGGCCGGGTCATGTCACGAAAGATACCGACCCATTCGTGAAAGGCCACCCGCAGCGGGTTGAAGGTGCCGAGGTTCTGGACCAGGCCATAGTCGGGTTTCTCGCTGTCCAGTTCCGGCACGAAGGTACCGAACATACGGTCCCAGATGATAAAGACGCCGGCATAATTGGCATCGAGATAGCGTGCGTTGCGGCCATGGTGGACGCGGTGGTGCGAGGGCGTGTTCATCACCGCCTCGACCCAGCGGGGCATCCGGCCGATGGTCTCGGTATGGATCCAGAACTGATAGATCAGGTTCAGCCCGCCGACAAAGAGCACCATGGCGGGGTGAAAGCCCAGCAGGATCAGCGGCGCGCGCACCACCATCATGAAGGTGAAGGTATAGGTCCAGGTCTGCCGCAGCGCGGTGGTCAGATTGTAGTGCTGGGATGAGTGGTGATTGACGTGGCTGGCCCAGACCCAGCGAATGCGGTGCCCGAACCTGTGCACCCAGTAATAGCGCAGGTCGTCGAGCACGAAACACAGCGCCATCACCCAGGCGGAGGTGCCGAGGTCGAGCGGTGTCAGCGTCCAGAGCCACATGAAGAATCCCCAGGCGATGAAGCCCAGCGCGATGCCCGAGGCGACGTTGCCCGCCCCCATGATCAGCGAGGTCATCGCGTCGCGGGTCTCATACCGGCCGCCCTTGCCGGTCCAGTGGATCCAGAACATCTCGGCCAGGACCAGGGCGATAAAGCCCGGAACGGCCCATTGCACCACGTCGGGATAGGTCATTTGCGGACCACTGTCACCACGCGGCAGCCCCACCTTTTGTGTGTTTGAGCGTTCTGAAGACTAACAGGTAGCCCTTCCTTGTAGTGCTTCTTGGCCAGCTTTTTGCGGGTTTCGACAGCATCCTTTCGCGCTTGGGTCTCACTGGCGCGGTTCCAGACATAACCGTCAAAGTAGGTCCCGTTGATGGCAAAGGCCGCGAAGGGGCCGGGCTTCATGTCCAATGTCTTGAATTTGGTGTAGGTCTTGCTGCTGGCCTTGCTGAGCGCGACGGTTGCCGCCAATAGCGTGAGGGTTCTGGTCATGTCGGCCACCCCGGCGGTCTCAGCATATGTTTCCAGTGGTCGCGTTCGTCATCATCAAGACGCAAGCGCACCTGCGGGGCGGTAAAGTCGTGGAAGTCGATGCGCAGCCCGTCGCGGCGGTCGATCAGGTCGAAATCGCGCAGGTGGCGCGCCACGGTATCGGCGCCAAAGGACCACAGGAGCCCCGGCCCCTGGCCGGTCATGACCAGCGCGGCATGGGCATCGCGGGCGGTCAGAACATCGGTGATGACGTCATTGGGGAAATGCCGGTGCCAGGCGGTGCGGGCGTCCTCGGGTGTCAGCATGGTTTGCGCCGATTTTCCGGTCAGGTGCAGGATCAGCACGATCGCACAGATCCCGCCGATCACCAGTGCCAGCAAAAGGGTCAGCGGCATGTCGTCCTCCCGCAAGAGAGTTTGCGGGGGCGATGGCGGGCTGTCAAAGGTCGCGTCGCGTCAACCGTTTTCCGTGACGGAATTCGGTACGGAATTTGCGAGAAATTCCGTTACCGGTGCGCCCGGCGGAACAGTTGGCCCTATCTGGCCGGGCGAAAAATACGTCGCCTGCGCTTCAGTAACGGTCGCCTGCGCTTCAGTTAAGGGTGTAGGCCTTGCCCAGTTCCTTGCCCAGTTCCTTGCCCTTTTCCGGAAGAACTGGATTTTCCATCGCCCACTTTCAGAACCAGGCAGCCTGATCCCAGTTCCTTTTTCCCCAGAGTGCCGTTGCGGCAGAAGTACTTGCCGCTCCATTGCCAGACACCGTTGAACTTGTCCTTGCCGACCTTTCCAATGATCTCCCCATCGCCTGTAATGCGAAACCAGGTCCCGTTTTCGTGAACGAGTTTTCGGTCGACAACAACCTGGCGAAATTGCGCTTCCGTTTTGATCGGTTTCATCGACCCGGCTTGCCCCGGTTGGATCGTGAGGCCGACAGCGAAAATGACTGGAAGAATGCAGACTGTCTTTTTCAGCAAAAAATAGCCTTTCGAGTATCTAAAACTTTTATTTAAATGAAGAAAAGAGGCGTTTCGTCAATGCTCAACCAAGGCGGCGATGATCGCCTTGGCGCTGTCCGAATTCCATTCTGCATCGCCGCGCAGGCGGGCGATTTCGCGCCCCTCCGGGTCGATAATGACGGTGATCGGCAGGCCCAGAACGGCCATCTCGCGGGCAACGGCCTGTTTCGGATCCTGGTGCCGGGGCAGGTTGTCGATGCCGTGTTCGGCAAAGAACTTCTTGATGCCCGCCGGGTTGTTGCGGCCGGTGGCCAGCGTCACCACCTCGAAGGCGTCGCCGCCGAATTCGCTCTGCAGCTCTGCCAGCATCGGCATTTCCTTGCGGCAGGGCGCGCACCATGTCGCCCAGAAGTTCAGCAGGACCCATTTGCCCCGGTAGTCGGCCAGCGTCGCCTCGCCGACGCCATCGGCCAGCATGAATGGCTGTTCCGAGACCGGCGTCGGATCGGCGTGAAACACCAGTTTTTTCATGGTGCCGTCGCGCAGCGCCTCAAGCTGGGCGGTGTCGGGCGCCGCATCTGCGGCGTGAAGCGCGTTTGCACCCAGAGCGAGGGCTAGATAAAGGAGAGCGGAACGGAACAGGCGCATATTACCTCCAGGGGTGCAAGACATGGCAGATCAATCCTCGAACCAGATGTGGGGCGGCCGCTTTGCCGCCGGACCGGACGCGATCATGGAGGCAATTAATGCCTCGATCGGATTCGACAAGCGGATGGCGGCGCAGGACATCGCAGGCTCAAGGGCCCATGCGGCGATGCTGGCCGCGACAGGCGTGATTACCGATAGCGATGCAGAGGCGATCAGGGAAGGGCTGCTCACCGTATTGTCAGAGATCGAGGCCGGCACGTTTCAGTTTTCCACCGCGCTGGAGGATATTCATATGAACGTGGAGGCGCGGCTGAAGGAGATCATCGGCGAGCCTGCCGGGCGGCTGCACACGGGCCGGTCGCGCAATGACCAGGTGGCGACCGATTTCAAGCTGTGGGTCCGCGACCAGCTGGACGCGGCGGAGGCCGGGTTACTGGCGCTGATCGCCGCGCTGCTGACACAAGCGGAGGCCGGGGCGGACTGGGTGATGCCGGGGTTCACCCATTTGCAGACCGCGCAGCCGGTGACATGGGGACATCACATGATGGCCTATGTCGAGATGTTCGGCCGCGACCTGAGCCGGGTGTGCGATGCGCGCGCGCGGATGAACGAATCGCCCCTGGGGGCGGCGGCGTTAGCCGGTACCTCCTTCCCGATTGACCGGGAGATGACGGCAGAGGCGCTGGGCTTTGATCGCCCCGCCGCCAATTCGCTGGACGCGGTGAGCGACCGGGATTTCGCGCTGGAGTTCCTGGGCGTTGCCAGCATATGTGCGGTGCACCTGAGCCGGTTTGCCGAAGAGCTGGTGATCTGGTCCTCGGCGCAATTCCGCTTTGTCACTCTGTCGGACCGGTTTTCCACCGGGTCCAGCATCATGCCGCAGAAGAAGAATCCCGATGCCGCCGAGCTGATCCGCGCCAAGGTGGGCCGGATCTTTGGCGCCAACACGGCGCTGATGATGGTGATGAAGGGGCTGCCGCTGGCCTACTCCAAGGACATGCAGGAGGACAAGGAACAGGTCTTTGACGCCGCTGACAACTGGATGCTCGCGCTGGCGGCGATGGAGGGAATGGTGCGCGATATGAGCGCCAACCGTGACAGCCTCGCGGCCGCCGCCGGGTCGGGCTTTTCCACCGCCACCGATCTGGCCGACTGGCTGGTGCGGGTGCTGAAGGTGCCGTTCCGCGACGCCCACCACGTCACCGGCACGCTGGTTGCGATGGCCGAGGCCCGCGGCTGCGACCTGCCGGACCTGAGCCTGGAGGACATGCAGTCGGTCCACGCGGGCATCACCGAAGACATCTTTACTGTGCTGGGGGTGGAAAACTCGGTAAACTCACGCTTGTCTTATGGCGGGACAGCGCCGGCGCAGGTGCGGGCGCAGGTCGAACGGTGGAAGGCGATGCTGGGATGATACGAGCGATGGTTTTGGCAGGGGCGCTGGCGGGGGCGCTGGCGGGTCTGCTGGCCGGATGCGGCGCCGATGGCGACCCGATCCCGCCGACGCGGGGCGCGCAGTCCGCGCTGCCGGGCGTCTGACGGCATGTCGCCGCTGCGGATGCTCTACCTCGCCCTGGCGATCTGGGGTGCGGTGCACCCGATGTATCACTTCGTCCAGTGGTTCGGCGAGAACGGCTTTGACCTGGCCGGAATGGCGGCAGCGTGGAACGTCAACGCAGCGGCCAGCGGTCTGGTCTGGGACCTGACGATCGCCGCGATCGCCCTGACGGTGTTCATTGTCACGGAAGTCGCGGTGCGCCGGAACTGGATTGCGCTGATCGCGATTCCGGCCACCTTTTGCATCGGGGTCAGCTGTGGGCTGCCGCTCTATCTCTTTCTGCGCACCCGCCCGGTCGTGTGAGTGACCGCCCCGGCAGTCGGTGTAAATTTCTTTCAAAGAAATTTGCCGTAATTTTTGAAAAATTCCGGTCGGCTTCGCGGGTAGAGTTGTGAGAAAGCCGATTGATCTGGCTCCGCCATTGCCGTAAGCGCGCGGCATGGATCACTTTTTGTACAGAGACGGCGCGCTTTACGCCGAGGATGTGCCGGTGGCTGAGATCGCCGCCGCCGTAGGCACCCCGTTTTACGTCTATTCCACCGCTACGCTGCTGCGCCATTTCCGGCTGTTCGACGAGGCGCTGGAGGGCACCGAACACTTGGTCTGCTACGCCATGAAGGCGGCCAGCAATCAGGCCATCCTGACGACGCTGGCGCGGGCCGGCGCGGGGATGGATGTGGTGTCCATGGGCGAATACCTGCGGGCCAAGGCGGCGGGCGTTCCCGGAGAGAAGATCGTATTTTCCGGCGTCGGCAAGACGGCAGAGGAAATTCGCGCCGCTCTGGCCGGCGGCATCCGCCAGTTCAACGTGGAATCGGAGCCCGAGATGGAGGTTCTGAGCGCCATTGCCCAGGAAATGGGCAAGGTCGCGCCGATCACCATCCGGGTGAACCCGGATGTCGATGCACGCACCCATGCCAAGATCGCCACCGGCAAGTCGGAGAACAAGTTTGGCATCCCGATTGCCAAGGCCCGCGCGGTCTATGCCCGCGCGGCCGCCCTGCCCGGGCTGGAGGTCGTCGGCATCGATGTCCACATCGGCAGCCAGCTGACCGAACTGGCGCCCTTTGAGCTGGCCTATGCCAAGGTGGCCGAGCTGACCGGGCAGCTGCGCGCCGACGGTCATGACATCCGCCGTCTGGACCTGGGCGGGGGGCTGGGCATTCCCTATGCGCGGTCGAACGCCGCGCCGCCGCTGCCGACGGATTACGGCAATCTGATCAAACGGGTACTGGGGCATCTGGGCTGCGAGATCGAGATCGAACCGGGGCGGCTGATCGCGGGCAATGCCGGGCTGCTGGTCAGCAAGGTGATCTATGTGAAGGAAGGCGAGGGCCGCGATTTCCTGATTGTCGATGCGGCGATGAACGACCTGATCCGCCCGGCCATGTACGAGGCGCATCACGACATCGTTCCGGTTGTCGAACCCGCGCCGGGGGTCGAAGAGCAGCCCTATGACATCGTCGGGCCGGTCTGCGAGAGCGGCGACACATTCGCCAAGCAGCGCGGCATGCCGGCGCTGGCAGCTGGCGATCTGGTGGCGTTTCGCAGTGCCGGGGCCTATGGCGCGGTGATGTCGAGCGAGTATAACTCGCGCCCGCTGATCCCCGAAGTCATGGTGAACGGGGATCAATTCGCGGTTATTCGCCGACGCCCGACCTTTGACGAAATGATAAATCGCGATACCATACCCGAGTGGCTCTGACGCGATCCTGCGCGGGCCGTCTGGAGTGTTCGCCTGAATGGCCTCAAAGCCCGGAACCGATCCTGTCCTGAGCCGTCTGCGCGGGCAGCTTTTCCTAACCCGTTCGGGGATGCTGGCGGAACGCATCCTGCGCGCTTTCTGGCCGCTGGTGGCGGTTGGGATGGCGGTGCTGGCGGTGCTGATGCTGGGTCTGCAGGATCTGGCCCCGGTCGAGGTTGTCTGGGGCGGCGGTGTTCTGGCCTTGCTGGCCGGGGTGGGCAGCGTGGCCTATGGCGCGCGGCGGTTCCGCTGGCCGGGCCGGGGCGAGGCGCTGGCGCGGTTGGATGCGACCCTGCCGGGGCGTCCGATTCAGACATTGATGGATGATCAGGTCATCGGGACCGGCGACGCGGCCTCGGAGGCGGTGTGGAAGGCGCATCAGGCGCGAATGGCGGCGCGGGCGGCCACGGCGCGTGCGCCGCATCCGGATCTGAACCTGGCGGCGCGCGACCCCTTCGCGCTGCGCTATGTGGCGTTGCTGGCCTTGGTGGTCGGCCTGCTGTTCGGATCGGTCTGGAAGGTTGGATCGGTAGCCGAGATGGCGCCAGGCAGCGGTGCGGCGCTGGCCGGCGGGCCGTCATGGGAAGGCTGGATGGAGCCGCCGCGCTACACCGGGTTGCCGACCGTCTATCTGAACGACATGCCCGAGGGGCCGCTGGAGGTGCCCGAAGGCAGCCGGATCACGCTGCGGTTCTATGGCAAGGTCGGTGCGCTGACCCTGGCCGAGACGGTGTCGGGCCGGATCGGAGAGCTGCCGTCGGCGGCAGATCCGCAGCAGGAATTCGCCGTGACCCAGGCCGGGGACCTGCGCATCAACGGGCCGGGGGGGCGCGCCTGGTCGGTCAGGATCGACGCCGACGCGGCGCCGCAGATCGCGGTGGCGGGCAACGCCGAGGCCGGGTCATCTGGCGAGATGACGCTGCCGTTCACCGCCAGCGACGATTTCGGCGTGGTGGCGGGTACGGCGCGGATCGAGCTGGATCTGGCGGAGCTGGACCGGCGGTACGGGCTGGCTGCCGAACCGGAGCCGCGCGCGCCGATCGAGGTGGATCTGCCGATGCCGATCGCCGGCGACCGGCGGCTGTTTACCGAGAGCCTGATCGAGGATTTCAGCGCCCATCCCTGGGCGCACCTGCCAGTGCTGTTTACCCTGTCGGTCGAGGATGCGGCGGGTCATACCGGGGAGGCGGATGTCTTTGCCGCCGATCTTCCGGCGCGGCGGTTTTTTGACCCGCTGGCGGCGGCGGTGGTCGAGCAGCGCCGCGATTTGCTGTGGACGCGCGCGAACGCGCGGCGGGTGGCGCAGGTGTTGCGGGCGGTGTCCTACCGGCCGGACGAGGTGTTCCGCTCCGAGACCGCCTATCTGCGGCTGCGGGTGATCCTGCGGCGGCTTGAGACCTTTACCCGCCACGGGCTGACCGAGGCGCAGCGCGACGAAATCGCCGAGGCGATGTGGGATCTGGCGATCCTGCTGGAAGAGGGCGACCTGGGCGACGCGCTGGAGCGGCTGCGCCGCGCGCAGGAGCGGCTGAGCGAGGCCATGAAGAACGGCGCCAGCGATCAGGAGATCGCCGAACTGATGCAGGAGCTGCGCGAGGCGACCGACGATTACATGCGCCAGCTGAGGCGGCAGGCGCAGGAAAACGGAGAACAGATGGATCCGGGCCAGATGCCCGAGAACTCGATGCAGATGACCCAGAACGATCTGCAGCGGATGATGGACCGGATACAGGAGCTAATGGAACAGGGCCGCATGGCCGAGGCCGAGCAGGCGCTGCAGGAATTGCAGGAGTTGATGGAGAACATGCGCGTGACCAACGCGCCGGGGCAGGGCGGTCAGAATGAGGGGCAGCAGGCGATGGAGGATCTGGCCGAAACCCTGCGCGATCAGCAGGGGCTGTCGGACGAGGCGTTCCGCGACCTGCAGGAGCAGTTCAACCCCGGCGCGCAGTCAGGTCAGCGGCAGGGCAACCAGGGCCGAAACGGCGGCGAGGGCCGCGGCCAGAGCCACGAGGGCCAGGGCGGCCAGGGCGGCGAGGACCAGCAGGGTCAGGAGCAGGCGGGAGAAGGGTCGCAGGGGTCGCTGGCCGACCGGCAGCAGGCGCTGCGCGAGGAGCTGCGCCGCCAGCAGCAGGGGCTTCCTGGCGCGGGTTCGCCCGAGGGCGACGAGGCGCGCGAGGCGCTGGACCGGGCGGGTCGGGCGATGAACGACGCCGAGCAGGCGCTGCGCGAGAACGACATGGCCGGCGCGATCGACCGCCAGTCCGAAGCGATGGAGGCCCTGCGCGAGGGGATGCGGTCGCTGGGCGAGGCGCTGGCGCAGGAGCAGCGGAGCCAGCCCGGACAGGGTGGACAGCAGGGCGACGCCACGGCCCGCAACCGCGACCCGCTGGGGCGGTCGCAGGGCAATTCGGGCGGGCAGCTGGACGATGGCAGCCTGCTCGAAGGCGAGGATGTGTACCGCCGCGCCCGCGAGTTGCTGGACGAGATCCGCCGCCGGTCAGGCGAAGGCGAGCGTCCCGAGGTCGAGCTGGAATACCTGAAACGGCTGCTGGAGCGGTTCTGAGCGCGGCCGGTCCTTTTGGCGCAGGAGAGCGATTACTCGGACGGTTGCGGCAGCAGCGGGGTGACCGTGGTGTCGAGCCACAGCCGCGCCTGGTCGACCAGCGCGACATAGGCGCTGAGCATCGGGTCGGTCTGCGGCACGGTCTGGGCGATTTCCGGGGCGTTTGCATAGATTAGCAGCAGCACGATGGCGACGACTGCCACCGCCGCCAAGCCGCGTGAGAAACCGCTGCCGCCGCGTTTCGGCTCCGGAGGCGGGAACACCGGCCCCAGTTCCTTGCCGGAGGTGGTCGTGTCGGCGGTGCCCCGTAGGGTGGAATTGATCTCGTCGATATTGGGCAGCAGGCCGCGCCGGGACCGGGCGTCGGCGTCATTGACAGCGGGGGCGGGCTGTTCGCCCCGGATGCGCGCCATGCGGTCGCTCGCCTCGCGGGCGCGGCGGGCCACTTCGTCATCGCCGCCGCTGTCGAGGCCAAGCTCGCCCTGGCTTTCGAGGGCGCCGGCCTCGGCGGCGCGCAACTTGGCCT
>JBFHMM010000089.1:0-14237 GCA_041594355.1 Paracoccaceae bacterium | reverse complement strand
TCATCGACAGCGTACAAAGCAATGCCAACGGCAAGCTGATCCTCGTGACCGCGATCAACCCGACCCCTGCAGGCGAAGGCAAGACAACCACCACGGTGGGGCTTGGCGACGGGCTCAATCGGATCGGCAAAAAGGCGATGATCTGCATTCGCGAAGCCTCGCTTGGCCCCAATTTCGGCATGAAAGGCGGGGCCGCGGGTGGCGGCTTGGCGCAAGTGGTGCCGATGGAAGAGATGAACCTGCATTTCACCGGCGATTTCCATGCCATAACCAGCGCCCACAACCTGCTGGCGGCGATGATCGACAACCACATATACTGGGGCAACGCGATGGAGATCGACGAGCGCCGGATCACCTGGCGCCGGGTCATGGACATGAACGACCGGGCGCTGCGCGACAATGTCGTGGGGCTGGGTGGCGTGGCCAACGGCTTTGCCCGTCAGACCGGGTTCGACATCACCGTGGCGTCGGAGGTCATGGCGATTCTGTGCCTGGCCACCGACCTCGCGGACCTGCAGGCGCGGCTGGGCGCGATCATCGTGGCCTATACCCGCGACCGCAAGCCGATCTATGCCCGCGACCTGAAGGCCGACGGCGCGATGACGGTGCTGTTGAAGGACGCGATGCAGCCGAACCTGGTGCAGACGCTGGAAAACAACCCCGCCTTTGTGCATGGCGGTCCATTCGCCAACATCGCCCATGGCTGCAACTCGGTCATTGCCACCACAACGGCGCTGAAGGTTGCCGATTACGTGGTGACCGAGGCGGGTTTCGGCGCCGACCTTGGCGCCGAGAAGTTCATGAACATCAAGTGCCGCAAGGCCGGGCTGGCGCCCGACTGCGTGGTGCTGGTGGCGACAGTTCGGGCGATGAAGATGAACGGGGGCATGGCCAAGGCCGATCTGGGCGCCGAAAACGTCGAGGCGGTGGAGGCGGGCTGCGCCAACCTCGGGCGCCATATCTCTAACCTCAAGAGTTTCGGCGTGCCGGTGGTTGTGGCGATCAACCATTTCATCAGCGATACCGAGGCCGAGGTGCAGGCGGTCAAGGACTATGTCGCCACCCAAGGCTCGGAGGCGATCCTGTGCAAGCACTGGGCGGAAGGATCGGACGGGACCCGCGATCTGGCTACGCGGGTGGCGCAGATCGCCGACAGCGGCGCCAGCCAGTTCGCTCCGCTCTATCGCGATGACCTGCCGCTGTTTGAAAAGATCGAGCGGATCGCCAAGTCGATCTATCGGGCCGACGAGGTGCTGGCCGACAAGAAAATCCGCGACCAGCTGCGGGCCTGGGAAGATGCCGGTTTTGCCGATTTGCCGATCTGCATGGCCAAGACGCAATACAGCTTCTCCACCGATCCGAACCTGCGCGGCGCACCAACCGGCCATTCGGTGCCGATCCGCGAGGTGCGGCTGAGCGCGGGGGCCGGGTTTGTCGTGGTGATCTGCGGAGAAATCATGACCATGCCGGGGCTGCCCCGCGTCCCATCGGCGGAAGCCATCATGCTGAATGACAGCGGTGACATCGAGGGCTTGTTCTGACGCGAGAAAACGGCCACACCCGGGATCGAGCCGGGACTGGCCGTGGCGCTTCCGGCGGGAGTATTCGAAAAGAGATGAAGGACGGGACCTGTGACGGCTGAAATCATTGATGGAAAGGCCTTTGCGGCGGAGGTGCGCCACAAGGTGGCGGAACAGGTGGCCAAGCTGAAGGCCGCGCACGGGGTGACGCCGGGGCTGGCGGTGGTGATGGTCGGCGAGGACCCGGCCAGCCAGGTCTATGTGCGGTCCAAGGGCAAGATGACGGTTGAAGTCGGCATGGCCTCGTTCGAGCACAAGCTGGACGCCGACACCCCGGAGGCCGATCTGCTGGCGTTGATCAGGCGGTTGAACGCGGATCCGGCGGTGCATGGGATCCTGGTGCAATTGCCGCTGCCCGGGCATCTGAACGAGGCCCTGGTCATCAACGCCATTGATCCGGCCAAGGATGTCGACGGTTTTCACATCTCGAACGTCGGACTGCTGGGCACCGGGCAGAAGAGCATGGTGCCCTGCACGCCGCTGGGCTGCCTGATGATGCTCAGGGCGCACCACGGATCGTTGAGCGGGTTGGATGCGGTGGTGATCGGTCGGTCGAACATCGTCGGCAAGCCGATGGCGCAGCTGTTGCTGGGCGACAGCTGTACGGTCACCGTTGCGCATTCGCGGACCAGGGACCTGCCGGAGGTGGTGCGCCGCGCCGATATTGTCGTGGCCGCAGTCGGCCGTCCGGAAATGGTGCCGGGCAACTGGATCAAGCCGGGCGCGACGGTGATCGATGTCGGCATTAACCGGATTCCGGCGCCGGAAAAGGGCGAGGGCAAGACCCGGCTGGTTGGCGATGTCGCCTTTGACGGCGCGGCGGCTGTTGCCGGCGCCATTACGCCGGTGCCCGGCGGTGTCGGCCCGATGACAATCGCCTGCCTGCTGGCCAATACGCTGACCGCCTGCTGCCGTGCTAACGGCTGGCCGGAACCCGAGGGGCTGACGGCCTGAGCGCGCGGGCGACGTTCAGGCGGACGTCGTTCAGGCGGGCGCGACGGGCACCATGGTGCCCTGCAGCACCGCCACCAGCGTTTCGGTCTCGCCGTCGATGGCATGAACGTCGGCGACCACGACCACCAGACGGCGGCCCGGTTTCAGTACCCGGCCGGTGGCGCGCAACCGCTGTCCCCGGCCCGGCGCCAGCAGGTTGATCTTGATCTCGGCCGTCATCACTTCGGTGTCGGCAGGCAGCAGCGTCAGCGCCGAATACCCTGCGGCGGTGTCCCCCAGCGCAAAGGTCAGGGCGGCATGGGCGACGCCGTGCTGTTGCCGGCTGCTGTCGAGAATCGGTGCGGAGATGACCACCTCTCCGGCGGCGACGCGGTCGAGTTCCGCGCCGAGCGTGGCCAGCATGCTTTGCCGGGCGAAACTATCTGATATACGTTGGTCCAGTGTCATGGCGCCATTCAAAGGCTTCTTGCGGATGACGTCGAGAGCCCTTGTGACATTTTTTACAGATTTTCTACTGCTAACGCATAGAGTTCAATTTGAGATTAGGGATTGGTTGATGTAAAGAGTTCGGACTTCAATGAATTTTCACTTTCGATTTATCGCCAAATGAATGCACTGGAAAACGCAAGATCTATACCCCCGCTTAAGCCGGTCACAGTTTTGTGTTGGTTCGTATTTTGTTTTTTGGGCGCATATGCGGGCCCCTTCGGGACCTATGAGTATG
The DNA here is from genome assembly GCA_041594355.1 of Paracoccaceae bacterium. Taxonomy (GTDB): domain Bacteria; phylum Pseudomonadota; class Alphaproteobacteria; order Rhodobacterales; family Rhodobacteraceae; genus JAIUZI01. The sequence goes on along the minus strand of JBFHMM010000089.1, from coordinate 10,979 downwards.
ACCTTGGACCCCGAGCTCTGTTTTGGGCAGGGGTGGTTATCGGGGCTGCCCTGCTGGGGCGCATGTGCCGGTTGGTCGCGATACGGGTCGTGGGCAAGCCGTTTTCTTTTGCGACGGATGCCACAACCGTCCTATTGATAACGATTGTCTTTACGCCGGTATTGGTGCTGCTGACGAAAATTGTTCTGTCGCCGGAAAACCCGGTAAGTTACCTGCGTTTCGCGCAGTACGTTGCGGTGATTTCAGCCAGCATCACGGCATTGCGCCGATTCCTCATGCAGTCGTTTCGGTGGCATCTGGAAATTGCCGAACCGGCGCAATCGGCGCAACCGGTCGAGGACCCGCGATTAACGCGCCGTTTGCCGGATGACTTCGAGGGTCCGATCCTGCGGCTGGCGGTGAGGGATCACTTCGTTGATGTGGTTACGCCGAAGGAAACCCATCGCATCCGGATGCGGTTCTCGGATGCGATTGACGAAATGGACACCGTCACCGGCTATTGCACCCACCGGTCGCATTGGGTGGCTCGGCATGCCATTGCCGGGGTCAAGCGGGAAAACGGGCGCATCAACCTGCTGCTGACGAACGGCGATCTGGTGCCGGTCAGCCGCAGTTACCGGCCTGACCTGGAAGAGGCGGGCATTCTGGACATCGTCAACCACGCGGCATCGGGATCGCATAAAGCTGCGCGCCCGTGAGAATCGCCAGTGCCTCGGGGCGCATCAGTTGCGACAGCACTGGCTCGTGGCTGCGCAGCCCGCCGGTATAGGTGCCGTAGGCGGGCAGGATGATGCGGTCCTGATCGATCAGAAAGGCCGGCCGGGTCGCGCCGTGGCCCCGGCCGCCGATCCGCGCCTTGGGGTGATAGTGCCCCGAGATCTCGCCGCTTGATCCGGGTTTGGCAATATGGCGAAAGGTCAGCGGCGACCGTGGCAGTTCGGTCAGATGCGTGCCGCCCATTTCGATCGGACCGGGGTCATGGTTGCCCTCGATCCAGACCCATCGCCGCCCGGCCTGCAGCTGTGTGATCCACAGCCGCTCGTCCTCGGGCAGGGCGCGGGCGGCCCCGAGATCGTCGAAGCTGTCGCCGAGGCAGACCATGCTGCGCGCCTGCGTTGCCTCCAGATCGGCGGCCAGCCGGGTCAGCGTATCGCGGGTGTCGTAGGGCGGCAGGCGGGTGCCGCCGCGCCGCGCCAGGCGTTCGGCCTTGCCCAGGTGCAGATCCGAGACGCAGAGCACCCCTTGGTCGGGCCACCAGAGCGCGCCGGACCCAAGGGCCCGCAGCCGGGCGCCGGCCAATGTCACCTCGTGCATGTTCATGATAGGTTCTTTGCCGATCTCGGCTCGGTTGGCAAGGGTTCCGGCACCGCTTTGCCCAGTCCAGCCAGCCCTGAGGCGGCCATCAGCCGTTCGGCTTCTTCCGCGATCAGCCGTTCGCGCCCCTGGCCGTCGACCGGCACCTTGCCGACCTCCAGTAGCAGCGGTGCGGCAAGCGGGGTGATACGACCGAGCCGGACATGGTCGATGCGGTCGCCGACGCGGGCCAGCATCTGTTCGATGCGGCCAAAATCGACCAACCCGCGCAGCGCTTCGGTTCGGGTGATGCGCATCAGCAGGTGGTCGGGATCGTATTTGAGCAAGGTGTCGTAGAGGATGTCGGAGGAAAAGGTCGCCTGGCGCCCGGTCTTGCGGGCGGATTGCGGCAGGTTGCGTTCGATCAGCCCGGCGATGGTGGCGCTGCCGCGAAAGGTACGTTTCATCACGGCGTTTCCGGCCAGCCACCCGTCGAGGCCGTCGCGCAGGCCGTCCGCGTCGAACAGGGGCGCGGGATCGCTCAGCGGTTCCAGCCCCCAGATCAGCGTGGCGTAATCGGTGGCGACAAAGCCCAGCGGATCAAGACCGGTTTCCTCCATCCGCTTGGTCAGCAGCAAACCCAGCGTCTGCTGGGCGTTGCGCCCGGCAAACCCGTAGATGCAGATGTGCGCGCGCCCGTCGTGCGGAAAGCTTTCGATCAGCAGCCGCCCCTTTTGCGGCAGCTGCGACACCTCGCGCTGCAGGGCCAGCCAATCGGCCGTGTGGCGCGGCAACTGCGGCCAGTCAGATTGCGCGAACATGTCGAGGATACGCGCGCTGAGCTGGGTCGAGGTGGCGAATTTGGTGCCCGAGAACACCGCGATCTTGGGTTTGCTCCCCTTGTCGCGGCTGACCTCGACCGTCATTTCGCGCAAACCCTCGTAGCGCACGATCTGGCCGCCGATCAGGAAGGTGTCGCCGGGGGTCAGCGTCGCGGCAAATGCCTCTTCGATCTCGCCCAGCGGTTTGCCGCCGCGGGCGCGCTTCATCCGGACCTTGAGCAGGTCGGACTCCTGGATGGTGCCGATGTTCATGCGAATCCGCTGCGCCGCGCGCGGGTCGCGCAGTTGCCACATGCCGTCGGGCCGCTGCAGCAGGCGCTGCCATTTGTCATAAGCGCGCAGGGCATAGCCGCCGGTCGCGCAGAACTCCAGACAGGCGTCGAACTCGGCTCGGGTCAGGTCGGCAAAGGGGCCGGCGCCGGTCATCTCGGTGAACAGGGCGTCGGCGTCGAACGGGCCGGCGCAGGCGGCGATCAGGATATGCTGGCACAACACGTCCTGCGGCCCGCGCCCGCGCGGATCGCCGTCCAGGTCGTGGGCCTTGGCGGCTTCGAGCGCGGCGACGCATTCCACCACCTCGAACCGGTTGGCGGGCACCAGCAGCGCCTTGGAGGGCGCATTGTAGCGGTGATTGGCGCGCCCGATGCGTTGCACCAGACGCTTGACGTTCTTGGGCGCGCCGATCTGGATCACTAGGTCAACGTCGCCCCAGTCGATGCCCAGATCGAGACTGCCGGTGCAGACGATGGCCCGCAGATCGCCCCGCACCATCGCGGCCTCGACCCGCTCGCGCTGAACCCGGTCGAGCGACCCGTGATGGATGGCGATCGGCAGCCCGTCGTCATTGGCGAGCCACAGGTTGTGAAAGAATATTTCGGCCTGGGCGCGGGTGTTGTGAAAGATCAGCGTGGTCCGGTGCTGACGGATCTGGTTCAGGACGGCCGGTATGGCATAGGCGGCACCGCCCCCGGCCCAGGGCGGCATTTCGTCGGTTTGCAGCATCTCGATCTGCGGGTCGGGGCCGGGGTCGGCCTGCAGAATATGGCAGGGATCGGGGTGGCGGGCCAGCAGATGCGCGATTGCACCGGGGTCCTCGACAGTGGCCGACAGGCCCACCCGGCGCAGGCCGGGGCGGAGCGTTTGCAGCCGGGCCAGCGCCAGCATCAGCTGGTCGCCGCGTTTCGAGTCCGCCAGCGCGTGGATTTCATCCACCACCACCCGCTGCAGCCCTGCAAAGGTGCGCGCGGCATCCTCGTAGGAGGTCAGCAGCGCGAGGCTTTCGGGCGTGGTCAGCAGGATATGGGGCGGATCGGCGCGCTGTGCCTTTTTCCGCGAGGCCGAGGTATCGCCGGTGCGGTCGTCGATGCGGATCGGCAGGCCGATTTCCGCGACCGGGGTGCGCAGGTTGCGCTTGATATCGGCGGCCAGCGCCTTGAGCGGGCTGACATAAAGAGTATGCAGCCCGGCGTGCGGCGTCTGGGACAGTTCGACCAGTGTCGGCAAGAAACCCGCCAAAGTCTTGCCGCCGCCCGTCGGCGCGATCAGCAGCGTCGCCGGGTCGCCCGCTCGCGCCAGCATGTCCCGCTGATGGGGATGGATGTGCCACCCTTTGGCGGCAAACCAGCTGTTGAAATGGGCGGGCAGGTCCATGCGGTCAGTCGTCGGGCCGGATGATCTCGAACACTTCGGACACGCGGGAATAATCGCGATAGCCCAGCCGTGTCAGGGGTTGGTATGTCGAGACATCGAACCGGCCGTCCACGATGCAATCGTCGCGCAAGTGCACGCCGGTGACCTCGCCCAACACCAGCCAGTTCGATGCGCCCGGCAGCTGCACGATCTCGGTCAGCTTGCATTCCAGCGATGCCGGGGCGCCGCCGACCCGCGCGCAGGCGATTGTGTCGCATTCCACCGGTTCCAGCCCGGCATGGGCGAATTCGTCCACGTCCTTGGCCAGGGTGGCTGAGCTGGCATTCATGGCGTCGCGGGCGGCGTATTCCACGACGTTAACGCAGAACACGCTGGTCTCGCGGATGTTGGCGAGGCTGTCCTTGCTCTCTGTCTGGTCGGGTTTCACGCCGGTGGAGGAGAACATTACCTGCGGCGGCGTATAGGCGATGCCGTTGAAAAAGGAATAGGGGGCGAGGTTGTTGACCCCATCGGCGCTGCGGGTTGATATCCACCCGATGGGCCGGGGGGTGACGATGGCGTTGAACGGATTGTGCGGCAGACCGTGGCCGTCCTGGGGGCGATAGAACATTGGGATCTCCGATTGTTTGCCCAAGGGGTAGCGTCGTGGTAGGGCGATTTCCACCGTTTAGAACAGGATCGCGGTCAGGTGATTGAGCTCAAACCGGAAAAACCCGAAGACTGGTGGGAGGTCGAAGCCCTGTTCGATCTGTGTTTCGCGCCGGGACGCGAGGCGCTGTCGTCGTACCGGTTGCGGGACGATGTCCCGCCGGTGCCGGGACTTAGCCAGGTGGCGCGCGACGAAAATAACATTCTGACGGGCGCGATCCGGTTCTGGCCGGTCCGCGTGGGCGGGCAACCGGTGCTGTTGCTGGGGCCGGTGGCGGTGCACCCGACGCACCAGGGCGAGGGGCTGGGCGCGGTGCTGATCGAAGGCGGCGTCGAAGCGGCCCGTCGGGGTGGTTGGGCGCGGGTGATGCTGGTGGGCGATGCGCCCTATTATGGCCGGTTCGGGTTCGAGCGGCTTGTGAACGTGGTCATGCCGCCGCCGACCAACCCAGACCGGGTGCTGGGACAGGCCCTGGCCGAGGGGGCCTGGGCCGGCGTGTCGGGACCTGTGATCAAGTGGGACAACCCCGCCGGGGATTGAAATCGGCGGCCTGCGTGCCGATCTTGGGTATCACCGAGAGGGGGCGCCGATGGACGATATCGTCACTGTCACCGTTGTGGACACCGAGGCCGAACTGGACCGGCTGGCCGCGCGTTACCGTGCGGCGGGCGGCCCGGCCGTGCAGATGCTGAACATGCTGGGCGGCAAGGCCGAAGGGTTGCTGGACAAGCTGCCAAGAGATGTGCGCGACGGGCTGGGCGTGGCGACCGAACGGGCGCTGCAGCTGGCGATGGAAACCGCGCAGGGCACCCGCCGCGCGGTGCCCGACCAGAAACCCTGGGTCAACACGGCGGTCACGACGGCAATGGGGGCCGCCGGTGGCATGGGCGGGCTGCCCTCTGCCTTGATCGAACTGCCCGCGACCACCACAATGCTGCTGCGCGCGATCCAGGGCGTCGCGGCGGAACACGGATTTGATCCGGCGGCGGAAAACGTCAAATTCGATTGCGTTCGGGTGTTTTCGGCGGCGGGTCCGTTGAAGGACGACGATAGCGCGGACCTCGGCTTTCTGTCGGTGCGCCTGACCCTGTCGGGCGGCGCCATGCAAAAGCTGATCGCCACTGTGGCGCCCAAGCTGGCGGCGGTGCTGGGGCAGAAACTGGCCGCTCAGACGGTGCCCGTGCTGGGGGCGATGGCCGGGGCCGGCACCAACTATGTTTATACACGCTATTACCAGCATATCGCGTATGTGCATTTCGGCCTGCGCCGGCTGGCGATCGACGCGGACATCCCGCATGAGGATCTGGTTGCCCGGCTTTCGGCGCGGATGGCCCCGAGCCTGTCCTGAGCATTAGGGTGCCGCGCGGCCGATGGTGGCGACCCGATAACTCACTTGAAATTGGTCTGTTTACGGATATTTAATCCGATAGTCCGGAAAGTGAGACAAGGATGATCCAATACACGCTGAAATGCACGGACGGGCACCGGTTTGACAGCTGGTTCCAGTCTGCAGTTGCCTATGACAAACTCGCGGGTGCGGGCATGGTATCCTGTGCGATCTGCGGATCGTCCAAGGTGGAAAAGGCGATCATGACGCCGCGGGTGCGTCCGGCGCGCGCAACCTCGGCGTCCGAGACGCCACCCAAGGGAACCTTGAGCGAACCCGCCAGCGTTGCCGAGCAGGCGATGGCCGACCTGAAGCGCAAGATCGAGGAATCCTCCGATTACGTCGGCAAGGATTTTGTCCGCGAGGCGCGGGCCATGCACGACGGCACCGCGCCGGAGCGGTCGATTTACGGCGAGGCCAAGCCCGAGGACGCCCGCGCCCTGATCGAGGATGGCGTGCCGGTCACCCCCCTGCCATTCCTGCCCAACCGAAAGACGAACTGACGCCATGCATGTCGTCATCACAGGTGCCGGGCGCGGCATTGGCCGGGCGCTGGCGGAATGGTACCGGGCCGGGCAGGCGGAGGTGACCGGGACCGCGCGCGATGGGTCGGAAGCGGTGCAGATGGATGTCACGGACCCCGAAGGGCCCGCCGCACTGGCCCGGCACCTGGAGGGGCGCGCCGTCGATCTGCTGGTCTGCAATGCCGGTGTCTATCTCGACAAGGGGCAGGATCTGGAAACGGGCTATCCCGACGACATATGGGCCGACAGTTTCGCGGTGAACGTGACCGGCGTGTTCCGCACGATCCAGGTGCTGCTGCCGAACCTGCGCGCTTCGGGGCAGGGGCGTATCGCGATCATCTCGTCGCAGATGGCCTCGCAGAACCGGGCCCCCGGCGGCAGCTATATCTACCGCGCCTCGAAGGCGGCGGTACTGAACCTGGGGCGCAATCTGGCGGTCGACCTGAAGCCGCAGGGGATCGCAGTGGGCATCTACCATCCCGGCTGGGTGCAGACGGACATGGGCGGCAACGCGGCGGACATCACGGTCGATGACGCAGCGCAGGGGCTGAAGGCGCGGTTTGCCGCGCTGGACATGGCCCACACGGGCTGTTTCGAAACTTGGGACGGGCGCGATCACCCGTTCTGACCGGTTCGGGGAATCGGCCACGAAGTTCGGGAAACTTCGTGCAAAATTCTTGCACAGAATTTTCCCGCGCTGCGTGGCGGCGATAGCGCACGCGGCACGCGGTCCCGCTTGCTCTTGCTGGCCAAGCGGCGTAAACCCGCGCGGATCAAGCTAGGCAGGAAAACTACATGCCCGTTCTGGTAATGAAATTCGGCGGCACATCGGTGGCCAATCTTGACCGTATCCGACGCGCGGCAAAGCGCATCGGGGTCGAGGTGGCCAAGGGGTATGACGTCATCGTCATCGTCTCGGCCATGTCGGGAAAGACAAACGAACTCGTCGGCTGGGTTGAGGAGACCTCGCCCATGTTTGACGCGCGCGAGTACGACGCGGTGGTGTCGTCGGGTGAGAACGTCACCGCCGGCCTAATGGCGCTGACGCTCCAGGAAATGGACGTTCCGGCGCGCAGCTGGCAGGGCTGGCAGGTGCCGCTGAAGACCACCAGCGCGCATTCCTCGGCCCGGATCGAGGAAATCCCGACCGCCAACCTGAACCAGAAGTTTGCCGAAGGGATGCGGGTGGCGGTGGTCGCGGGGTTCCAGGGGATCAGCCCCGAAGGGCGCATCACCACGCTGGGCCGGGGGGGATCGGACACCACGGCGGTAGCCTTTGCCGCCGCGTTCGAGGCGGAGCGCTGCGATATCTATACGGATGTGGACGGCGTCTATACCACCGACCCGCGCATCTGCGAGAAGGCGCGCAAACTGGACAAGATCGCCTTTGAGGAGATGCTGGAACTCGCGTCCCTGGGGGCCAAAGTTCTGCAGACGCGGTCGGTGGAGCTGGCTATGCGCTATGGCGTCAAGCTGCGCGTTCTGTCGAGTTTTGAAGAACAATCTGATACTGCGGGCACATTGGTCTGTGCCGAGGAGGACATCGTGGAATCCAATGTCGTGGCCGGTGTGGCCTATTCGCGCGACGAAGCCAAATTGACGCTGTTGTCGGTTGCCGACCGGCCCGGCATCGCCGCGACCATTTTCACCGCGCTCAGCGAGGCCGGGGTCAACGTGGACATGATCGTGCAGAACATTTCCGAAGACGGACGCACGGACATGACGTTCTCCTGCCCGACCAACGAGGTGGCGCGCGCCGAGGCGGCCCTGGCGGCGACCAAGGATGGCGGTGTGCTGAACTATGCGGAACTGGTGGCCGATACCGCAGTCGCCAAGGTTTCCGTGGTGGGCATCGGCATGCGCAGCCAGTCCGGCGTGGCGGCCAAAATGTTCAAGGTTCTCTCGGATGAGGGGATCAACATCAAGGTCATTACAACCTCAGAGATCAAAATTTCCGTCCTCATTGATCGGAAATACATGGAACTTGCGGTTCAGGCACTGCATGATGCCTTCGAATTGGACAAGGCGGCCTGAGGGTGTTCCTGCGGGCTGTCTGACGCAGCAATGTGATCGGGGCCGATGGCTGACGGCACGGAAAGCGAAAGTCGCAAGCTGCTGGGTCGGCTGCGCGAGGTCATGGCCAGCAGCGATGCCGGTCAGGCCCGGCTTGATCGTATTACACATCTGATCGCGGACAGCATGGGAACCGAGGTCTGCTCGGTCTATCTGTTCCGCGATGCCGAGACGCTGGAGCTCTGCGCCACCGAAGGGTTGAAGCCAGAGGCGGTGCACATGACGCGGATGCGGCTGGGCGAGGGTCTGGTGGGGCGGGTTGCGCGGACCGGGCGGGTGGTCAACACGCCGAATGCGCCGGCCGAAAAAGGCTTCCGCTACATGCCGGAAACCGGCGAGGAACGGTATTCGTCCTTTCTGGGCATCCCGGTGCAGCGCCTGGGTGAGAGCATGGGCGTTCTGGTTGTCCAGTCCCGCGATGCCCGCGAATTTTCGGCTGACGAAGTCTATGCGCTGGAAGTTGTGGCCATGGTCATCGCCGAGATGACCGAGCTGGGCGCGTTCGTCGGCGAGGGCGCGGCGCTGTCGCCGCTGCACCAGAAGTCGGTGCTGATCCGGGGCGGCACCGGGCAGGAAGGCGCGGCCGAAGGGCACGTCTGGCTGCATGAACCCCGTGTCGTGGTGGCCAACCCGATCGCCGATGATCCGCACCGCGAGCTGGAGCGCCTGAACGAGGCGGTCGAGCAACTGCGCGTGGGCGTCGACAAGATGCTGGAAATGTCGCGCACCGGCGACAAGGAACAGCTGCAGGTGCTGGAGGCCTACCGCATGTTCGCCAACTCCAAGGGCTGGATGCGGCGGATGGAGGAGGACATCGCGCGCGGGCTGAGCGCCGAGGCGGCGGTAGAAAAGGAACAGAGCCAGGCGCGCAACCGCATGGCCCAGGTTCAGGACGCCTATTTGCGCGAACGCCTGGCTGATCTGGACGACCTGTCGAACCGTCTGCTGCGCATTCTGACGGGGCAGGGCAAGGAAACCGGTGCCGAACTACCGGCCGACCCGATCCTGATTGCCCGTAACATCGGCCCCGGCGAACTGCTGGAATACGGCCGCAGCCTGAAAGGCATCGTTTTGGAAGAAGGCTCGGTCGGCAGCCACGCGGCGATTGTCGCACGGGCGCTGGCGATTCCGCTGGTGGTGCACGCCCAACGGGTGACGGCGGAGGCGCTGAATGGCGATCACGTCATGGTCGATGGCGATCAGGGCATCGTGCACCTGCGGCCAGACGACAACGTGGTCAGCGCCTTTCGCGACAAGATCGCGATGCAGGCGCAGGCGCAGGAACGCTATGCCTCGATTCGCGACAAGCAGGCCGTGACCCGCGACGGGCAGTTCGTGGCGCTGCATATGAACGCGGGGCTGATGGCGGACCTGCCGTCGCTGGACAGTTCCGGCGCCGAGGGTGTCGGCCTGTTCCGGACCGAGCTTCAGTTTCTGGTGCGTAACCAGATGCCAAAGCGCATGGAGCTGGTCGATATCTACGCCCGCGTCATGGATTCGGCGCGGGACAAGCGGGTGGTGTTCCGGACGCTGGACATCGGCTCGGACAAGGTGCTGCCCTATATGAAGCCCAACGACGAACCCAACCCGGCACTCGGGTGGCGGGCGATTCGGGTCGGGCTCGACAAACCCGGTGTCATGCGCATGCAACTGCAGGCGCTGATCCGGGCCGCCAAGGGGCGGCCCCTGACCATCATGTTCCCCTTTGTTGCGCAGGCCGAGGAATACCGTGACGCGCGTCAGGAGGTGGACAAGGCGCTGGAGCGCGAGCGGCGTCTTGGACATGTGTTGCCGGAAATCCTGGAGGTGGGGGCCATGCTGGAGACCCCGTCGCTGGCCTTCGCGCCGCAGAAATTCTTCGACGAAGTCGGCTTCCTGTCGATTGGCGGCAATGACCTGAAGCAGTTCTTCTTTGCGGCGGACCGCGAAAACGAACGGGTGCGCCGCCGCTACGATTCCCTGAACTGCAGCTTTCTCAGCCTGATAGAACGGATTGTTGAACGCTGCGCGATCTCGGACACCCCGCTGAGTTTCTGCGGCGAGGATGCCGGTCGACCGATCGAGGCGGTGTGCCTGGCGGCGATGGGGATCCGCACGCTGTCGATGCGCCCGGCTTCCATCGGGCCGGTCAAGAGCCTGCTCCGGAGCGTGGACCTGATGGAGCTGCGCAAGGTGATCGCCGATGCCCGCCATCGCGGCGAGCAATCGGTCCGTCCCGCAGTGATGGAACTGCTGCGAGATGTTTCTAACGAAGTTTGACAATCATGACAGAGCGTTAAGCGCCTGTTTTAAAGCCCCGCCTGAAGCGTCCCTGTCTCCCGTGGCAAGCGCAGACGCCGTCGCGGCGCAAGCGCCAGTTGTGTCATGTGATCTCGCGCGAAAGGGCGCACAGGAGGCCAGAGGGACGTGGCCCGGCTGCAGTTATCCACGGGTTCCACGGGGATTTTCTCTCACCCCTGCGGAAAATTGATTTTAGTTTTCGCTGTCCTGCCCGAGATTTCCCACATTGTTCCTCCATTTCTTTACTTTTTACGACGTCCTGCCGCTTTTCCTCCACGTGG
>JBFHMM010000088.1:0-14401 GCA_041594355.1 Paracoccaceae bacterium | reverse complement strand
CTGATCGCCGGTGAGGAGCCGGAGCTGTGCGTGCGGCTGCGTCAGGCGGGCTGGACCGTCTGGCGGCTGAACGCCGCGATGACGCGGCACGACGCGCGCCTCCTGCGGTTTGGCCAGTGGTGGAAGCGGAGCCGGCGGGCGGGCCATGCCTTTGCCGAGGGCGCGGCGCTGCATGGCGCGCCGCCCGAGCGGCACTGGGTGCGGGAAACCCGGCGGGCGTTGTTCTGGGGCGCGGCGCTGCCGCTGATACTGGTGCTGGGGATGCTGGTGACGCCCTGGGCCGGGGCGCTGGGGATGGTCTATCCGCTGCAGGTGGCGCGGCTGGCGCGGCGGCTGCCCCCGGAGGTAGCGCTGTTCACGGTGCTGGGCAAAAGTCCCGAGGCGATCGGGGCTTTATCCTTTTACGCCAACCGGTTGCGGGGCCGAAAGACAGCGCTGATGGAATACCGGTGAGCCCGGTCAGCCGCGGCGGCGCAGTTTGAGCGCCTGCCCCGCCTGCCCCGGCAGGATCGCGGCGCATCGGGCGTAGCGCGGCCCCAGCCGCAGCGGGTTGCCCAGCGCCCGCCAGAGCCATTCCAGCCCGGTGCGCCGCATCCAGGATGGCGCGCGGCGCTGGCCACCGCCGATGAAATCAAGCCCTGCGCCGATGCTGGCAAAGCCGGTGGCGGGGGCCGCCGCCCTGCCCCGCGCCGCCAGCTGTTCCTGTTTCGGCGCGCCCAGCGCCAGGAAACAGAGCTGTATCCCGGCGGCGTTCAGGCGGCCGAGGATGGCGTCGGCCTCTGCCCCCATCGGGTCGAACCCCTGCGGCGGGGCGATTTTCAGGGTGATCTCCAGCCCCGGCACCTGTTCGGACAGGGTCGCGGCGGCGGCGTCAAGCACCTGCGCGGTGCTGCCTACAAGCGCAACAGGCGCGCGTTCCTCGGCGGCCCATTGGCACAGTGGCGTGATCAGGTCCGATCCGGGGATCAGTTCGACCGGGCGGCGGGCCAGTTCCGACAGCCAGACGATAGGGCGGCCATCGGCGACCACCAGATCCTGTTGGGCGTAGACATCGGTAAAGTCGGGAGAGGCCCGCATCTTGACCAGGTGGTCGAGGTTGACGGTGGCCAGGGCAAAGCCGCGACGGGCGCGGAAGCGGTCGCGCACCTCGCCTTCCAGCGCGGCGCGGGTGGCGACGTTGATGGTGATGGTCTGTCCGCCGAATGTGAACTGCACGTGCCCGTCCTGCTGGTCTGTGACCCGATCCAATGACCGAGATGTAGTTCGGCGCGGGGCAAAGCGCCAGATGACAGCCGCCGAACGGGCGGCGGCGTGGTATCGGTGCCATTGTTTCGCGCGGTGCTGGGCGCGGGGGTATTGGATGGGCGACAGGGCGCGGCGCGGCTGCTAAGGTCTGGCCACCACAGGTTTACCTCAGGACCAGACCCGCCCCGATGCCCAACGCGCTTGCCTTTTTGATGCTGATCATCTGGCCGCTGGCCTGCGTGGCGATGTTCCGCAAGCTGCCGTTTGAACGGGCGATCATCTGGAGCATTCTGGGCGGCTACCTGATCCTGCCGCCGCGCGCGAATTTCGATCTGCCGCTGGTACCGTCGATGGACAAGGTTTCGATTCCCAGCCTGTGCGCCGCGCTATGCTGTGTTTACCTGGTCAAGCAAAAGTTCCGCCTGCTGCCGGTGTCGCCGGTGGGCAAGATATTGACCGTGCTGTTCGTGCTGGGGGTGATCCCGACGGTGCTAACCAACGGCGATCCGATGATCTTTCGCGCGCTGGAGAACACCTGGCCAATCACCTTTACCACCGGGTATCTGCCGGGGCTGAGCGTCCGCGACCTGTTCTCGGTGATCGCAAACCAGCTGATCGTGCTGCTGCCGTTCCTGCTGGCGCGGCAGTTCCTGTCGACCGAGACCGGGCTGCGCGAGGTGCTGCTGGCGCTTGTGGTGGGGGGGCTGGCTTATTCGATCCAGTCGCTGATCGAGATCCGGCTGAGCCCGCAAATCAACATCTGGGTCTATGGGTTCTTCCAGCACAGTTTCGAGCAGATGATGCGTGAAGGCGGATTCCGGCCCATCGTGTTCCTGCCGCACGGGCTGTGGCTGGCGTTTTTCCTGATGACCTCGATCCTGGCGGCGGCGGCGCTGTCGCGCACGGTGAAGGGGCCGCAGCGGATGCGGCTGCTGATCGCGACCGGATATCTGCTGGTGGTGCTGTACCTGTGCAAGAGCCTCGCCTCGCAGCTCTATGCGCTGGCGTTCCTGCCGCTGGTGCTGTTTGGCAGCGCCAAGGCGATGATCCGGGTGGCGGTGGTCTGCGCGCTGATCGCGGTGGTCTATCCGACCCTGCGCAACACCGGCAAGGTGCCGCTGGACAAGATCCTGGAACAGGCCGAGGCGATTGACCCGGCGCGACGACAGTCGCTGGAGTACCGCTTTGCCAATGAGGAGATTCTGCTGGAGCGGGCTGACGAAAAGCCGTGGTTCGGCTGGGGCGGCTGGGGCCGGAACCTGCTGCGCGACCCAGAGACAGCCAAGATCATCTCGGTTCCGGACGGGCGGTGGATCATCGTGTTCGGGTCGTTCGGCTGGGTCGGCTACATCGCCGAGATGGGATTGCTGGCGCTGCCGCTGTTCCTGCTGGCGTTGCAGGCGGGCGGGCGGCGGTCGCACGAGCTGTCCCCCTATGTGGCGCCGATTGCAATCATTCTGGCGGCGACGATGATCGACATGCTGTTGAATGCGACCCTGATCCCCTATACGTGGCTATGTGCGGGGGCGGTTCTGGGATATGCCGAGCGGCTGCGGTTCCCGCAGGCCTGGGAGGGCCGGACAAAGCGAGAAGGCCGCGGACATATAATCGGCGGCACGACAGCGCCACGGGGTCGGCGCACTATCCTGTGACATCCCCAGACGCCCCAAAAGAACCTGGCGATCGGGCCGAAGTCTCCAAAGTTTGTCCTTAATTGAGCCGCAATGCGGACCGACACTCTGCTTTGTACGTGAGATCGCAGAAAACATATTCCATCCCGGAAATGTTTTGTTTTGCGTAAACAATGAATTAAGATTGGTGGTGGGGGCTGCCGGAAAGTGAAACCTGTCAGCGCGCCATGCGGCTGCCTATTGTGGCCGTAGTGTGGTGGGCTGATATGAACGCTAGTTAAATCGTTTGGTCAGGCTATGAGTAAAAATAGTTCGGTTATGTCGCGGGGCGACATCGCGATTGTCGGGCTTTCGGTCAATGTGCCGGGGGCGGGTGACGCTGCCGCCTATTGGGACAATCTAAAGAACGGAATCGCCTCGATCGCGCGACTGGACGAGGAGACGCTGCTGGCCGCAGGCGAGGATCCGGCGCGCATGGCGGATGCCAATTACGTGCCCGCCGCCGCGCCGCTGGACGGGTTCGACATGTTCGACGCCGAGTTCTTTGGCTTTTCGCCCAAGGAAGCGGCGATCCTGGACCCGCAGCACCGCAAGTTCCTCGAAGTCGCCTGGTCGGCGATGGAGGATGCCGGCCACCCGCCCGAGACCATCGCCGGCCCCATCGGCGTCTATGCCGGTTGCGGTATGGGCAGCTATTTCTATTTCAATATCTGTTCCAATCCGGGGCTGGTCGACGACGTGGGCATGTTCCTGCTGCGGCACACCGGCAACGACAAGGATTTCCTGTCCACCCGCGTCAGCCATGTGTTCGACCTGAAAGGCCCGTCGATCAACATCCAGACCGCCTGTTCGACCTCGCTGGTGGCGATCCACTATGCCTGCCAGGCGCTGCGCGACGGCGAATGCGACATGGCGCTGGCCGGGGGTGTGACCATCGAGCTGCCGCAGGGGCGCGGGTATCTCTACAAGGAGAACGAGATCCTGTCGCCGGACGGGCAGTGCCACGCCTTTGACCATCGGGCCGAGGGCACGGTATTTGGATCCGGTGCCGGGGCGGTGGCGCTGCGGCGGCTGGAGGATGCGGTGGCCGATGGCGACCACATCTGGGCGGTGATCAAGGGCAGCGCGGTCAACAACGACGGCGCGGCCAAGGCGGGCTACCTCGCGCCGTCGGTGGACGGACAGGCGGCAGCGATCAGCAAGGCGCTGACGACGGCGGATGTGGCGGCCGAGACAGTCGGCTATGTCGAATGTCACGGCACCGGCACCTACCTGGGCGACCCGATCGAGGTCTCGGCGCTGACCGAGGCCTACCGCGAGAGCACGGATGCGACCGGGTTCTGCCGCATCGGGTCGGTCAAGACCAACATTGGCCATCTGGACACGGCGGCGGGTGTCGCCAGCCTGGCCAAGGCCACGCTGGCGCTGAAACACGCGCAGCTGCCGCCGAGCCTGGGCTACGAGGCGCCGAACCCGGCGATTGATTTCAAGACCAGCCCGTTTGTCGTCAATGACCGGCTGACCGACTGGGCCACGGGCGAGACCCCGCGCCGGGCCGGGGTGAATTCGCTGGGCGTGGGCGGCACCAATGCCCATGCGATCCTTGAGGAAGCGCCCGAACGCGCGGCCTCGGAGGAAAGCGATTTCCCGTTTCACGTCTTGTGCTTGTCGGCGCGGAGCCGCGCGGCGCTGGATGGCAACGCGGCGGCGCTGGCGGCGCATCTGCGGGCCAACCCGAATCTGCCGCTGGCCGATGTGGCCTATACGCTGAAGGAAGGCCGCCGGGCGTTCGGCAAGCGCCGGGTGCTGGTGGCGGAGACCGCACTGGAGGCCGCCGAATTGCTGGAACAGGGCGACCCCCGCCAAGTCTTTACCCACGACCGGCTGGGGGCTGCGCCTGATACGGTGTTCATGTTCCCCGGCGGCGGCGCGCAATATCCCGACATGGGGCGCGACCTCTATGAAACGGAACCGGTCTTTGCCGAATGGATGGACCGGGGGCTGGACCATCTGCAAAAGAGCCTGGATTACGACATCCGGGCGCTGTGGCTGCCCGAACCGGAGGCGCGGGAGGCGGCGGCCGCGGCGCTGACGAAACCCAGCGCGCAGCTGCCGCTGATCATGATCGTGGAATACGCGCTGGCGCAGCTGTGGCAGAGCTGGGGTGTGAAACCGGCGGCGTTGGTTGGCCATTCGATGGGCGAGAACACGGCGGCCTGTTTGGCAGGCGTGATGTCGTTTGAGGATTGCATTGATCTGGTGCTGCTGCGCGGGCGGCTGTTCGACACGGTGCCGGCGGGCGGTATGCTAAGCGTCACGCTGCCGGAGGCGGAGTTGCGGGCGTTGATGGGCGACGATCTGGACATGGCCAGCGTCAACGCGCCACGGCTCTGCGCGGTGTCCGGTCCGCAGGCGGCGCTGGACGCGCTGGCCGAGGTGTTGGAAGCGCGCGAGGTGGATTTCCAGCGGGTCGCCATCGACATCGCGGCGCATTCGCGGATGCTTGACCCGATTTTGGGCGAGTTCCGTGCATTTTTGCAAAGCCTCGACCTGAAAGCACCGCAAATCCCGGTAATTTCGAACCGCAGCGGCGCGGTTCTGGGGGCGGCGGAGGCCACCGATCCCGACTATTGGGTCGGTCAGCTGCGCAATACGGTGCATTTCGCCGACTGCATCGCGCATCTGTCGGAGCGCCCCGACCGGGTGTTTCTGGAGGTGGGTCCGGGCAAGGCGCTGAGTTCGCTTGCGCAGATGAGCGAGACGGTGAAACCCGGTCAGGTGCTGAGCTCGCTGCGCCACCCCGATCAGGAGATGGCGGACGACGCCTATTTCCTCGGTGTGATCGGGCGGCTGTGGGCCTGCGGGGTTGAGGCCGACTGGCCGCAGGTCTGGGGCGAGGCGCGGCGGCACCGGCTGCCGCTGCCGACCTATGCGTTCCAACGCAGTCGCTATTTCATCGAGCCCGGCACGGCGCAGGTGGCCAGCCCGGCGCAGAGCGCGCTGGCGCGCAGCGACGATCTGGCCGACTGGGGCTATCGTCCGGCGTGGCGGCCAAGGCTGGCCGACTGCGATCTGGACGTCACCGAGGATCTGGACGAGGCCGAGCGGCAGAATTGGCTGATTTTCGAGGACGGCTGCGGCGTGGCCGCGCGGGTGGCGGAGCGGCTGGCGGCGGCGGGGCATACGGTGACCCGCGTCACCCCCGGCGACACCTATGCGCGGCTGTCAGAGGACGCCTATCTGTTGCCGCCCGAACAGGGGCGCGCGGGCTATGACGCGCTGATCCGCGATCTAGAAGAGGCCGGGCGGGCACCGACGCGGATCGGGCATTTCTGGCTGGTCACCGACCGGGAACAGTTCCGCCCCGGCAGCAGTTTCTATGACCGCAACCTGGAACAGGGCTTCTATAGCCTGATGGCGCTGGGTCAGGCGCTGGCCAACCGCGAGAGCGACGCACCGGTGCAGATCACCGTGATCACGACCGGCGCGGCGCAGGTGCGCGACGAGGCGCTGCCCTATCCCGAAAAGGCGCTGATTTCCGGCCCGGCGGGGGCAATCCCGCACGAGATGCCGGGGCTGACCATCGCGACGCTGGACATCGAGCTGCCCGAGGCGCCCAAGCGCGGCTGGCTGGGGCGCGGGGCCGCCGCCCCTGCCCCGGCAGACGCGCTGACGCTGCCGCTGCTGGAAGAGCTGCTGGCCGAGCCGGGCAACACGGTGGCGGCCCTGCGCGATGGCAAGCGCTATGGCCGCAGCTATCGCCATGTGGCTTTGCGGGACGGCGACAGCCCGTGGCGGTCCGGCGGCACCTACCTGATCACCGGCGGTTTCGGCGGTATCGGGTTGACGTTGGCGGCCGATCTGATGCGCGATCACGGCGCGAATGTGGTGCTGCTGTCGCGCGACCCGCTGCCCGGGCGCGACGATTGGGACGAGTACCTGCACCGCCACAGCCCCGCCGACCGGACCGCGCGGCGGATCCGGGCGCTGCAGGCGTTGGAAGAAATCGGGACCGGCGCGGTGCTGGCGGTGGCGGCGGATGTCTGCAACATCGCGCAGATGCGCGCGGCGACGGCGCGGGCCGAGGAGGCATTTGGCGCGCTGACCGGGGTGATCCACGCCGCCGGTCACATCGGGGACGGCCCGTTCCTGGCCAAGACCGCCGCCGACGTACAGCAGGTCTTTGCGCCCAAGATCACCGGATTGCAGGTGCTCGACCAGCTGTTTCCGGACGGGATGCTGGAGCTGATGGTACTGTTTTCGTCAAGCTCCACCGCGACGCGGCCCGCCGGGCAGATAGATTATATCGCCGCCAACGATTACCTGAACGCCTGGGCGCAGGGCCGCCGGGGCGGCGCCACGCGGGTGATTGCGGTCAACTGGGGCGTCTGGGGCGATGTCGGCATGGCCGCCGACGCGATGGCCGCACGCAAGGGGGCGAACCGTCCGACCGAGCGCGAACCGGTCGATGCACCGCTGCTGGATGAGGCGGGCTTTGATGCCGGGGGCAACCGGCTGTTCGTGGCCAGCTATACCGCACGGGACCTGTGGGTACTGGACCAGCACCGCACCGGCGCGGGCGACGCGCTGCTGCCGGGGACCGGGTTCATCGAGTTGGCGGCGCAGGCACTGCGGGCGCATGGGATCAGCCGGCCGTTCGAACTGCGGGATCTGTATTTCTTTCGCCCGCTAAAGGTGGACGACAGCGGCGCGCGGCAGATGGTGCTGCGGCTGCAACCGGCGGCGGAGGGGTTCGCCCTGACCGTGCACAGCGGCATCGGGGACGGCGTCGGGGGCGGCGAGGGATACACGCTGAACGCGCAGGCCGAGGTGCGTTTGCTGGCGGATGGCACGGATGCGCCGGGCGTTGATCTGGAAGAGATTTCCGCCCGTTGCCCGACCGTGGCCAAGGGCACACCCGAGGCGCGATTGAAGTCGCCGCAGGAGGCGCATCTGCGGTTCGGGCCGCACTGGCACGTGCTGTCGCGGACCGCGACGGGAACCGGCGAAGGGCTGGCCAACCTGTCGCTGGCGCCCGATCTGCGAGGCACGCTGCGCGAGGGCTACCTGCTGCATCCCGGCCTGATGGACCTGGCGACCGGGTGGGCGATCGGGCTGGTGCCGGGCTATGGCGGCGGCAACCTGTGGGTGCCGGTCTCGTACCGCGCGATCCGGGTGCACGCGCCGCTGCAGGCCGAGATCCGCAGTTGGGTGCGGCTGTCGCCGGGGGCCACGCCGATCGACGGGTTTGCCAGTTTCGACGTCACCATCAGCGACCCGCAAGGCAAGGTTCTGGTCGAGGTCGACGGGTTCCAGATGAAACGTGTGACCGGCGCGCTGAGTTTCACCGGGAGCGTCGATGCCGATGCGGTGGCGCTGGGACTGGACGCTGCGCGCAGCGATGCGCCGTTGTCGCCCGAGGAGCAGCGATTGTTCCACAATATCAGTCAGGGGATCCGCGCCGAAGAGGGGCCGGAGGCATTGCGCCGGGCGCTGGCGCTGGGGCAGCCGCAGGTGGTGATCAGCTCGCTCGACCTTACGGGGCTAATCGCGCAGGCCGACCATGTGGCGGTTACGGCGGCGGAGGACGGTCAGAGCTTTGACCGGCCGGAGCTAGACAATGACTATGTCGCGCCCGAGGGGGAGATTGAAGCCAAGCTGGCGGCGATGTTCGAGGCGCTGCTGGGGGTCAATCAGGTCGGCACGCAAGACAGTTTCTTTGACTTGGGCGGTCATTCGCTGATCGCGGTGCGGCTGTTCGCCCAGATCAACCGGGCCTTCAGCGTCGAATTCCCGATCTCGGTCCTGTTCGAAGCGCCCAACGTGGCCGCCCTGGCGGCGCTGATCGCGCGGCGGGCCGGATTTGTGGAGGGCGCTGCGACGGATGACGCGCCGCAGGAGCAGAGCTTTGTCCATCTGGTGGCACTGCATCAGGGGGAAAGCGGTAGCAAGACACCGTTCTTCCTGGTGGCGGGCATGTTCGGCAACGTGCTGAACCTGCGGCATCTCGCGCTGATGCTGGGGCGGGAACGGCCCGTCTACGGGTTGCAGGCGCGCGGGCTGATCGGCGACGACGAGCCGCACCGCACGATGGAGGACGCCGCCGCCGAATACATCGCCGAATTGCGGCAGGTGCAGCCCAAGGGCCCCTATCTGCTGGGTGGGTTCTCGGGCGGGGGGATCACCGCCTATGAAATGGCGCGGCAGCTTGAGGCGGCGGGCGAAGAGGTGGCGCTGCTGGATACGCCGATGCCGGTGCGCCCCAGCCTGTCGCGACGCGACAGGGCCTTGATCAAGCTGCAGGAACTGCGCCGCAAAGGGGCAAGATACCTCGGCGAATGGGCCGGCAACCGGCTGCGCTGGGAATTGCAGAAGCGGCGCGGCACACCGCCGCCCGCCAATGCCGCCACCGCGTTCAACAACGCCCGGATCGAGGCGGCGTTTCGCGAGGCGGTGGGGATCTACCGGCTGCGGCGCTGGGACGGGCCGCTGGTGCTGTTCCGGCCTCCGCTGGACCGGTACTGGAAGGTGTCGGGCGGGCGCTGGGTCAGCCGCGAAAAGGAGTATGTGTTCGCCGACAATGCCTGGACCGCATGGGTGCCGCGCACGCAGGTGATCGAGGTGCCGGGAGATCACGACAGCATGGTGCTGGTGCCCAACGTCAGCGTGCTGGCCGAGCGGCTTAAGGAGTGTATCGACCACGCCGAACCCCCCTTGGCCGCGGGTTGGGACGAGGCGCCCGACGCCGTGACCGCCGCGGAATGAGAGCCGGATGAGACCCAAATGACCGACCCGAGCATCCTGACCATCATCCTGAATTTCCGCACACCGGAGATGACGCTGAAATCGGCCGAAGCGGCGTTGCGGGCGATGGAGGGGGTGCGCGGCGAGGTGATCGTGGTCGACAACGGATCGGAGGACGGGTCGTACCGGATGATCGTCGAGGCGGCACAGGCGCGCGGCTGGCTGGACGGCGACCGCTTGCGGGTGGTGGACTCGGGGCGCAACGGCGGCTTTGGCGCGGGGATGAATTTCGGTATGCGCTGCGGGTTGTCGGACGGGTCGCGGCCCGATTTCTTCTACCTGTTGAACTCGGATGCCTTTCCCGAGCCGGACGCGATCCGTACCTTGCGCGATTTCCTGCTGGCCAATCCCGGCGCGGGCATGGTGGGCAGCCATGTGCGCGGCCCCGACGCGGTGCCGCATTGCACCGCCTTCCGGTTCCCGACCATCGCAGGCGAGTTCGAGACCGGCGTGCGCACCGGCGTGTTTTCCCGCCTGCTGAGCCACGCGATCGTGGCATTGCCTATCCCCGAGCGCCCGACCCAGGTGGACTGGACCGCCGGCGCCAGCCTGATGATGAGCGCGGCGATGCTGGACGAAATCGGCGGCTTTGACGAGATTTTCTTCCTTTATTACGAGGAAACCGACCTGTGCCTGCGCGCCGCGCGGGCCGGATGGCGAACCCATTACTTGCCGGCCAGCGCGGTGGTGCATGTGGGCTCGGCCTCCACCGGCATGAAGACCTGGACGCGCACGCCGTCCTACTGGTTTGACAGCCGGTTGCATTATTTCACCAAGAACCACGGCCGGTTTTACGCCGCCATGGCCACGCTGGCCCGGATCGCAGGCTGTTCGATCTGGCGGCTGCGCTGCCTCATCCAGAACAAGCCGCGGACCGACCCCGAGTATTTCCTGCGCGATCTGATCGCCCATGCGCTGCGCGCGCCGTTCCGGCGATCTGACGCCGGGATACCCCTATCCGCTCCCCTAGCCGAGGATAAGAAATGACCCAGTTTTCCTGTGTAGTGATTGGAAATGAATCCCTGTTGATCGGCTGTTCCGAAACCCTGCTGGATCGCGGCCACGTGATCCGCGCGGTGATCACCCAGGACGCCGACATCGAGAGCTGGGCGCGCGGGCGCGGCCTGCGGGTGAGCGCCGAGATGGACGATGTGCAGGCGCAGGCCCCGTTCGACTGGCTGCTGTCCATCGCCAACCTGAGGATCATCCCCCAGGCGGTGCTGGCGCTGCCGGCGCGCGGCGCGGTCAATTTCCACGACGGGCCGCTGCCGCGCTATGCCGGGCTGAACGCGCCGGTCTGGGCGCTGATCAACGGTGAGACGGAATACGGCGTGAGCTGGCACATGCTGGAGGGCGGAATCGACGAGGGCGATATCCTGGCGCAGCGGCTGTTCCCGGTGGCGGGCGACGAAACCGCCTATTCGCTAAACTCCAAATGCTATGCCGCCGCCATGGACAGTTTCGGGGATGTGGTCGACCAGCTGGAACGGGAAGCACCCGAGCGCGAGCCGCAGGATCTGACCGATCGCAGCTATTTCGCGCGCGACGACCGCCCGGCCGCCGCCGGGCGGCTGGATTTCCGCCGCAGCGCCGCCGAGGTGGCGCGGGGCGTGCGGGCGCTGGATTTCGGCGACTACTGGAACCCGCTGACCGCGCCCAAGATCGTGGTCGGCGACCGGGTGCTGCTGGTGCGCGGCGCGCGCGAGGTCGTGGCGGCCTCTGCCGCGCTGCCGGGCACCGTGGGCGTGGCCGAGCGCGACCGGCTGGAGGTGGCCGCCGGCCAGGGCGCGGTGGAGCTGACCGGTTTCACCGACACCAATGGCGCGCCGGTCGAAATTTCGGACCTGGTGAAACCCGGTCAGACGCTGGCCTCGCCCGATGCCGACGAGGCGGCGGGGCTGGAGGCAATGCTGGCCGGAACGCTAAAGGCGGAGCCCGCGTGGCGGCGCGCTCTGCAGGGGTATTACCCGGTCGAGGTGCCGCTGGGCAAGCCGGCGGATACGGACAACTGGAGCGCCATCCGCGTGGTGGTGCCCGACGAGCTGAGCCGGGATGACGCGATGCTGGTGGCGCTGATCTGGGCGCTGGGGGGCAGCGGGCAGGAACATGCCGACGTGGCGCTGAGCACGCCCGCGCTGGCGGCGGCGGCGTCGGAGGCGCCGGGATACCTGAGCGGCTGGGTCCCGACGCGGGTCATTGCCGGGGCCAGCATGGACGATACCGCGGGCGGGTTGAACGATCTGCTGACGCGGGTCGCGGTCAGCGGCGGCTTTGCCAGAGACCTGCCCGCGCGCGACCCGCAGATCACCATGGCGGGCTGCCCCGGGCTGGGGCTGGCGATCGACGGAGCGGGGCCGGTGCCGGGCACCTGCGCCACTGTGGAGGTGAAACCGGACCGGGTGACGCTGCATGTCAACGAGGCGCGGCTGGACGAGGATGCGGTCGAGCTGTTGGCGCGGCGGCTGGAAACGGTGATGGCCTCGGTCGTGGCGGCATCGGATCGGTCACAGCCTGTCTCTGCGCTGGGTATCCTGCCCGCCTCGGAGCGGCGGCAGACGCTGACCAAATGGAACGCCACCGCGCGCGATTACGACCGCGCCATGACGGTGCATCACGCCTTTGAAGCGCAGGTGGCACGGACGCCGGAAGCGACGGCGCTGGTGTTCGAGGATCAGACGCTGAGCTATGCCGCGCTGGACGCACGCGCCAATGCGGTGGCCGCCGAACTGCGCGCGATGGGCGTGGCGCCGGGCGCTCACGTGGGCCTCTTCATGCGGCGGTCGGTCGAGATGATGGTCGCTGCGCTGGCGATCCTGAAGGCGGGCGGCGCCTATGTGCCGCTAGACCCGGCCTATCCGTCCGACCGTCTGGCGCATTACATCGCCGACAGCCAGGCCAGCGTGATCGTAACGCAGCAGGAGCTGCGCGGGCAGTTGCCCGAGAGCCGCGCGCAGGTGCTGCTGCCGACGGCGGACAGCTTGGCGGAGACCGTCGATGGCGGCGCCACTGCGGACGATCTGGCCTATCTGATATATACCTCGGGGTCGACCGGAACGCCCAAGGGGGTGATGGTCGAGCACCGCAACGTGGCCAATTTCTTTGCCGGGATGGACGACCGGATCGACCATGAAGCGGGCGGCGTCTGGCTGGCGGTGACCAGCCTGAATTTCGACATCTCGGTGCTGGAGCTGTTCTGGACGCTGGCGCGCGGGTTCAAGGTGGTGCTGAGCAGCGAGGAGAACCGCGCCGTGGTCTCGGGCGGGTCGATCCCGGTGTCGGACCGGCGGATGGAATTCAACCTGATGTATTGGGGCAACGATGACGGCCCCGGCCCGAAGAAATACGAGCTGCTGCTGGAAGGCGCGAAATTCGCCGACACCCACGGGTTCAATGCGGTCTGGACACCCGAGCGGCATTTCCACGCCTTTGGCGGCCCCTACCCCAACCCTTCGGTCACGGGCGCGGCCGTCGCGGCAGTTACGCAAAACCTGAGCGTTCGCGCGGGAAGTTGCGTTGCACCTTTGCACCATCCGGCGCGGATCGCCGAGGAATGGGCGGTGATCGACAACCTGACCGGGGGCCGCGCGGCGATCGGCATCGCCTCGGGCTGGCAGCCGGACGATTTCGTGCTGCGCCCCGAGAACACGCCGCCCGCCAACAAGCCGGCGATGTATCAAACCGTCGAGACCCTGCGCAGGCTGTGGCGCGGCGAGGCGGTCGAATTCCCCAAAAAGGACGGGTCGATGCATTCGGTGATCACCCAGCCGCGACCGGTGTCAAAGGCGCTGCCGATCTGGGTCACCACCGCCGGCAACCCCGAGACGTGGAAGGAGGCCGGGCAGATCGGCGCCAACGTGCTGACCCACCGGCGGGGCCAGTCGGTCGAGGAGGTCGCGGGCAAGATCCGCATCTACCACGCGGCGCTGCGCGAGGCCGGTCACGATCCGGCGGATTTCACCGTGACGCTGATGCTGCACAGCTATCTGGCCGAGAGCCGCGAAAAAGCGGCGGAGATCGCCCGCGAGCCGATGAAGGACTATCTGCGCGCGGCGGCCGGGCTGATCAAGCAATACGCCTGGGCGTTCCCGGCGTTCAAGAAACCCAAGGGGGTCAGCAACCCGTTTGAGATGGACCTGGGCGTACTGAGCGAGGACGAACTGGAGGCGATCCTCGACTTCGCGTTCGAGCGGTATTTCGAGGATTCGGGTCTGTTTGGCACCGTGGCCGATGGGCTGGCGCGGGTCGAGCAGCTGAAGCGGATCGGCGTCGATGAAATCGCTTGCCTGATCGACTATGGCATCGCGCCCGACGTGGTGCTGGAGGGGTTGAAGCCGCTGGCCGAGGTGCTGCGGCTTTCGAATGCGCCCAGCGATCTGGCCGAGGACGATTACTCGCTGGCGGCGCAGATCATCCGCCACGATGTGACCCACCTGCAATGTACCCCGTCGATGGCGCGGCTGATCGCGATGAACGACGAGGCGCGGATGGCGCTGGGGCGGGTGAAACACCTGATGCTGGGCGGCGAGGCGCTGCCGGGCGATCTGGTCGAGGAGCTGCGCGAATGCACGGGCGCGGCGATCCAGAACATGTACGGGCCCACCGAAACAACGATCTGGTCGACGACGGAAATGGTTGCGCCCGGCATGCGCGGCACCGTCAACGTCGGCCGTCCCATCGCCAATACATCCGTTTACGTGCGCGACGGCGCGGGCCGGCCCGCG
>JBFHMM010000087.1:0-14565 GCA_041594355.1 Paracoccaceae bacterium | reverse complement strand
GTTCCTGGGTTATCGGGTGTGACCAGGTTCTTGATTTCCGGGGTCAACTCTTGTCCAAACCCAAGACGCCCGAGCATGCAATCGAGCAATTGACCATGCTCCGGGGCGACCGGCACATGCTGCTGTCGGCGGTGGTTATCTGTGAAAACGGTGCGCCGATCTGGCGTCATGTTGGACAGGTTCGGTTGCGGATGCGACAATTTTCCGACAATTACCTTCGGTCTTATGTCGATCGCAACTGGAACAGTATCCGTCATGCTGTCGGTGGTTATAAGCTGGAAGAAGAAGGTGTTCGGTTGTTCACCAGCATTGACGGCGACTACTTTAACGTTTTGGGTATGCCACTGATGGAACTGCTGAATTTTCTGACCTTGCGAGGGGTGATCGAGCAATGACATTGGAAAAGATTCCTTTGGCCGGGGTGATCGGATCACCGATCGCGCATTCAAAATCGCCCAGGCTGCACCGTCACTGGTTGAATACCTACGGAATTCCGGGGTACTACATTCCGATGGACGTCGCAGGAGAAGACCT
Organism: Paracoccaceae bacterium; assembly: GCA_041594355.1. GTDB lineage: Bacteria > Pseudomonadota > Alphaproteobacteria > Rhodobacterales > Rhodobacteraceae > JAIUZI01. Next base: position 14,031 of record JBFHMM010000087.1, on the reverse strand, counting down.
TGAACGGGTCATTCGGACGATGCCCAAAATGGGATTTGTCGGCATCAATGTGACAATCCCACACAAGGAAAAGGTTCTAGCGATCGCCGACCAGATTACTGATCGGGCGACCCTGATGGGTGCCGCGAATACGCTGATTTTCCGGAAAGACGGCAAGATCCACGCAGATAATACAGACGGTTACGGTTTCATGGAAAACCTGCGTCTGGGTGCGCCCAACTGGGAACCCAAATCAAGTCCAACCGTAATTCTCGGTGCAGGCGGTGCGGCCCGTGCCGTGATTGCTGCGCTGTCGGATGCGGGTGTACCAGAGATCATTCTGACCAACCGGACGCGCGTTCGGGCCGACAAACTAAAAGAAGATTTCGGCCAGCGGGTACGTGTTGTCGACTGGGTTCAGGCGGGCAATGTCATCGAAGAGGCCCGTCTGGTGGTCAATACGACCTCACTGGGAATGGTGGGAAAACCTGAAATGCGGGTGCCCCTGGATGGGTTGCGGTCGGATGCAGTGGTCACGGATCTGGTGTATACCCCGCTTAAGACACATCTGTTGCAGGTCGCCGAAGAGGTCGGATGTACCACAGTCGATGGGCTGGGCATGTTGATTCATCAGGCTGTACCCGGATTCGAACGCTGGTTTGGGGTTCGGCCCGAAGTGGACAAAGCCACGCGAGCTGCGGCGCTAAGATGAGTTTCCTCCTCGGGTTGACCGGATCTATCGGCATGGGCAAGAGCACCACGGCCAAGCTTTTTGCGGCCGAGGGTTGTGATGTCTGGGATGCGGATGCGGCAGTGCACCGTCTTTATGATGTCGGGGGTGCCGCAGTCGAACCCATGCGGGCCGCATTTCCTGCTGCTGTAGTGGACGGCGCGGTAAGCCGGGACGCATTGAAGCAGATAATCGGGCAGGACACGACGGCTCTGAAGAAAATCGAGCAGATCGTGCATCCTCTGGTCGCGCAGGACCGGGAGGAATTCAAAGCCAACGCAACTTCGGATGTTCTGGTTTTCGATATTCCGCTTTTGTTTGAAACTGGGGGTAACGCCCGCATGGACGCTGTCGCATGTGTCTCCGTTTCGGCGGAAATTCAGGAAAGTCGCGTAATGGAACGCGGAACGATGACCCGTGAGCAGTTTCAGAATATTCGGGAAAAACAAATGCCTGATGCTGAAAAACGCGCGCTGGCCGACTTTGTGATCATTACCGACACACTGGATCATGCCCGCTCTCAGGTGCAAGATATCGTAAAGAAGATCAGAGCAGGAATGGCGAATGCGTGAAATCGTACTTGATACGGAAACCACAGGATTTGATCCGGAGTCCGGCGACCGGATCGTCGAGATCGGCGCAGTTGAACTCTTCAATCACGTTGCCACTGGTGAGACCTATCATCAGTATATTAACCCCGAACGCGACATGCCCGAAGATGCCTTCAAGGTGCACGGGCTGAGCGAAGAGTTTTTGTCGGATAAACCGAAGTTCGCCGAGATCGGGCAAGCCTTCCTGGACTTCATCGGCGACGCGAAACTGGTCATTCACAATGCGTCGTTTGATATGAAATTCCTGAATGCGGAACTGCGCTGGATGGGCTTGCCTCCGCTGCCCTTTGATCAGGCAATCGATACCTTGATGATCGCGCGGAAAAAGTTTCCGGGCTCGCCGGCTTCGCTGGATGCTCTGTGCCGCCGTTTCGGGATCGACAACTCGTCCCGCACGCTTCACGGTGCGCTGCTCGATTCCGAAATCCTCGCAGAGGTCTATCTGGAACTAACGGGTGGTCGGCAACCTGACTTTGCTCTGTCGGTTGCGAACACAGAGTCAAAGACCGGGGTCGAAGACGATTGGCGTCCGAAACCGCGCAACACGCCCCTGCGCGCGCGCATCACCGCATCAGAAATCGCCGCGCACGAAGCTTTTGTCGACAAACTTGGTGAAGAGGCGTTGTGGAAACGCGGATGACCTGAGCCAGCCGCGCCCAGAACTTTAGGCGTTTGCCGGTGCTTCGCCCTGTGCCGCCTGACGGCGCGCAATCTCGTTGCGATAGATCGCGACGAAATCTATGTTGTCCAGGTTCAGCGGCGGAAAGCCACCGTCGCGTGTCACGTCGCTGACGATACGGCGCAGGAACGGGAACAGCATCCGCGGACATTCGATCAAAAGGAACGGGTGCAGTTGGTCCTCAGGCACCCCTTCGATGTGGAAAACGCCCATGTAATCCAGCTCCAGCAAGAACAGGACGTCGCCCATGTCCTTGACCTTGGATTCAACGTTCAGCTTGACCATCACTTCATACTGATTGTCGGCGGCCCGCTTTTTGGCGTCCAGGTTCACCTGAACGCTGACATCGGGGGTCACTTCTCCCGAAGCGCCTTTTTGGGCCATGACGTTTTCGAAGGACAGATCGCGCACGAACTGGCCCAGAATTCTCATCTGGATTTGGGGCGCCTGTTGTGGCTGTGTCTCGCCGTTTTCGGCCATGAATCTACTCCGCAAACTACATTTGGCTGTTGCTTAGCAGCTTGGTTCCGGCATCTCAATGCGCATCACTTGGGGCCTGATCCTTCGACCCAACCCGAAGGCTTGCCGCCCGGTCGGGATTGTGGCGTCACGTCTTGATACTCTCCGTCGATGACGTCGCCACCCGGACCGGTACGAGAGTAGGTCCTCTGCGAGCCCATCGAAAACTGCGCGACCGTGATACGTTTTCTCATATAGCGGTACACGGCCACCCGAACGGGCGGCATCAGCAGGACAAAACCGATGGCATCCGTGAAAAACCCGGGCGTCAGTAGCAAAGCGCCCGCAATCAGGATCATAGCGCCATGCGCCAATGGCTCGGTCGGATCGTCCAGATCGGAAAACGCCCGTTGCAGTTGCCCTATCGCCATTTTGCCCTGGGTTCGAACCAGCCAAGTACCCAGCATCGCGGTCAGAACCACGATTGCCAGCGTCGGCCACAGGCCGATCACGCCGCCAACCTGAATAAACAGGGCTATTTCAACAATCGGTACCAGCAAAAAGGCCAGAAACAGATACATCCAACACGTCCTTTCCCACGTCTTGCATGGTGGACTTGGCCCCATGCGTCACCTACATAAGGGCCAATGGCGCGGCTTACAAAGCCCAACCACTGAAACGAGGACCAAATGAACTCACCTTTGATCCAGCTTCTGGTGCTGGCCGGCATCGCGGTTTTTCTTATCCTGCGGCTGAAAAGCGTGCTGGGAACCCGTGAAGGCTTTGAAAAACCACCTGTTCCCCAGTCGTCTTCCAAACGCGCCCGCCCGGATTTTGAAGTCATCGAAGGCGGTCCGGACCGTGACATAACCGACCACGTCGCCGAAGACAGCCACGCGGCGCAGGAGCTGGCGGCAATGAAACGGGTTGAGCCTTCGTTCATGGTTGGCGAATTCGTACAGGGTGCGCGGCAAGCCTATGAAATGATCGTTATGGGCTATGAACGCGGCGAGTTGAGCGAAATTGAACCCCTTCTCGCGGGTGACGTCTTTGACAGCTTTGTTGCCGGCGTGGCCGCCCGCGAGGATCAGGGCCTCAAGATCGAGGCGGAATTCATTGGTGTGCGGGAAACAACGGTGCTTGACGCCAAATTCGACAAGGACACCGGACTGGCTGAAGTTACGATGCGGTTTGTCGGCGAACTCACGTCTGTTGTGCGCGACCGAGGCGGCGACATTGTCGAAGGCAGCGCGACTGCTATAAAACGCCAAAAGGACACTTGGACTTTTGCCCGCACAATGGGCGCGAACGATCCCAACTGGCAGCTTGTTGCCACGGACGTATGATTGCGACGCTTCGGTCTATCTGTCTGGCAGGTGCAGTGATGGCCGCCGGACCTCAGGCCGGAGCCGAGCCAACAGAAGAGGTGTCTCACGACATCCTTGGTTTCGACCAGCTTGATGGCTGGGCCAAGGATAATCACGCCGCCGCGCTGGCTGCGTTCCTCGTGACCTGCCCGGATCTGGACGATCCCGATTGGCGCAGCTTGTGCGCAGTCGCACAATCTCACAAGCCCGACACAGCACGCGCGTTCTTCGAGTTGTTCTTTCGACCGGTATTGATCCGCGACGGTCAAGACCCGCTGTTCACAGGCTATTTCGAGCCGGAACTTGACGGGGCGCGGTACCGTGGTGGCCGCTTTCAATATCCGATTTATCGTATGCCGCCCGAGGCCAAATCCGCCAATCCATGGATGACCCGCCGCGAGATCCTGACCAGCGGAACAATGGACGGGCGCGGTCTTGAGATCGCCTGGGTCGATGACCCGGTCGAGCTGTTTTTTCTTCAGATTCAGGGGTCCGGCAGGATTCGGCTGGAGAATGGGCAAACCATTCGTGTCGGTTATGGCGGCGCCAATGGGCACCCTTACCGGTCAATTGGCGTGGAACTCGTGCGGCGCGGTATCTACAACGCCCATCAGGTCAGCGCGCAAGTGATTAAGAACTGGGTCCGGCGCAACCCTGGTCCCGGCACCGATCTATTATTCCACAACCCGTCATACGTGTTCTTTCGTGAACTCCGAAATGTATCACCCAACGAGGGCCCACGCGGAGCAATGAACCGTTCGGTGACCCCCTTGCGCAGCCTTGCGGTGGATCCAAAGTACACACCGCTCGGCGCTCCTGTCTGGCTTGAGAAAGACGGCGCCGGCAAGATGCGGCGGCTGATGATCGCCCAGGATACCGGATCGGCGATCAAGGGGGCGCAGCGGGCCGACATATTCTTTGGCACCGGTGACGCGGCCGGTCAGGCGGCGGGCCGCCTGCGCGATCCCGGTCGAATGGTTGTTCTGCTACCGATCCAGCGCGCCTATGCTTTGCTGCCGGATGGATAATCATGACCCGGCGCAAACTGACACAGGATGAAATCGACCTTTGGTATCGGGTCGTGGACAAGACAGAACGGCTGCACCCCGAAAGCGCGCCAGCATCCCGCCCTGCCCCGCTGCCGAAACCCAAACCGACGAAACCGCCCGTGCGGCGGATTGAGCCATTTCATCTTGGTCAGGCCTCCCCGCACCCTTCGACGCGCCACGATCTGCAGCCCGATTTAAAACAGCGGATTGCCGATGCGCCAATGCAGATGGACCGCAAGGAATTTCAACGCATGCGACGAGGCAAGCTGACGCCAGAGGGGCGGATCGATCTGCACGGGAAGCGTTTAAACAGCGCGCACCCGGCCTTGATACGGTTTATTCTATCGGCGCAGGCGTCGGGTAAACGTCTGGTTCTGGTGATCACAGGCAAGGGTAAAGCCGGACCCGATGACGGGCCCATTCCAACACCGCGTGGGGTCCTGAAACATCAGGTTCCCCAGTGGCTAGCGCTGCCGCCGCTTGCCCAAGCGGTTCTGCAGGTGGCCCCGGCCCACATCAGCCATGGCGGCGAAGGGGCCTATTACGTCTACCTGCGGCGCGCGCGCTAATTCACCAGGTCTTGGCGTGCGCGGCGTACGCCGATCCAGGCCAACGCTGACGATCCCAGAAAATAGAAGGGAATCCAGACGAACTGTCTTTCCAGGCCGACACCCGCGTCGATGAATATGCCGGTGATACCAGGGCCAATCGTAGACCCCAGCACCATCATCGCTGATGCCGTCGCCTTGATTGCTCCGATATGTCCCGTTCCATAAAACTCGGCCCAAAAGGCCTCGGGCAAAGTAGAATTTGCACCGGTTGTCAAAGCCATGAAAACGAAACCCACCATCGCGCCGGCGTGGGTGACGGTGGTCGAAAAAACAAAAACGCAACAACGATAGGTAATTGCAGATATGGTATCAGCCGCTCCGTTCCCCATCGGTCCAGCGCCCAGCCTGAGGCGATCATGGCGGCTACGGCCACAAGGGTGTACAGCGGAAAGAGCGCAACCAGCTGCAGATGGGTCCAACCCTTGATCTGCGTGAAATGCACCTGATGAAAGAAAAACGCGGTGCCAAAGGCGGCTGGCCCCAATAGCATGGGCACCATGAACCAGAACAGCGGATGGCCAATAGCCTCTCGCCGCGTCCAGTTTCGCTGCGACATGCCGACCGATGAATCTGAACTCGACATCGACTGCGGCGTGCGCTCAAGACGCAGCATACGGATCAAAGCGGAATACCGGCGAGGCAGATCAAACCGGCGACGATCCAAAGAACGCCCCAGTCAAACACTGCCGTCAGTGATAAAAAGACAAGCGGCAAGATTGTCTCGCCCCGGGCAAAGCCAAGGGTTGCGATCCAGAGCACCCTGCCGCGCGTCGCAGTAAGCCCACGCACCATGGCCACCACGGCGATGTGGCCCGTCATCCCCTGCCCAAAGAACTGGAGCAGGAAAACCACACCGACCAAAGCAAGGGGCCAAGGGTTCAGGGCCATAAAGAAACAGGCAGCGGCAAGTCCGTACAAAACGGCAGGAGCCAGGGTCCGAACCCGGTACAAATCAGACAATCCGCCCGCCCAAACCATGACGATCGCCGATAGGGCCGTACCCAGAGTGTAGAGCCCGCCCCATTCTCCATGGCTCAACCCAAAGTCGGCCCGGAGAGCTCCCGCAAAAATCGAGATAAAAACGTCTGTCCAAGACTTGACAAAAACGTCAGCAAAGCACCCGCCGACAACCAGGTTGCATTGGATTTCAGGCAAAGGGGCAAGCCATCGGTTTCCAACGAAACGGTCAAGCCGGGCTATCCAGAACAAGCGTGTGAACCGGAACGGCCTGAGTTTTCGTCTGAATGGTCTGAGAGGGCAACAATGATTCAATGACGAGTTTTTCCGAACCGAAGCGTTTGGCGGTAGAACGGGCGTCGCGCAGCATTGCTATCAGAGCAGGAGATGTGGCGGCCACGAAATGAGATGAACCCGCGCTATCCGAAAAGGCAGTTGCGTCGATCACCACTATTGGCAGATCGGCGACTTTTGCGACGTGTTTCAGGTTGCCCAGACGTTCGCTCGCTCCTGTGCCGCGCAAACGCGCTGACAAGTTCAGGATTTTGTCCTTTTCAGAGATCATCACGATGAATGGTTCCGGTGGCGGGGACAGAGTAGACATCTGAGATCGAAACACTTCCACATCGATGTCGGGTGACAGCAAAACGACCCCACGCAGGGACCGGGCAGCCCAACCGGGGTCGCGCAGGTCGGCCTGGCGCATCGTTTCCATAGAGAGGAGGCCGCCCATCGAATGCGCCATCAACAGAATGTTCTTGGCGCCAAGCCCCTGAAGTTCGTCAATCAGCTGCTCCAACCCGTCACGGGCGAATAGCATACTGTCGATGTCATAGGCATAGCCGAGTGGGCTGCCACGGCTCGGCCAAGAATAAAGCACCACTATCCCTGGCAGATCAATGTCATGGGCAAGCTGCGCCGCACGCATCGCTGTCTCTGCCTGTGTAGTGTTGAATCCATGCACAAACACAGTCACTTCGCGTTCCTGTGGTGGTAGTTGAGCCAGCGCGGCCTTCAAACGGGCGTCAAATGCCTGCGGGCCAGGAAACTCTTTTCGACCGGCGATGGTGAACTGAGTTTCGGGTATTGGGCTGGAATAAGCGAAATCAAGCTGGCCTGCGGCGCGCGAAGGCGGGATTGAAACAATCAGTTCCAACCGATGAATAGATTGCGACCGGTCAAATCCAAAATTTCCATCAGCCCGCTGTTCGCGTGTGCTGGCTGCAAACACCGTGTATGGTCGGCCGATCTCCAGAGCTTCTGGAACGGTTGGGGTATAGGTTCGGTCGGTACAGGCGGTCAGAAAAAAACCTATGCAAAAGTACATCCAATACCGCATTACCAACTCCACCTGTCGGCGGTCTGCCAACAGTTAACGCAATTGTTTGCGAAATCTAAAGAACATAACGGCTGATATCTGTCGACCGGGTCAGTTCGCCGAGGTTTTTTTCGACAAAACCTGCATCGACCGTCACCACGTCGCCGGATCGGTCCGGTGCAGAGAATGACAGCTCTTCAAACACCCGCTCCATGACTGTGTAAAGGCGCCGGGCACCAATGTTTTCTACAGATTCGTTCACGTCTGCCGCGATTTTCGCCAATGCCGCGATCCCGTCTTGGGTGAAAGTAACGGTAACCTTCTCGGTTTCCATCAATGCACTGTACTGCAAGGTGAGCGCATTGTCGGTTTCGGTCAGGATGCGGACGAAGTCACTTTCGGTCAGGGCGCGCAGCTCAACCCGGATTGGCAGCCGTCCCTGAAGTTCGGGCAACAGGTCGGACGGCTTGGCGATATGAAACGCGCCTGACGCGATAAACAGGATGTGGTCGGTTTTGACCGGGCCGTGTTTGGTGCTCACCGTGGTGCCCTCGATCAAGGGCAGCAGGTCGCGCTGGACGCCTTCGCGGCTGACATCTCCGCCGCGTACATCCTGACGGGCGCAGACCTTGTCGATTTCGTCCAGGAAAACGATCCCGTTCTGCTCGACCGATTCCAATGCGACGCGGGTCACCGTCTCATCATCCAGTAGCTTGTCGGCTTCTTCCTCGATCAGGATATCATAGCTTTCCGCAACCGTGATCTTTTTGCGTTGTGTGCGGCCGCCGAAGGCTTTGCCGAATATATCGCCGAGGTTCATCATGCCCATCTGGCCGCCCGGCTGGCCGGGCAAATCGAACATCGGCATCGGATTGGACGTGTCAGCGACGTCTAGCTCGATCACGGTATCGTCCAGTTCGCCTGCTTTCAATTTGCGGCGAAACATCTCGCGCGTGGCCTCGCGGGCATCAGGGCCGGCGATTGCTTCGATCACACGTTCCTCGGCCGCCTTGTGGGCATTGGCCCGCACCTCGTCCCGCATGTACTCGCGTGTCTGGGCGATCGCACTGTCCACCAGATCGCGGACGATCTGTTCCACGTCTCGCCCGACGTACCCGACCTCGGTAAATTTGGTGGCCTCGACCTTGATGAACGGAGCCCGGGCAAGACGGGCTAGGCGCCTGCTGATCTCGGTCTTGCCGTCACCAGTGGGTCCGATCATCAGGATGTTCTTTGGATAAACTTCATCACGCAGATCATCGCTGAGCTGCTTGCGCCGCCAGCGGTTGCGCAGGGCCACAGCGACGGCACGCTTGGCGTCGTTTTGGCCGATAATGTACCGGTCCAGTTCGCTGACGATTTCGCGGGGGGTAAGATCGGTCATGACGGGTCCTTTCGGGGTCAAAATTCTTTTGAGGAATTTTGATAAGAATTTTCTTAGAATTCTTATTCGGCGAGTGTTTCCACGGTCAGATTGCCGTTCGTATAGACACAGATATCTGCTGCGATGGCCATTGCGCGGCGGGCGATTTCCTCGGCGCTGCGCTCACTGTCCATCATGCCGCGTGCAGCAGCTAGCGCATAGTTTCCGCCCGATCCGATGGCCGCCACATCATGTTCGGGCTCCAGCACATCGCCAGCACCGGTTATGACAAAGATGTCTCGTCCATCTGTCACGATCAGCATTGCTTCAAGCTTCTGCAGGTATTTGTCCGTGCGCCAATCCTTGGCCAACTCGACGCTTGCGCGGGCCAGCTGACCGGGCGTCGCTTCCAGCTTTGCCTCTAGCCTCTCCAGTAATGTAAAGGCATCCGCCGTAGAACCTGCAAAACCGGCAACCACGTCGAATCCACCGGGGCTGAGCTTGCGGACCTTGCGCGCGGTGCCCTTGATGACTGTATCTCCCAGCGAGACCTGACCATCTCCCGCGATCACGACAGTGCCGTCTTTTCTAACACCGATGATCGTTGTTCCGTGCCATCCGGGGAAACTGTCTGTGCTCATGGTCGCCTCCAATTTACAGGCGCTTATATGGCGGTCAGGCGGCAAGGACACAAGGGCGGCTCCTACTCCGGCGCCTGTGCCTGGTGTCCCGCTGCGACTTGTTCGCATGTGTAGTTACGATAAAGCCGAGGCGGCCCGAAAGGCACCCCGGCTTCAATGTAAACCCTGTGAACAGGCTATCAGATCGAGTCGTTGATCCAGCTTTGCAGCGCGGCTTTGGGTGCTGCGCCGGTGCGGTTGGACACGACTTCACCGTCCTTGAAAATAAACAATGCGGGAATCCCGCGAACGCCCATCGCCGCGGCGGTGTTCGGGTTGCTGTCGACATCGACTTTAGCAACCTTGATCTTGCCCTCATAAGCCGCAGAAAGCTCTTCGAGCGCTGGGCCGATCTGTTTGCAGGGGCCACACCATTCGGCCCAGAAATCCACCACTACGGGGATGTCGGAATTCTTGACTTCGGCCTCGAACGTGGCGTCCGTAACGGCAACGGTGGACATGGAGTGTCTCCTGAATGGGATTGAATGTCGGATAAGGAACCTAGGTAGGCATCTCGGTCTCGTCAAGGCATGTAGCGCGTGCAAGAGCCGCTGTCACAAGATCGTGCGGTAGGTACATCAATCGAGGCGCGCGGGTCCACAAGATGGCCGTTTGGATTTTCTTGCCGGGATAGATCTCTTCAAGCATGGCGGCATAGGCCCCCATCTGCCGCAGGAGACCTTCAGGACAGGCGCCGGGTGTGTCCGGAATCTCGGCGTTGCTCTTGTAATCGATCGCGGTCAGGATGCCGTTTTTGTTTACCAGCCGATCAATTATGCCGTGAACACGGCGGTGGCGGATCTGCGCGGTGGCGGAGACCTCGCTCAAGCCATCGTTGTCAAAGATCCACGCAAGTTCGGAGTCGTTAAGCACGGAACTTGCCTCTTCGAAAAGTTCCGGTAGATCCTCGTCGCAGTCTGGCAGCAAGGATCGGGTGGCGGCCTGCCAGTCCTCCTGATTGAGTGTGGGCAAAATTTCCAACAGGCGATGAATGCGAGTGCCTCTGAGTTTGGCGGCCTCCTCGTCCTGCCCGGCCTCGCCTGCCAACGCCTTGGCGCCGCCCAGATCAGACGGACTAAGTGTTGGCAGAGGGGTGGGAGGAAGGACGGCGGGGCCACGAAAGAGATCTGGCAACGGGGTATGATGCTGAACTCTCGGGGTCATCGCGACTAAGGGGGGCTCTGTCCAGTCGCCGTCCGTCAGCCGTAGCCCGGAGCCGAAACCGAAGTCGAATGTTTCGGCTCCTGCCTGTGGCATCGCGGCTTCGACCATCTGGTACCAGCTGTCCCCGTTCCGATCGAGGTCGCCTGCCGCCGCCACGATCAACCACTTTTCCGCTCGTGTCAGAGCCACATACAGCAACCGCATACGTTCGTTCATCTGTTTGTCGCGCAGCGCATCCCGGGCGGCTGCAATCGTGGCCGGCGTGCGGTCTGCTCGCGTGCGCCACAAGGGCACCTGTTGGTGCATCAGAATTTCGTCGGTCTTCGGCGGTTTGCGAGCGCCTGTGTCGGGCAAAATGACGATGGGTGACTCTAGCCCTTTTGCCCCGTGCACAGTCATCACACGGATCATGTTGCCCGCACTGCCCATCTGTCTTTTGATTTCAAGGTCATCGGTTTCCATCCAGACCAGAAACCCGGTCAGACTGGGAATATCCGTGCGCTCATAGGCCAGCGCCTGGCTGAGAAGCGCATTGATCCCGTCTTCGGCTTCTGCTCCAAGACGCGCGAGCAGCCTTCGGCGGCCATCATGGCGGGTCAGGATGCGATCAATCAGGTCGTAAGGGCGCAGAAAGTCGGCCTGATCCCGCAGGTCGTGCAGGATTGTCAGAGTATCCGGAAACTCGGTCTCACGATTGCGTAGAGCCTGCCACAGGAACTCATCCCTCCTGCGGTGGGCCAGATCGAAAAGCTGCTGTTCAGACCAGCCGAACAAGGGCGATTTCAGAACGGTGGCGAGCGACAGATCATCCTCGGGCGTCGCGAGAAACGACAGCAATGCCGCCAGATCCCGCACGGCCAGTTCGGCGCCGACCTTGAGGCGATCGGCTCCCGCAATCGGCAGACCGGCGGCCTTGCAGGCGCGAATGATCTCGGCAAACAGTTCAGACCGGCGTTGAACGAGGATCAAAAAGTCGCCGGGTTGAACGGCGCGTCGTGCGAATTCCCCTTGTTTAGAGCCGTCTATCGGGATCGTTTCCTGTCCATCGATTAGTTTCTTGATAGTGGCAGCGATCCGGTCTGCGAGAATGACGGTGTGGTGCTGTGCGCCGGGCCGGTCCACAGGATCCGTCCAGACACGATCATCGCTGTCGTTGACCTTCTCCACAACGGGCCAGAGATCCACGCGGCCGGGCAGATCCACCTTGAAAGCCCGGTGCATGGCATCCTTGTAGAAACCGGCTTCGGGCCGTTCGGCAAACACTAGATCAACCAGCTTCAGGATCACCTGCGCGGATCTGAACGAATACTCCAGCGTCAGATCCTGCAACTGCGCGCCGGTCGCCTGCAACCGCGCCGAGAACTCGGCTTGCATCCGGTCAAATGCATCTGGGTCGGCGCCTTGAAAGGAGTAGATCGATTGCTTCTTGTCGCCGACGACAAAAATCGTGCGCTCGATGTCCGCCCGCGCCCCAAGACCGCTGGTGAACTCCTGCGCCAGCTTTTCGATCACGTCCCATTGTTCGGGGCTCGTATCCTGAGCTTCATCGACCAGAATGTGATCAATCCCACCATCAAGCCGATACAGCACCCATGCGGCAACGGCCGGATCGGTCAGCAGCTGACGGGCTTTGAGAATGAGGTCGTCAAAGTCGAGCCAACCGCGCAGTTGCTTGCGCCGTTCGTATTCTGACAGGAAGATTTTAGCGAACTTATGCAGGGCTCTCGATTTCTCGATTGCCGCCAACGCCAGTTCTGTTTCGCGTGCCTGTGCGACGCGCGACATGAGGGCTTGAAAAGGCTCTAACAACGGACCAAGCGCGTCTTGTGCTTTCTTGGTCGGGACACTTTTTAGCTTTGCCTCTGCGCGATATCCACCGCCTTCGGAATACAGAAACAGCGGATACAAAGTTTCCAGAGTGGCCATATCTGGCTGGTCCCAAGGCAAACCGGCTAGGGTTTCGGCAAGACGAACCATGGTGGGCGACTGCGTGGCCAGAATGGGTCCGGCCTGGCGGATCAAATCCGCCTCGGTCCCGTTAAAACCCACTGTGATCGGCGCGTTTTCGTCAGAATTTTCCGTCAATCCGAACACTTTCGCCAGATCAGCGTCGTCAAAGTGGCCGGAAAACGCCGCGCGCCGCGCGGTCACGGCCGCAGTCAACGCCTCAAAATCCTGATCGGTGACAAAGCGGGCCACGCCGTCGATAACCGCTGAGTCCGGGCCGTCCGCCATATCCTCGACGATCTCTGCCCGCAACAGGGCCGCGGCCCTGTCTTCCATCTCTGCAAACCGGGGACTTACCCCTGCTTCCAGCGGAAACCGCCGCAACAGAGACGCACAGAACGAATGGATTGTCTGGATTTTTAACCCGCCCGGCGTTTCGATCGCGCGGGCAAAGAGCGTGCGTGCGTGAGCCAGTTGTGCGGGGTCCGCCGGACTGTCAGAACCCAGTTCCGTCAAGGCTTGGCGTAACCGAGTATCGTCAAGCATGGCCCAATTGCCCAGGCGCGCAAAAAGCCTGTTCTGCATCTCGCTCGCTGCGGCTTTGGTATAAGTCAGGCAGAGAATGTGCTGCGGCTCGACATTGTTAAGCAACAAACGCGCCACGCGATCTGTCAGCACCCGCGTTTTTCCAGACCCGGCGTTTGCCGCCAACCACGTCGAGATGTTGGGCATTGACGCCTGCACCTGGCGTTCGGTGGCTTCGTTGCGGGCGCTCATGTCAAATCCTCTGGAGAGGGATCGCTACTGCGGTCCCATTCTCCGAAGCGGGCAAGGTGGTCATAGTCGCCAATGTCAGAGTCCTTGTGCAGCATCCGACGCGATGTATAGCCCTGGTCCTGCTCTAAGTAGGCCGAAAGCAGTTCGCGTAGTTCGCCGAGAACCTTGGCGGGGGGTTCTTCTTCCAGCGGCGCGGGCACCTCCTTGTAGGCGCTGCCGAGCCCGATGAACGCTGCCTGAGATACTGGTCCGATCCCGACTTTTTCAAAGCCGGTTTGTTCTGCCATCGCGGCTTCGATCAGCAATTGTTTGTCGAATTTGGCCTGTTGGTCGCGCGTCG
>JBFHMM010000086.1:0-14567 GCA_041594355.1 Paracoccaceae bacterium | reverse complement strand
TGCCGGGATGAGGGTAACCTGCGCCGCAGCCCCGGTTGCCACCCAAACGACCTTGCCCCCACCCTCGCGGGTGACCAGAGGTGTGCGCAACCACAGGCCCGGCTGGCCGGGATCGCCCAACCCGGCGATGCTCCGCCGGGGGGCGCCGGTTGCGGGCTGCGGGACCGGCGGCTCGTCCGGCACCGCGGATGTTTCGACAACCACCGAGGGCGGCGTGTCTTCCTCCGCCGCCGAGGCCCCGATTAGCGAAGTGGCGTCAACCGCATCCGTCGCGCGATCCTTGCGAGACACGCCACAGCCGGCCAACAGACAACAGGTCAGGATCATGAGAACTTTCATGCCGCCGAGCTTAGCTGCGCGGGCCGGTGCGGACCAGTGCCAATGCGCCGCTTTCCCCTTGCCGCAGGGCCACCCGCGCTTTACCTATGCGATCATGACCGCTCCGCTGATCGACCCCTTTGCTCGCGCCATCACCTACCTGCGCGTCTCCGTCACCGACCGGTGCGATTTCCGCTGCGTCTACTGCATGTCGGAAAACATGACCTTTCTGCCAAAAAAAGAGTTGCTGACGCTTGAAGAGCTGGACCGCATGTGTTCGACTTTTGTGCGGCTGGGGGTGGAAAAGCTGCGGATCACCGGCGGCGAACCGCTGGTGCGGCGTGATATCATGACCTTTTTCCGGACGATGACGCGGCATCTGGACAGCGGCGCGCTCAAGGAACTGACGCTGACCACCAATGGCTCGCAGCTGGAGCGTTTTGCCGATCAGCTTTACGACGCCGGGGTGCGGCGGGTGAACATTTCGCTCGATACGCTAGATGATCAGAAGTTCGCCGACATCACCCGCTGGGGCCGCCTGCCGCAGGTCATTCGCGGGATCGACGCGGCGCAAAAGGCCGGCCTGCGTATCAAGATCAACGCCGTCGCGCTGAAGGGTTTCAACGAAACTGAACTGCCCCACATCACCAAATGGTGCGCCGAACGCGACATGGACCTGACCTGGATCGAGGTCATGCCGATGGGTGACATCGGCAACGAGGACCGGCTGGATCAATACTGGTCGCTCAAGGACGTGCGCGTCGAGTACGAAAACCACTACACAGTGACCGATCTGGCCGAAAGCTCGGGCGGGCCCGCGCGCTATGTGCGGCTGGAAGAAACAGGGCAGAAGATCGGATTTATCACCCCGCTGACGCACAACTTCTGCGAAAGCTGCAACCGCGTGCGGCTGACCTGTACCGGCGCGCTTTATATGTGCCTGGGCCAGGAAGACATGGCCGACCTGCGCGCGCCGCTGCGGGCGCACCCGACCTCCGAGGTTCCGCTGGAAGAGGCCATTCGCGCCGCGATCGAACACAAGCCCAAGGGCCACGATTTCGACTATTCCCGGCAGACGGTCGACGGGCGAATGTCGCGCCACATGAGCCACACGGGCGGTTAGATGACAGCTCCGGGCGGTGACCCGACGCCGCTGTTTCACATCTATCGAACGATTACACGGCTGTTGTCGCCTGTCGCATGGCACATGGTGTCGCGCAAGCTGCGAGGTCACGGAGTGGCGCCGGAACGGACCCGCGAACGGCTGGGAAACGCCACCTTGCCCCGCCCCGCCGGGACGCTGATCTGGTTTCACGCCGCCAGCGTCGGCGAAAGCCTATCGGTGCTAACCCTGATCACGCGGCTTGGCGAACGGCTGCCGGAAACGGAGTTCGTGATCACCTCGGGCACCGCCACCTCCGCCGAACTGATAGGGCGCAGGATGCCGCCGCGCACCCGCCATCAGTTCGCGCCGCTGGACGCTCCCGGCCCGGTGCAACGGTTCCTGCGCCACTGGCGACCGGACGCGGCCGTCTTCGTCGAAAGCGAGCTTTGGCCGGTGATGTTGCACGCAACGCGGGCGTCGGGTGCGCGGCTGGCGCTGCTGAATGCGCGGCTCTCGCAGAAATCGGTGGATCGCTGGACGAAATGGCCCGACACGGCGGCCTATGTGCTGGGACAATTCGACATCCTGCTCAGCCAGAACCAGATATCGGCGCAAAACCTGCGCGCGATGGGCGCCGACCCGGCGCGTGTCGCCGTGGGGGTGAACCTGAAATCGACCTCAGCCCCACTGCCGGTGGATGACGCGGCATTCAGCGCGCTACGCAGCACCCTGGGGCAACGTCCGCTCTGGGTCGCCAGCTCCACCCATCCCGGCGAGGAAGAGATCGTCTTGCAGGCCCACCGGCGCTTGTTGCAGCGCCACCCGGACCTGTGCCTGCTGCTGGTGCCCCGTCATCCCGAACGCGGCAACGAAGTGGCCGGTCTGATTGCAAGCGCCGGATTTGACTTTGCGCGGCGCAGCACCGGTGAACCGCTGGCGGATCAGCCGATCTATCTGGCCGACACGCTGGGGGAAACCGGTACCTGGTACGCGCTTTCGCCGCTGGTGTTTCTGGCCGGCTCGCTGCAACCCATCGGTGGCCACAACCCGTTCGAACCCGCACAGGCCGGGGCCGCGGTGATCACCGGCCCCCACGTCACCAACTTTTCCGAAACCTTTGCGCCACTGATCTCGCTCGGCGGCGCGGTCGAAGTTTCAGACGCCGCGGAATTGGCGCAAGCCGTGTCCCTATGGCTGGACGAGCCCACCAGGCTCGATACCGCGCGACAGGCCGCGGCCCGATTCGTGCAGGGCCAGCAAACCGCGCTGGACCGGGTCGTGGATAAGCTCTGCACCGCACTACACCTGGATACGCCCGATGCCTGATCTGTTCGTCACGAATTTCAACCGCAATTACACCGGCGTCTCGGCGACCGCCGCCAATGTGATCCGGCAACAGCGCAAGACACTGGATCTGGCGCTGGTGGGCCGCCCCCTGCCCGGCTGTCCAGATCCGATCTCGTCGGCGGCGGCCCGCGCCCTGTCACGCACGTCCCCACCAGGCAAACCCTTTGCCATCTGGCACGTGCGACGGAACACCGAAATGCGCGCCGCGCTCTGGGCGCGGGACGTGCTGCGCCTGCCGATCCGAATCGTGTTCACCTCTGCCGCGCAACGCAGGCATTCCGCCTTCCCCCGCTGGCTGATCAGCCGCATGGACGGGGTGGTGGCCACCACCGAGGCCGCCGCCGGGTTTGTCCCGCATGTTCGCGCCGTGGTGCCGCACGGCGCCGATACCGAGCTGTTCACCCCCGCCCCCGACCGCGCCGCTGCCTGGTCGGCGCTGGGGTACGGCGGCACCATAGGTATCGCCACCATCGGACGGGTCCGCCCGGAAAAAGGCACGGATCTCTTTGTCGAGGCGATGTTGCAGTTGCTGCCGAACCTGCCGGGCGCCGTGGCGCTGATCGTCGGGCGCGCCACCAAGGAACATCAAAAGTTCGACCTGACGCTCAAGGATAAGGTCCAGCGCGCCGGGATGATCGACCGGATCCGGTTTATCGGCGAGATGCCCGCCGCCGACCTGCCCCGGCTGATGCGGGGGCTGTCGCTGGTCATGCAACTGCCCCGGTACGAAGGCTATGGTATGGTGCCGCTCGAAGGGATGGCCAGCGGCGTACCCTTTGTCGGCAGCGCGGCCGGCTACTACGAAGCCTTTTCCGCGCAGGGCCGCTGCGGCACCGTGGTGCCGCAGGAGATGCCTGCCGCCGCAGCCGAGGCCGCCGCCGGTCTGCTGAGCGACCCTGATCGCCACATCGCCATGGCCCGGGCGGCCCGGGAGGTGGTCGAGACCAGCTTCAGCGCCACCGCCGAGGCCGCCGGGATCAATTCCGTTTACGACCAACTCTGGTCATCTGGCTGACCGCCGGCCAAGGGCGCAAGAAAACGGCACCGCCCGCAATTCGGCGATCAGGCGGCCGGCATCCGGCGTTCGACGATTTCCGCCCACCAGGAACATCCCGCCGGGATCACCTCGTCGTTGAAGTTGTACTCCGGGTGATGCACGTGGGCGGTATCCCCGTTGCCAACCAGAATATAGGCGCCGGGGCGCTCCTCCAGCATAAAGGCAAAATCCTCGCCCCCCATGACCAGCGGCGCGTCCTCGCAATTGCCCGAAACCGCCCGGGCCACCGCAGCCGCAAATTCGGTCTGTTCCTCGGTGTTCACCATAACCGGATAGCCCCGGTGATACTCGACCGTCGCCATGCCGCCAAACGTGGCCGCGACACCGGCGCAGATCTCCTTGATCCGGTGTTCCGCCAGATCCCGCATTTCCCGGCTCATGGTGCGCACGGTCCCTTTCAGATGCACCCGCTGCGGGATGACGTTGAACGCCTTGGACGAGGTTTCAAAAGAGGTGACCGAAACGACCACCTGATCCACCGGATCGGCATTGCGGCTGGCAATCGTCTGCAGGGCAACCACCGCCTGCGAGGCCATAACCGTTGTGTCGACGGTCTCCTGCGGTTTCGCCGCATGGCCGCCACGGCCCTCGAAATCGATGTCAAACTGATCGGTCGCCGCAAAGAATGCGCCAGTCCGGATCGCAAAGGAGCCCACCGGCATCCCCGGCCAATTGTGCATGCCATAGACCTCCTGGATGCCCCAGCGTTCCATCATGCCATCGTCGCACATTTCCTTGCCGCCGCCGCCGCCCTCTTCGGCAGGCTGAAAGATCAGAACCACGGTGCCGTCGAAATTGCGGGTCTCGGCCAGGTATTTCGCCGCCCCCAGCAGCATCGCGGTATGTCCGTCGTGGCCGCAGGCATGCATCGCCCCGTCGGTCTTGGAAGCATAGGTCAGGCCGGTCGCCTCGTGGATCGGCAGCGCGTCCATGTCGGCCCGCAGGCCAATCACCTTGCCCGAGGTGTCGGACTTGCCCTTGATCACCCCAACGACACCGGTGCGGCCAATCCCGGTGACAACCTCGTCACAGCCAAAAGCCTGCAGTTTTTCCGCGACCAATGCGGAGGTCCGATGGGTTTCGAACAGGATTTCCGGATTTTCATGCAAATCGCGTCGCCAGACGGTGATTTCATCCTGCAATTCTGCAAAGCGGTTCTTAACGGGCATGGTCTCTCTCTTTCAGGGGCTTCTGGATCAGGCCGCCGGCGTCCGGCGTTCGATAAGTTCGGCAAACCAGCGGCAACCAGCCGGGATTGCCTCATCGTCAAAGTTATATTCGGGGTGATGCACGGCGGCAGAGGCACCGTTACCCACAAAAATGAACGCTCCGGGGCGCTCCTGATGCATGAACGCAAAATCCTCGCCGCCCATGATCAGTGGCGCCTGGCCACAGCCGCCACTGGCAGAGGTGGCGATCTCGGCCGCAAATGCCGCAGGTTCGGTGGCGTTGCTGGTGATCGGCACGTGGCGCAGGTACTCGATCCTTGCGGCTCCGCCGAATTCTTGGGCGGTGGCCTCGGCCAGGTCCGACAAGCGCCATTCGATCAGGTCCTGCAGGTCGGCGGACTGGGTCCGCACCGTGCCGCGCAGACGCACCGATTGCGGTATTACCTTATAGGCGTGCGACGAAGTCTCCATCGCGGTGACCGACAACACGCCCTGGGCTATCGGATCCGCGTTCCGGCTGACGATGGTCTGCAGGGCAAGCACGATGTGGCTGGCGACCACGGTGGGGTCGACGGTTTCCTCGGGGTGGGCGGCATGCTCACCGTGCCCAGTTACTTCGATAAAGAATTCGTGAGTGGCAGCCATCAGCATACCCCCCGTCGGATGGCGAATTCGCCGACCGGCAGACCCGGCATGTTGTGCATGCCGTACACCTCCTGCACGCCCCAGAGATCCATCATGCCGTCATCGCACATCGCCTTGGCGCCCTTGCCGATTTCCTCGGCGGGCTGGAACATCAGCACGACTGTGCCGTCAAAGTTCCGGGTCTCGGACAGGTAGCGCGCCGCCCCCAGCAGCATGGAGGTATGGCCATCGTGGCCGCAGGCATGCATGACTCCTTCGGTCTGCGACGCATAGGCTACGCCCGTCGCCTCCAGAATCGGCAGCGCGTCCATATCGCCCCGCAACCCGATCTCCCGGCCCGCCGTATCGGACCGGCCTGGGATCACGCCGACAACCCCGTTTTGGCCGATGCCGGTCACCACCTCCTCGCAGCCGAACGCGCGCAGCTTGTCGGCAACCAGGTCAGCCGTGCGGGAGATGTCAAAGCCGAGTTCGGGGTGGGTATGGATATCCGGCCGCCAGCCAGCGATTTCAGGCTGCATTTCGGCCAGGCGGTTCTTGATCGGCATCGTGGTCCTTGTCTGTCTCTATTTGGGTGACGCGGGCATTCGCTGCTCCGCGATCTCGGCGAACCAGCTGCAGCCCAGCGGGATCGCCGCGTCGTCGAACTGGTAAGCCGGGTGGTGGCACATCTGGGTATCCCCGTTGCCAAGGAAGATATAGGCGCCGGGCCGTTCTTCCAGCATATAGGCGAAATCTTCTGCCGGCATGATCGGATCCGTCGCCTCATTGACCTTGCCCGACACCGCCAGCGCCGCCTGAACCGCGTATTCAGTTTCTTGCGGGGTATTCACGGTAGGCGGGTAGCCGGGTATCCATTCGACATCAGCCACAGCACCCAAGGCCGAAGCCGTATCGATGGCGATCCGGCGAATGCGATCCTCCGCCAGCGCGCGTGCGTCTGTGTCCAGCGTGCGCACAGTGCCTTGCATCCGGGCCGTATGGGCAATGACGTTGGACGCCGCGCTGTCGGTCTCGAACGTGCCGACCGTCAGCACCACCCGGTGAATCGGGTTCACGTTGCGCGATACCACGGTCTGCAGCGAAATCAGGATCTGCGCCGCCACCAGCGTCGTATCGACCGCGTCATGGGGCGATGCGGCATGGCCGCCCTTGCCCGTCACGGTGATTTCGAATTCATCGGCCGAGGCCAACAGCGCGCCGGGCCGGATCGCGAATTCGCCAACCGGCAGCCCCGGCATGTTGTGCAGGCCATAGACCTCCTGAATGCCCCAACGGTCCATCAGCCCATCGGCGCACATTTCCCTGCCGCCGCCGCCGCCCTCTTCGGCAGGCTGAAAGATCAGCACCACGGTGCCGTCGAAATTCCGCGTCTCGGCGAGGTACTTCGCGGCGCCAAGCAGGATCGAGGTATGGCCGTCATGGCCACAGGCATGCATCTTGCCCGGCACCTTTGAGGCATAGGGCAAACCGGTCGCCTCGGTGATCGGCAGCGCATCCATGTCGGCGCGCAGCCCGATCACCCGGCCCGAGCTGTTGGACGTGCCCTTGATCGTTGCGACAACCCCTGTGCGGCCAATTCCGGTGGTGATATCGTCGACACCGAACTCTTGCAGACGCTCCACCACGAACGCTGCGGTTTCGTGGACGTCGAACAGTAGCTCGGGCGTTTCATGCAAATGATGCCGCCAGACCGTAATCTCGTCATGTATTTCGGCAAGTCTGTTACGAATGGGCATTGGTTACTCCTCCACTAATGACTCGACCAGTCGCCGCATAAAGCCGGCACCGGATTCAAATTGGCTTTTTGTAATGAATTCATTCGCTTGATGAGCCTGAGCGATATCGCCCGGCCCGCAGACAACGGCTGAATAGCCGGCCTGCTGAAACTGTCCTGCCTCGGTCCCGTAGCTCACCACATGGGTAGCGTTGTCCCCCGTCAGACGACGAACGAGTGTCTCGGCCGCACCGTCGGTTTCCGGCTGTAACCCCGGCACGCCAAAGCTCTCGTCCACCACGATACGCGCTTCGGGATGGATTGTCTGCATCGCGGTCTCCACCTCGGCGACTTTGGCAAGGATTCGCGCGCACCAGTCGTCGTGATCCTGATCCGGCACCGCGCGAAACCCCAGATCGAAACCGCAGTGCGCCGCCGTGATGTTCTTGGCCGTGCCACCAGAAATCAGCCCGGTGTGAAGGGTCGTGAAACTCGGTTCGAACATCGCGGCCACGTCCGTGGGCACTCGCGCCGCCTCCTCCGCGTTGACCTGATTGGCCCAGTCGATGATCTTGGCGGCCTCCATTATGGCGCTGACGCCACTGGGCAATAGCGAGCTGTGGACCTCGTACCCATGCACATCCAGCCAGAAGGTTTTGCCGCCCTTGTGACCAGTGACGCAGGTCATCATCGACGGTTCACCGACTATGACCGCACGCCCCTTGGGTAAAACAGGCTGCATTGCCGCGATCATCGGCGGACCGCCGATACAGCCGACCTCCTCGTCAAAGCTCAGCGCCAGTTGCAGCGGGCGCGCAATACCGCGGTGATGGGCCTCGACCAGCGCCCAAATCGCCAGCGCGTCGTACCCCTTCATGTCGGTGGTGCCACGGCCAAAATACTTGCCATCGCGTTCGGTCAGCGTGAAAGGGTCGCTGTCCCAATCCTGCCCATCGACGGGCACCACATCCGTGTGTCCCGACAGGACCACGGCACCCTCTTCCCATGGTCCGACATGGGCGAACAGGGCGGCCTTTTGCCCTGTCTCGTCGTAGTGGCGATGTGCCGTGATGCCATGACCGGCCAGATAGGTATCGACCCAATCCACCAACGGCAGGTTCGAATCGCGGCTGACCGTCGGAAACGAAATCAGCTGATCGAGGATCTGAATCGGTGTCAAATGATCCGTCACAATCGGTATCCTCCGGACACGGTCAAAATTTCGCCGGTGACGAACCCGGCCGCGTCGCTGGCCAGGAACCGCACCGCGCGGGCAATGTCATCCGGGGTGCCGATCCGCCCCAGCGCGGTCAGATCGACAAAGGCCTGCGTTAGATCCGCGTCGCGGGGGGACTCGCGGGTGTTGATAGCGCCGGGGGCCACGGCGTTGACGCGGATGCCCTGCGGCCCCAGTTCCTTCGCCATGGCGCGGGTCCACAGATCCAGCGCCGCCTTGCTGGCGCCATAGACCGAGGCATCGCGCGGCGGTAACACAGCATTCACCGAAGAAATATTCACCACCGCCGCGCCCGGCTTCAGATACGGCAGCGCAGCGGTCAGAATCCCATAGGGTGCCAACAGGTTCACATCCAACATCCCGCGCAGCGCCTGCGGGTCAAAGCTGTTGCGTGGCGACGGGGCGATCACGCCCGCGTTGTTCACGATCACGTCGATCTGGCCGAAATGCGCGATCACCGTCTCGACCACGGCACGCCCGCTGTCGGCATCGGCCAGATCCGCCGGAACCACGCAACAGCCCTGAGGCAGATCCGATGGCGGCGAGGTATGGCAGGTGATGGCCAACCGATGATCACGGCCGAGATCGGCGGCGATGGCCCGTCCGATCCCGCGTGCTCCGCCGGTCACCAGAGCCACCTTTTTCATTCCCCGCGTGTCCCCCCGACCATGTGATTGCACGCCAGCGACATGGGCTAATAGCCACTGTCCGTGGTCAGAACGTAGTGCCCCGGTTCGACCTCGTTATAGACCGAGGGTTCCGGCTGATAATCAAGCGGGTGGATCGGAGAAGGAATCGGTTTGAAGTTCAGATCCTTCTCCGACTTGCGCTTGCGCGGATCGGCGATCGGGACCGCCTTCATCAACGCCTGCGTATAGGGATGCTGCGGGTTCTCGAACACGCTTGCGCGCGGCCCGAGTTCAACAATCCGGCCCAGATACATCACTCCGACATGATGGCTGACCCGTTCGACAACGGCCATGTCATGGCTGATGAACAGAAAGCTCAGGCCAAGATCCGCCTGCAATTCCATCATCAGGTTCAGCACCTGCGCCTGCACCGACACATCCAGCGCCGACACCGATTCGTCGGCGATAATCAGCTTGGGGTTCAGCGCCAGGGCGCGGGCGATGGCTACCCGCTGGCGCTGACCACCCGACATTTCATGCGGGTACCGCCGCATGAAACTGCGCGGCAACTCGACCCGGTCAAACAAATGCGCCACCCGGTCCGTCAATTCCGATCCCTTGGCGGTGCCATAGTTGCGCATTGGTTCCGCCACCTGATCCAGCAGCATCATCTGCGGATTGAGCGAGGCAAAGGGATCCTGAAAGATCATCTGCATGTCCAGCCGCGCCTCGCGCAGGCCCGATTCATCGAGCTGCATGATATCGACCCCGTCCAGGTCAATCTCTCCGGCAATCGGCTCGATCAACCGCAGGATCGATCGCCCTGCGCTGGACTTGCCACAGCCCGACTCGCCCACCAGGCTGAGCGTCTGACCCCGGTTCACGGTAAAGGAGACATCCTCGACCGCGTGCACGTTCGCGATGGTCCGGCGAAAGAACCCGCCCTTGACGGGGAATCGCGTGGTGAGCCCCTTGACCCGCAGCAGCACCTTGTCGGTGCCGATGATCGGCGCGATCTTCTGGTCTTCGACCCCCATCAGCTTCATCGGTTCGGGCGCCGCCTTGCCGCGCATTTCGCCCAGTTTCGGAACCGCCGCCAATAGTGCCTTGGTGTAATCGTGCTGCGGGTTCTCGAAAATCTCCTCGACGGTGCCTTCTTCGACTTTGTTGCCGCGGAACATGACAACCACCCGGTCAGCCATCTGCGCCACCACCGCCATGTCATGGGTGATAAACATCACCGCCGTACCGGTTTCCCGCTTGAGCCGGTCCATCAGCGCGAGGATCTCGGCCTGAATGGTCACGTCCAGCGCCGTGGTCGGTTCATCCGCGATCAGAAGACGGGGTTCGCAGGCCATCGCCATGGCGATCACAACGCGCTGCCGCATTCCCCCCGACAACTCGTGCGGAAACTGCTTCAACCGGCGTTCGGGTTCCGGAATCCGCACCTGTTTCAGCAGCTCCAGCGCCCGCGACTCGGCCTGCTCCCTGGTCATCGCGCGATGCACGCGCAGGCCTTCGGTGAGCTGCCGCCCCACGGTAAAGACCGGATTCAGCGCCGTCATCGGCTCCTGAAAGATCATCCCGATCTCGTTACCGCGAATGTGGCGCATCAATTCCTGGTCCGCCTGCGCCAGATCCAGCTCGCCGCCTGACCGGCGATCAAAAAGCAGGCGACCGCTCGAAATTTCACCACCGCCGAACTCCACCAACCGCATCAGCGACAGCGAAGACACCGACTTTCCAGACCCCGATTCTCCAACAATGCAAACGGTTTCGCCGGGATTCACGTCAAAGGAGACATCCGCGACTCCGACGACGGGGCCGTCCTTTGTTTGGAATTCGACCCTTAGTCCCTTGATCTGGGCAATCGGCTGATCCAGCACCTGTTCGCTCCTTATGGTACAGACACAGACGCTAAGACCGGCATACCGACAGTGTCAAACCCCCAGACCGGTTTTCCCAACGGCAAGGCTTGCAATTTCCGCAAACTCTGTTTCGATAAGTCACGTATCCGGTCTGGGGGACAGTCGGATTTTGCGGCATCCAGTCAGTTTGCCATGTGTTCCAATACGTTACCCCCCAGGGCGGCGCAACCGGCGGCAACAAGCTGTCCGGTCATAATAAGACACAAATGTGTCCAACATGGAGTGTAACATGAAGATCAAAACCCTATTGCTTGGCGCGATCGCAAGCACGGCCTTTGCCCCGGTGGCCATGGCCGAACGCGGATCGGACGGCCATGTCAGCATTATTTACTGGCAGGCCCCCTCGATCCTGAATCCTTTTTTGTCGGGTGGTACCAAGGATGTGGAAGCGGCCTCGCTGATCCTCGAACCGCTGGCGCGCTACGACCAGGACGGCCAGATGGTTCCGTTCCTCGCCTCCGAGATCCCGACCGTTGAAAACGGCGGTGTCAGCGAAGACCTGATGTCGATCACCTGGAAGATCGCCCCCGGCATCACCTGGTCTGACGGCTCGCCGTTCACCAGCGCCGACGTCAAATTCACCGCCGACTACTGCATGCACCCTGATGGAGGCTGCGCTCAACTGACCAAGTTCGAAGGGGTGAGCAGCGTCGAGGCGGTGGACGACATGACCGTCAAGGTCACCTTCGACAAGCCGACCCCCTTCCCCTACGGACCATTCGTTGGCGGTGAAAGCCCGATCGTGCAGGCCGCCCAGTTCGAAGATTGCCTGGGTGCGGCCGCACCGGGTTGTACCGACCAGAACTTCTATCCCGTCGGCACCGGCCCTTTTGTGGTCAAGGATTTCCGTCCCAACGACGTGATCCAGATGGAAGCCAACCCGAACTATCGCGACCCGGCCAAACCGGCCTTCGCCACGCTGACGCTCAAGGGCGGCGGCGATGCCACCGCCGCTGGCCGCGCCGTGATGGAAACCGGCGAATTCGACTATGCCTGGAACCTTCAGCTGGCGCCCGACGTGATCGCCAAGATGGAAGAAGGCGGCAAGGGTACCCCGGTCGCGGGCTTTGGCCCGCTGGTCGAGCGTATCATGCTGAACCAGACCAACCCCTCGCCCGATCTGCCGCCCGAAACCCGTTCGACAGCAGCCGAACCGCATCCGTTCCTGAAGGATCCGGCCGTCTACAAGGCAATGTCGATGGCTATCGACCGGCCGCTGCTGGTTGAAATCGGCTATGGACAGGCGGGCAAGGTGACCTGCAACTGGGTGCCGGCTCCGGCCGCATTCAACTCGGACACCTTCGATTGCTCGACCCAGGACATCGCCGGCGCGAACAAGATGCTGGATGACGCCGGTATCGTCGATACCGACGGCGACGGCATCCGCGAAAAGGACGGTGTGCCGCTCAAGATCCTGTACCAGACTTCGACCAACGCCGTGCGTCAGGACTTCCAGGCTCTGATCAAGCAGTGGTGGAGCGAGATCGGCATCGAAACCGAACTGCGCAACATCAACGCCTCGGTCTTCTTTGGCGGGGACCCGGGTTCGCCCGACACCTTCCAGAAGTTCTATGCCGACGTTGAAATGTACGCCAACACCTTCAACGGCACCGACCCGCAGTCCTATCTGGGCAACGGCCTGTGCGACAAGGCGCCCCGGCCCGAAACCCAGTGGCAGGGCGAGAACATCAGCCGCTTCTGCGACGAGGAATTCGACGCGCTGCACGCTGAACTTGCAACCACAGCCGGCATCGAGGCCCGCGCCGAGATCGGCAAGCGCCTGAACGACATCATCGTCGAAAAAGGCGGCATGATCCCGCTGGTGCACCGTGGCCGCCTGTCGGCCCATGCCAACTCGCTGGGCGGCGTTATCCTGAACGTGTGGGACAGCGAACTGTGGAACGTGGCGGACTGGTACCGCATGTAATCCACCCGATCTCCCGTCCTGGCCAAGCGCCGGGGCGGGTTTTCCGCCGCAGAGCTGCTGCCAACAACAAAAGACTATGCTGCAAAGGCGTCCTTGAATGCTGACATTCACGATCCGTCGACTGGTTTTGGCCATACCGACGCTTTTGTTCATTAGTCTGGTGATCTTCCTGCTGCTCGAGCTCGCCCCGGGCGATCCGATGGCGCAGGTCCCCCTGACCGTCCCGCCCGAGGTCAAGGAAAAGATGCGCGAGGCGCTGGGGCTGGGCCAACCGATGCATATCCGGTTCTGGAAGTGGCTGGTGCAGTTCTTCTGGATCGAACCGCAGGTGCTGATCGACCACTGGTTCGGCACCTCGTTCAGCGTCGGCGACCTGCGGGTCATCTCGTGGCAGACCCGCAGCCCGGTCATGGACATCGTGATGCAGCGGATGCCGCAGACCCTGTGGGTGGTGGGCACGGCCTATGTGCTGGCGATCATCATCGCCCTGCCAATCGGCATCTATTCCGCCTACAAGCAGTATTCCTGGTTCGACCAGATGGGCACCTTTGTGTCGATGATCGGTTTCTCGGTGCCGCCGTTCTTCTCTGGTGTTCTGGTGATCGTCATCTTCTCGGTCAACCTGGGCTGGTTCCCGTCGATTTATGACACCACGCTGGTGGTCGATGACTGGGACAGCTTCGTCAAACAGCTGCAGCAGATGGTGATGCCAGTGATGGTGCTGGCGCTGCAGATCACCGCCCAGCTGAGCCGGTTCATGCGGGCCTCGATGCTGGACAACCTCAACCAGGATTACGTGCGAACCGCCCGCGCCAAGGGGTTGAGCGAATATACCGTGGTGCTGGCGCATGTGCTGCGTAACTCGATGATCCCGGTGATCACCGTGATTGCCCTGGGCATCCCGTCGATCTTTGGCGGCGCGATCATCACCGAACAAGTGTTCAAGGTGAACGGCATCGGCCAGCTTCTGATCGGGGCCATTCAGGCAAACGATTTGCCTATGGTTCAAACACTTACCTTCATTTTCGCGGTGCTGATCGTACTGTTCAACCTTGTGGCCGATGTGCTCTACGGCCTGCTCGACCCGAGGATCCGCTATGACTGACAAGCGCGAAACCGATCTCCTCGTTCCCGACGAAGGGCTGGTGCCCGCCTCGACCGCCATGCCCGGCGCGGCCGGTCCGATGCAGGAGGCAGGCAAGCCGCCGCGCAGCCAGTGGCAGGATGTCTGGGACCAGTTCAAGACGCACAAGGGCGCACTGTTCGGGGCATTCATATTTTTCTTCACCATTGGAACGGTTTACCTCGGGCCGCTGGTCTGGCGGATCGACCCGCAGTACCTGCCGCAAGGTCGCGATTTCATCACCCTGCGCGACACCCGGCCGATCTGGTACGCGCTGTTCGACAGCGGCGCCAAGGTCAACTGGGCGCACCCGCTGGGCACCGACAACCTGGGCCGCGACACGCTGGCGCGGATGATGTTCGGGG
>JBFHMM010000085.1:0-14640 GCA_041594355.1 Paracoccaceae bacterium | reverse complement strand
TCCTGTGCTGCACATTATGCTATCAAAGGAGCGGCACCAAACCGCGACAGGTCCACCTTGCCCGTGCCATGACGCTTGTCCAGAGCGCGAAGATGAATGGTGTTGACCCGCAACCCCGGCTGGCAGACATGCTCGACCGCATCCATGATCACAAGATCAATCGGATCGACGAGCCCCTTGCATGGAATTGGACGCCACTGACATAATCCTTGGGATCAACCGGTCGGTTACGAAACAACACTATATGTTTGATTTTCTGCGCACATGCCGGGTGCGCAAAGATCATTAAATCCTGTCGCGTTCAAGCTGTTATGTGCTCTTCTGTCAAAGGCCCAGGTCAGACAATCCGGGATGGTCTGCTGGCCGTGGCCCATGATCCCAATGAAACAGCCGCTCCGTTTCAGCGATCGCGACATCATTGATCGACGCATGGCGCACGGCCATGTAGCCTTCTGGGTCAAATTCCCAGTTTTCGTTGCCGTGGGCGCGGAACCATTGGCCAATGGCATCGTGGTATTCGTAACAGAACCGCACGGCGATGCGGTTTTCGCCATGCGCCCAGATTTCCTTGATCAAACGATACCCGTTTTCCTGCGACCACTTGCGGGTCAGAAAATCGCGCACCTCATCCCGACCGTTTAGGAATTCGGAGCGGTTGCGCCACTTTGTTTCTGGCGTGTAGGCCAGCGCCACCTTGTCCGGATCACGTGTGTTCCAGGCATCTTCGGCCATGCGGACCTTTTTGACCGCATCGTCGTAGGAAAAGGGCGGCACCGGCGGACGTGTCATGGCGCCTTACCAGCTGTTATAGCCAAGGAACTTGCCCGACATCTCGACCTTGACCCGGTCGCCCTTGGGGTGCTCGACCCGGGTGACAGACATGTCGAAATCAATGGCAGACATGATCCCGTCGCCAAATTTCTCCTGAATGATTGCCTTGAGCGTGGGGCCATAGACGCCGACGATCTCATAGAAGCGGTAAATGCAGGGGTCCGTCGGGACAGCCTGTTCCCAGATCTTGGTGGGGCTTTCCGCAAGCACGCTTTCTGCCTCCTGGGGCAGGCCCATGACAGAGACCATCAACTTGGCCTTTTCCGGTGGGAAGGCGTTCATCCCCATGGCCGCGGAATGGGTCCAGACGGGGGACATGCCGATCTTTTCGGCGATTTCTTCCCATGTGAGGCCCGCCTGTTTTTTGGCAGACAGGATCATGGCGGTGACGTCTTCTTTGGTCATCATCTCAGTCATTGCGAGGTCTTTCATGTTGGTCTCCTCCGGTCTTAGCTGTTCACCGCTTTGAGGGCGGGTCGTGTGTCTTCGGGGTCTTCTGCGGGGTCCGTAAGGTCAATCCGAACAGTTTCAGGCGCATTTGTTTGCCTGGTTTCTGTTGGCTGACCGGCCAGCTCTTTTGAGCGTTTACCAAGGAACTGCACCAGATGGTTACGGATGGCATAGTAGTTGGGGTGCTCGACGATTTCGGTGCGGTTGCGCGGGCGAGGAATGGTAATTTCCACGCTTTCAGCGACGCGGGCTTTGGGCCCGTTGGTCATCAGCAGGATGCGGTCGGCGAGCAAGATTGCCTCGTCGATGTCATGGGTGATCATAAAGACTGTCTGTTCCATCTGGCCCCAGATTTTCAGCAGTTCATCCTGAATTGTCCCCCGTGTAAGGGCATCGAGTGCCCCGAAGGGCTCATCGAGCAAGAGCAGCTTGGGGTGGTTTGCAAAGGCCCGCGCGATGGATACGCGTTGTCGCATTCCACCCGAAAGCTGGCTGGGTTTGCGGTGGATCACATCCCCCTCGAGTCCCACCATGGCAAGGAACCGGGTCGCGTGTTCCTCGGTCTGCTTCCTGGTCCATTCAGGGTACCGGGCTTTCACGCCGAACATCACGTTCTTCAGCGTCGTCAGCCATGGCAGCAAAGAATAGTTCTGGAACACCACACCACGGTCGAGACTTGGACCCTTCACCTCTTGTCCATCCATGATCACGACGCCGCTGGTCGGTTCGGCAAGGCCAGCAAGGATGTTCATGATCGTCGATTTGCCGCAGCCAGAGTGGCCAAGGATGACGACAAATTCGCCCTTTTCTACGCCGAAAGATACATCTTCAAAGACGGTCAGCTCGCCTCCGGTCCCGTCCGGGAACTGCTGGGTGAGATTTTCGATACTAAGATACGGTTTCATCTGAGTTCCCTTATTCGACGTAGGTGACGCGGCGCTGCAAGAGGCCAAACATGGCGTCCAACAGCATGCCAACCACGCCGATCATGAGGATGGAAAAAACGACGGAGGTCAGGTCAAGGTTGTTCCATTCGTTCCACACATAGTAGCCAATGCCGGTCCCGCCGACGAGCATCTCAGCGGCCACAATCACCAGCCATGCAATGCCGATCGAGATCCGCATTCCGGTCAGAATTGTCGGCGCTGCCGCTGGCAGAATAACGGTGAAGGCCGTCTTTATCGGGCCCAGTTCATGGGTCCGAGCGACGTTAACCCAGTCCTCGCGGACGCCTGCCACACCAAAGGCGGTGTTGATCAGCATGGGCCAGATCGAACAGATGAAAATCACGAAGATCGCGGATGCTTCGCTGTCACCGATGATGAAGAGCGCAAGCGGCATCCACGCAAGCGGAGAGATCGGACGCAGCACCTGAATGAACGGGTTGAAGGCTTTGTAGGCGACCTGACTCATCCCGATCAGAAAACCGAAAGGAATGGCGATAAGAGCTGCTAGAAAGTATCCGGTCAGAACACGGTAAATCGAGTATCCGATCTGAATGCCGATGCCTTTGTCATTCGGCCCCGCATCGTAGAACGGATTGCTGAGCTGTTCCCAAGCCTTGGCAAAAACCTGGCTGGGCGGCGGAACGCCAGCCTTGGCTGCACCCGCCCCGGTCAGGCGTTCGTATTCTGTCAATTCCTCAGCGGCCTTCTGGGCGGGAATGGCGGCCTCCCAAATCAAGAGGCCGACAACCAACATCAGAACCGACAACAAAGCCGCGCGTTGGTTCAAGGAAAGGGTGCCCATGGCTTACCCTTTCCCGATTGGGAAGCTGCTTACATAGTCTTCCGGTGTTGCTGGATCGAAGGTTTTGCCCATGATCGTATGCGACTTGTAAGTGATGTCCGGCGCTTCGTAGCCCAGCCCTTCCATCACTTTTTTACAGTCAGCGGCCAGATAGACCTGTTCGGCCACCGTCTTGTAGTCGACATCACCCTCGATATAGCCCCAACGCTTCATCTGGGTCAGGATCCACACCCCCATGGAATGCCACGGGAAGGGGTCGAAATCGATCCGGTCGGGGACTTTCTGCACCTCGCCAAGACCGTCTGCATAGGTTCCCGTGAGCACCTGTTCGATCACGGTCACCGGCTGGTTGAGATAGTTGGTGGGCGCGATCGCTTCGGAAATCTCTTTGCGGTTTTCCGGGGCCGAGGCGTATTGCGTTGCGTCGATGATCGATTTGAGCAGCGCGCCGTAGGTGTTCGGCAGTTCTGTCGCAAAGGACAAGGGGGCCGCAAAGGCACAGCAGGGGTGGCCTTCCCAGATTTCCTTGGTCAGCACGTGAATAAAGCCGATGCCTTCGTAGACCGCGCGCTGGTTGAAAGGATCAGGTGACAGGTAGCCGTCAAGGTTGCCGGCGCGCAGGTTGGCGACCATCTCTGGCGGCGGCACGACGCGGATCTGGATATCCACATCGGGGTCGAGCCCGAACTCCGCCACGTAGTAGCGCAGCAGGAAGTTGTGCATGGAATATTCAAACGGCACACCAAAAGTAAAGCCCTTCCATTGGCTGGGATCGCGCTTGTCCAGGTGTTCATTCGACAACACGATGGCCTGGCCGTTGATGTTTTCGACGGCCGGCATGATGTAGGGCTCAGCAACCGACCCCGCACCAAGCGTCATCGCCAAAGGCATCGGCGTGAGCATGTGCGAAGCATCGTATTCGCCGTTCAAAGACTTGTCGCGAGCCACGGCCCAGCCGGCTGTTTTGATCACCTGGGCATTGAGGCCGTAGCGTTCGTAGAACCCCAAAGGCTGCGCCATGATGATGGGTGTCGCGCAGGTGATCGGGACAAAGCCAATGTTCAAGTCCGTCTTCTCTGGCGGTCCCAATTCATCGAGTATTGCCGCCTTTGCCTCATTCAGCGGAAAGACCGAAGCCAGCGCAGCCGCCATCGTCGATCCACCCATCATACCCATGAATGACCGGCGTCCAATGTCGCTTTGACCAAATACCGATCGTACAATCGCGCTTTCGACGGCGCGTTCCATCATGCCTTCGGAGGTGGACAGATCGATGCTGTCCTCGACGTCCGCAGCGGACGTGCTGCACTTATGGCAACTGCAATCCGCAGCGTGCCGCAGATCGGTTTTGGATGAGAATGGGTTTCCCAGTGATTTGACAGACATGTCGAGCCCTCGCTGTTGATTTTCTTCATGCTGACAGCCGGAAATTGACAGTTGAAGGCGCTTGTTCAGTACCCGAATAATTAGTTTTCCTGATTAATTTCAATGCAATAAGACCGAAGTCTGCTTGGGGAGGTTACGACATTTCGTAAATTACGATTTTTCGTATTGTCATTTTGGGCATTTCAGCGCTCGATCATGGGATGCTTGATACCGATCTCTCTTACGATTCTTTTCTCGTTGGCGCGTTCGGCCCGACACTTCTTATAGACCTCAGACAAGACCTCATTCTGGCCGCAACCCCGGAGGCCGGAACTTTGTTTGGGGATGATGCTCTGACAGGGTCGCATTTCGCGCGCTTCATTGCCGCCGGAATGGAGAGCTTCGTCGTCTTTGTCACCGAAGTGGAGTACCGTGGAACGGCTTGGACGCGGAAAGTAAAACTGCAAAGCGCGGACCAATCGCCCCTGCAATGCGAGGTCACGGGACGGGTATTATATCACGAAGGTCGAGCCATGCTGCTTCTTCATATGCTTGACCTGGAGGCCCTTGAACAACGCGAAGCGGAGGTTGCGGCCGGAATCATCTACAGTGGAGGCCTCGTGGAATGGCAGCGCGCGCAAAGCTTCTTTGCAGATCTTGAGCGTGAAAACCAATTGATCCTGAACGCCGCTGGTGAAGGGATTTACGGGGTCAATGCCGATGGCAAGACCACGTTTGTCAACAGAGCCGCCCAGGAAATGCTTGGCTGGACTACAGAAGACCTGCTTGGCCACGACATCCATACGAAAATCCACCATCACCGCCTTAATGGGGAACATTACCCCTCGCACGAATGCCCGATCTATCAATCCTTCCGGTTTGAGCAGGTCAACCGGATCGAGGACGAGGTGTTCTGGCGGAAGGATGGAAAGCCAATCCGCGTCGAATATGTCTCAACCCCGATCTACGACGGCCCGCAACTGGTCGGCGCGGTGGTGATATTTCGCGACATCACAGAACGATGGGAGAACGAGCGTAAATTGCGCCAGGCGATGGATGAGGTCGCGGCTCTGCGTGATCAGCTGGAAGAAGAGAACGCCTATCTTCAGGAGGCGATCAACATCGAACGGGCCCACCACGATATCATCGGTCGCTCGGGCGCGATACAGGGCATCATCAAACAGATCGAACTTGTGGGTCCGACGGATGCAAACGTTCTGATCCGCGGTGAGAGCGGTGTTGGGAAGTCTCTTGTGGCTTCCGCCGTTCATGATGAGAGCAGCCGCAAGCGTCGCCCAATGATTCATTTTAAAGCTGGTGCCTTCAGTCCCGAGAAGATCGAAAGCGAGTTGTTCGGCCAGGTTCGTGGCGCCTTCGCCGGCGCGCTCAAAGATCGGCCCGGCAAGTTGGAATTGGCGCATGGCGGCACCTTGTTCATTGATGAGGTCGCGGACATTCCCATCGAACTACAGGGCCACCTTCTTGATGCTCTTCAAAATCGCGGGGTAATCCGTTTAGGGGATGATCGTTTCCGCAGCCTCGACCTACGCGTCATCGCTTCGACCAACCGAGATATTGATCGCGAGGTGCAGGCGGGGCGTTTGCGGCAGGACCTGATGCTGCACCTTGGAGTCTTTCCCATTCTCTGTCCGCCGCTGCGAGATCGTCCCGAGGACATTCCGATCCTGACGGCCCATCTGTTACGTATCGTCTGCAAGCGGCTTGGTCGGAAGGTGCCTGTCGTGACCGAAGGAGCGATGCGCAAGCTGCAAGACTACCACTGGCCCGGCAACGTGCGCGAACTGGCCAACGTAATCGAACGCGGTGCCATCGTGTCGCAATCTGACAAATTGCAAGTCGAGATTCAAAGCCAAGTCGTACCAGCGCCTTTGCCGACTTCCGCCTTGCTCACTGAAGCGGATGTCGAACAAATCCGCAGAGCCAACATCATCGCCTGCATGAAAGAAGCAGGCGGTCGGGTTGCTGGGGCAAAAGGGGCGGCAGCATTGCTTGGTATCAAACCGACGACGCTCTATTCACGGCTCAAGAAGATGGGGCTGAGTGAAAGTGACTGGTGAGCGAGTGACCGGTCTGGTGAAATCCAAAGCGCCGCAACGAGGCCGTTTCTGCGATTGCACGAGAATGCTGCATCAGCAATGGCCGCGTCTGCACAAGGCAGCGTCGTCCCGCTTTGCAGTCCTTCGTGCAAGGCGCAGCGCATAGCTCTTTGCCGACAACTCAACCGGCCTGTCACGCTTTTTTTGATTGCGTGTACTGACCGGCCGGTGCCGTGGCGGAAGGCGTGTAGATCGGAAATCCAGAGCGCCTGGGTCGGGAAGTAGCGCCCGGCGTAGGGAGAAGCGTGATCGGTTTCGAAATTCAGGGTCACGTCGTCCCGCGAGGGCAGTTCGCCTGTATCCGGGCGGCGACGGTACCGGTCGCGGACAGGGCTGGCACGGAGCATGGAAATACGGACAGCATTCTGTTTTTGCCAGATATAGTCGTTCTCCGAAATTGCGTTCCGGTGAACATTCTCCCGACTTGACGGCCCTTTGTGAAAGGGGAATCCGATTCTGCAGAAGCACAAAAATTCGATCAGAGCGCGGTGGAAGTCCGCGCATGAAAAACGGGACCCGCGATGGGGTCCCGTTTGAAAATCAGCGCGGATAGCGTGAATTACTCGGCGTTTTCGCCGATCACTTCGACGTCTGCCGCATCGGTGTCTTCGTCTTCGTCATCAGCCGAGCGCAGGCCCGACGGGGCCGAGATGTTGGCGATCACGAAATCGCGGTCGATGGTCGGCTTGGCGCCGGCGGGCAGGGTCACGTCGGAGATCGTGGCGGTGTCGCCGATGTCCATGCCGGTCAGGTCGATGGTGATGTGATCGGGGATGTCACCGGCGGTGACGACCAGTTCCACCTCGGGGCGCACGGCGGTCAGAACGCCGCCCTTGCGCAGGCCGGGAGCCTCGTCTTCGTTGATGAACTCGACGGGGATGAACAGGTTGATCTTGGTGGTGCGGCGCAGGCGCATCAGGTCGAGGTGCGTCGGCAGATCCTTGACCACGTCGCGCTGCACGTCGCGGCAGATGACGCGCACGTCTTCGTGGCCTTCGACCTTGAGGTTGAAGAGGGTCGACTTGAACCGCCCGGCCTTCAGCATTTTCAGCAGCTTGTTAAACGGGATGCTAATCGGTAGCGGGTCTGCGTCGCCACCAAATACAATGCCCGGAACCATACCGTCGCGGCGTGCCTGACGAGCGGCGCCCTTGCCTGTCCCCGTCCGTTCCAGAGCTTCGAGATCAGGAATCTCACCAGCCATGTTAATTCTCCAATGTAAGGGCGGGGCTCCTCCAAGGCTGTAGTCCCCGCGTGAAGCCGCGCGTATAGACCGGGCCGGACAAAAAGAAAAGGGTGAATCAGCCCTGTTTCAGGCCGGCGGGTTTTGGCGGGGTCCGGGGTGGCCCCGCCGGTCGCGATCAGGCCCAGCGGCCGGCGAAATCCTCGGGGATCAGCAGGTGGTCGCGGCTGAGCTTTTGCACGTCGGTGACGCCGCACAGGCCCATGGAGAGATCGAGTTCCTTCTGGATCACCTCGAGCGCGGTGGTGACGCCTGCCTCGCCCATGGCGCCGAGCCCGTAGATGTAGGCGCGCCCGATGTAGGTGCCCTTGGCCCCCATCGCCAGCGCCTTGAGCACGTCCTGTCCGCAGCGGATGCCGCTGTCGAGGTGGATTTCGATCTTGTCGCCGACCGCTTCGACGATCTCTTCGAGCACCCGGATTGAGCTGAGCGCACCGTCGAGCTGGCGGCCGCCGTGGTTGGAGACGATGATCGCATCGGCGCCCACGTTCAGCGCCTCGCGGGCATCGCGCACGTCGAGGATGCCCTTGATGATCAGCGGGCCGTTCCACATTTTGCGGAATTCGCGGATGCGGTCCCAGTCGAGCGCCTGGTCAAAGGATTCAGTGGTCCATGTGCTCAGCGAGGAGGGATCGTTGACCCCTTTGGCGTGGCCGACGATGTTGCCAAAGAACCGCCGCTTTGTGCCCAGCATGCCGAGGCCCCACTGCACCTTGGTCATCATGTTGGCGACCGATTTCACGGTCAGTTTCGGCGGTGCGGAGAGGCCGTTCTTGAGGTCCTTGTGGCGTTGGCCCATCAGCTGGAGGTCGACCGTGATGACGGCGGCCGAGCATTTCGCGGCCTTGGCCCGGTCGAACAGGCGCTGCATGAAATCGTCGTCCTTGAGGGTGTAGACCTGCAGCCAGAAGGGTGTGCTGGTGTGTTCGGCCACGTCTTCGATCGAGCAGATCGACATGGTCGAGAGGGTGAAGGGCACGCCGAATTTCTCGGCCGCGCGGGCGGCTTTGATCTCGCCATCGGCGCATTGCATGCCGGTCAGCCCCACGGGCGCCAGCGCCACGGGCATCGCCACGTCCTGACCGATCATCTGGCTGGCGGTGGTGCGTCCGGTCATGTCGATTGCCACCCGCTGGCGCAGGCGGATGTCGGCAAAATCCGAGGTGTTTTCGCGGAAGGTCTGTTCCGTCCAGCTGCCGCTCTCGGCGTAGTCGTAGAACATGCGCGGCACGCGGCGTTCGTAGATGCGCTTGAGGTCTTCGATATTGGTAATCACCGGCATGGCGAGTCCTACCCTCTGCTATTGGTCAACTTTCATTACCGATTTAGGGGCGATTTCTCAATGAGACATTCTGTGGGCCTTTGTCGGAGCGATGTCGGGAGCAAAACCGCCGGGGATGGTGCGGTCCGGTGGGGTGCGGCGAGGCGGGGTGTGGAAATATTCGGAAACGAGGTATGGTGAAGGGATGTTGTAGTTTGATCTTGTGGGCGCATTTGCCATGGATGGTCCGGTTATTCCGGCGATCCGCCCGCCGGCGGGTGTATTGAGCGAAGGAACATCAGATGAGCGAAGACGCGGGGCGGGCAAGAGCGGCGGTGCCCCGCCACAGCGCCGATGAAAACGCGCAGGCGGCGGTCGAGCGGCGGCGTTTTATCCAGGAGCGCACCGGCGCCGCGCTCGCTCATGTTGGTTACTATTCGGTCAATCCGGCGGTGGATGGCTGACTTGCTCCGGCGCAACGACGCATTCTGACCGGTATCCCACGATTGCACATTCGCCGGGGAGGGCGAAGCGATGCAACGTGACCTGCGGTTGTGGCTGCTGGTCAACGTGATCACCGCCGTGGCGGGCGTGCCGCTCTATCCCTTTGTTGCGGTGCTGCTCTACCCGGTTTTTGTGCCGCGGGTGAGCCCGGTGTTCGGTTACAGTATGATGGTCGGGATGGGCGTGCTGAGTTTCGGGTTCGGCGTGATGGACGCGGAGCTAGAGCCGCTCTTGCTGCGCTATCTGTTCAAAGTGCGCATGACCCCTGGCCAGCGCCTGCCGTTTCTGGTTGCGAACCTTCTGAGCGCCGGGCTGCTGTTCGGTGCGATCTATCGGAGCGAAACCCCCGTCACAATTGTCCGAAGAGCAATTCCAATCGGTGCTGCGGGCGCATGGCGACGAAATCGCGGTTCTGGAAGAGTTGCTGGCAGAGGTGCCGGATCGATTTACCTATGACGCCGAAACCCTTTGGGACCGATTTTTACGACGAGGCGTGGAAGGAAGCCTGGAGTCGCCGGTTGGAAAACATGGCGGTGCGCGAGGTGCATGTCGCCGTGGAGCCGTCTCGCCAGGCGCTGAAGTCCGAACTCATCCCGGTAGAGCGGCGGTGGGGCGCGGAACGCCGCGAGGGGAGCCCCCACGTGCGCCGTGTTCTCATCGGGGGCAGTCAGACCTTCTATGGCGTGATGCCGGATCGCGGCGTCCGCGAAAGGACCTTCTCTGTCACCGGGTTCGTTCCCGACCCGGACCCGTTGGATTAGGCGGCGTGGGTACCGTCGGAGAGAGTTTTGACAAAGGCCAGCACCTCGGCCACCGGTTTGCCCTCGGCGATCTGGCTGACGATGGCCGAACCCACGACCGCGCCGTCGGCGACGCTGGCGATGGACTGCGATTTCTCGGGCGTGTTGATGCCGAAGCCGACGATCACGGGCAGATCGGTCTGCGCTTTGATGCGGGCAACCTCGGGGCCGACGTCGGTGGCCTGCGCCTGGGCCGAGCCGGTGATGCCGGTGATCGAGACATAGTAGACAAAGCCGGAGGTGTTCTGCAGCACCTTGGGCAGGCGTTTGTCATCGGTGGTCGGTGTCGCCAGCCGGATGAAGTTCAGCCCGGCCTTTTGCGCGGGAATGCAGAGTTCGCCGTCTTCCTCGGGCGGCAGGTCGACCACGATCAACCCGTCGATGCCGGCCTCTTTCGCCTGTTCGAGGAACAGGTCGACGCCGCGCGAATAGATCGGGTTGTAATAGCCCATCATCACGATGGGCGTGGTGTTGTCGCCCTCGCGGAAGCGGCGGGCGAGTTCCAGCGTGCGGTCCAGCGTCATGCCGCCGTCCAGCGCACGTTGCCCGGCCAGCTGGATGGTGGGGCCGTCGGCCATCGGGTCGGTAAAGGGCAGCCCCAGTTCGATGATGTCGACACCCGCGCCGGGCAGCCCCCTGACCACTTCGAGCGAGGTGTCGAAATCGGGGTCGCCGGCCATGACATAGGCCACGAAAGCCTTTTTGCCTCGGCTGTTGAGGTCTGCGAATTTGGCGTCGATACGGGTCATGGGCCGGGGTCCTTCGTCAGTTCCGACTGCCATGCCAAATGCGGGTGGGGAAATCAATGCACCTTTAACGCCGGTGGGCGAAATGGCTTGGCTTGGGCCGCGCGATGGGGTCATCTGCGGACGGCTGTCAGGGAGGACGACATGAAGGATCTGGACGGGCGCATCGCGCTGGTGACGGGGTCGGCGACCGGTTTGGGCCGGTCGATGGCGGTAAAACTGGCCGAGCGGGGGGCCGAGTTGATCGTGAACTATTCCCGTTCGGTGGCGGAGGCGGAGGACTGTGCCGACCTATGCCGCGCGGCGGGGGCGCAGGTGACGGTGGTGCAGGCCGATGTGGCCGATGCGGCCGGCTGCCGGACGCTGGTGGCGGCGGCCGAGGCGCGCGGGCGGCTGGACATATTGATCAACAATGCAGGCATCACCCGGCACGTGCCGGACCATTCGGACCTGGACGCGCTGAGCCGCGATGACTTCATGGACATCTACGCGGTCAATGTGGTGGGGCCTTATATGATGGTGCAGGCGGCGAAACCGCTGCTGGTGGCGGCGCACGCACAGACCGGGCGGGCCAGCGCGGTGCTCAATACCTCGTCCATCGCCGGAGTGATGGGGATTGGGTCGTCGGTGGCCTATGCCGCCAGCAAGGGCGCGTTGAACACGATGACCCTGTCGCTGGCGCGCGCGCTAGGTCCGGCGGTTCGGGTCAACGCGGTCTGCCCCGGTTTCATCGGCACCCGCTGGTTCCGCGACACGATGGACGAGGCGGCATTCGCCAAGGTCGAAGCGACGATTGAGGGGCGCACGCCGCTGGCGGTGGCCTCGGGCCCCGACGACATCGCCGATGCGGCGCTGTTTTTCGTGTCGGACGCTGCGCGGCATGTGACGGGCGAAACGCTGCTGGTGGATGCGGGGATGCATCTGGGGATGCCGCGATAGGGCGGGGGTGCTTGCGCCCCGGCGCGGCCCCCACTAGAAGCGGCTCAAACGCAGATAGGGGGCCACCATGGGCTTTAAAATGGGCATCGTCGGCCTGCCGAACGTGGGCAAGTCGACGCTTTTCAACGCGCTGACCAAGACCGCCGCGGCGCAGGCGGCGAATTTCCCGTTCTGCACCATCGAGCCCAACGTGGGCGAGGTGGCGGTGCCGGACGCGCGGCTGGACAAGCTGGCGGCGATTGCCGGGTCGAAACAGATCATCCCGACGCGGATGACATTCGTCGACATCGCCGGGTTGGTTAAAGGCGCGTCCAAGGGTGAAGGGCTGGGCAACCAGTTCCTGGCCAACATCCGCGAGGTGGACGCGATTGCCCATGTGCTGCGCTGTTTCGAGGACGGTGACGTCACCCACGTCGAGGGCCGGGTCGATCCGGTGGCCGATGCCGAGACCATCGAGACCGAGCTGATGCTGGCCGACATGGAGAGCATCGAAAAGCGCCTGCAGGGTCTGGTGCGCAAGGTGCGCGGCGGCGACAAGGAGGCGGTGCAGCAGGAGCGCCTGCTCAAGGCCGCGCTGGCGATGCTGGAAGACGGCAAGCCCGCCCGGCTGGTCGAGGTCGATGACGAGGACGCGCGGGCCTGGAAGATGTTGCAGCTGCTGACCACCAAGCCAGTGCTCTATGTCTGCAATGTGGCCGAATCCGAAGCGGCGGAGGGCAATGCCCATTCCGCCCGCGTGGCCGAGATGGCGGCGGCCGAGGGCAACGCCCATGTGATCATCTCTGCCCAGATCGAAGAAGAGATCAGCCAGCTGGAGGCGGACGAGGCGCAGATGTTCCTCGAAGAGATGGGGCTGGAGGAGGCCGGGTTGGACCGCCTGATCCGGGCCGGCTACGAACTGTTGCACCTTGAGACCTATTTCACCGTCGGCCCCAAGGAGGCGCGCGCCTGGACCATCAGGACCGGCACCTCGGCGCCGAAAGCGGCGGGGGTGATCCACGGCGATTTCGAAAAGGGGTTCATCCGGGCCGAAACGATTGCCTATGAAGATTTCGTCGGTCTGGGGGGCGAGCAGGCGGCCAAGGAGGCGGGCAAGATGCGCGCCGAGGGCAAGGGGTACGTCGTCAAGGACGGCGACGTGCTGCACTTCCTGTTCAATACCTAAGGGTTATTTGCCTTCGGCGGCGTCGAATTTGGCCAGCAGGTCATCGCAGCGTTGGGTCTGGTGTTCGGAGCCTTCGGCAAAGACCTCGCGCGCGCGATTTACATGGGTGCGGGCGGAGCTGAGGTAGGTCGGGTCGCCGGTCGGCTCGAAGCGCGCCAGCGCGAGGTCACCGCGGTTCCATTGTAGTAGCGCCCAATTTAAGCGCTCCTTGGTCTTGGAAGACTTGGCCGGCGCCCCGCCCGCTGCATTGCGGGCCACGTGCAAATGCCCCTCTTTCACCGACCGTTCCCCGATCCGCAAGTGGCAGTTGGCCAAGACATGTAACGCAAAGGGTTCTTGCGGTTTCTTGGCACGCTTATGGTTGGACTTGGCCAATTCCAGCGCGACGTGTAACGTGAACATGTCGCCTGTCGCGTCTCCTGCTCCCAGCCACTCTTCGCACCGCTGATTTGTCGCCAAGACCACCCCGCCCGGCGGGGCCTGGCGGCGCAGGGCTTTGATCAGCCGTTTTGGCAGTCAGGTTGGGGCAGTTGCGGATTCGGTCCTGCGCGGGTTGTTGCTGATATATCGTGTCTCGGGCCTGCCCGATCCGGGCCATGGCTTCGTCCAGCGCGTCGCCGGCGGCATCGGCATCGCCGGCCTCGTTCAGGCGGGTGACTCCGGCCATCACTGCCTGAAACTGGCCGTCGGCATTGTCCGGCGCGTCGCTGCGCGCCTTCATCTTGACGAATTCCTCCAGCGCGGCGCGCACGCCGATATAGGCGGTCTCCAGCTCTCGGTGGGTGCCCGCGGCATAGCGGTTGGCGAGCAGGATCAGCAGGTCTTCGCTGGCGCGCCGTGTCGCCTTATCCCGTGTCAGCCGGTCGAGGATACGGTCGGCATCGCGTTCGGCCTTGGTCTCGCCGCGCTCATCAGTGGTGTCGGTGTCGAGAAAGGGGGCGATCAGCCCATCATCCAGACCCAACCAACGCCTTGATGAAGCGGCCGACGGTGCGGGCGCCCAGCCCCGCAGCGCGCGGGCGCGTTTCATGGCGGTGCCAAAGGCCTTGAGAACTTCGGGAGAAACTTTGGTCAACTCGACGCCCCTTCTGGCAACCGCAGGCCACTCCCGCGCACCGGGGGGACACTCTGTGTGACTGCGCTGTGGGTTTCGAATTTCAATAATTATCGATGTTGACAGCGTCTTAACCCAAGGCCGGCCCGCCACAATATCCAGCGGATAGCCGATCATGTGGCAACTGCAACCTGTGATTGCGTGGGTGTTCACCCCGCAGGGGGTCAACGCCCTTTTCGTCTGCGTGTCGCTGACCACCGCGCCGGGCTGGTCGGCGCGGGGGGGGGCGGCGTCTTGTCCGTAGGACCGGTGTCGGCGATGGCTGCGGATGCGACCAGCAGAGCGGCAAGGCAGGAGAGGAGAGTGGCAGGCGGGTCATGGGATCTGTCCCTTGAAGGTCGCACGGCCGTCTTGCG
>JBFHMM010000084.1:0-14835 GCA_041594355.1 Paracoccaceae bacterium | reverse complement strand
TTGGCGTCGAACTCGAAGTCAAGCCAGCTGCCGCGATACGGGATG
Organism: Paracoccaceae bacterium; assembly: GCA_041594355.1. Taxonomy (GTDB): domain Bacteria; phylum Pseudomonadota; class Alphaproteobacteria; order Rhodobacterales; family Rhodobacteraceae; genus JAIUZI01. The sequence continues at coordinate 14,790 of JBFHMM010000084.1, read as the reverse complement.
ATGCGGCAGGCGAACAGCAGCTTGCCCGAAGAATGGGTCTTGCCCTTGTCGTGGTCGAAGAACACACCGGGGCTGCGGTGCATCTGGGACACGATCACACGCTCGGTGCCGTTGACCACAAAGGTGCCGTTGGGGGTCATCAGGGGCATGTCGCCCATGAATACGTCCTGTTCCTTGATGTCTTTGACCGACTTGGCGCCGGTATCCTCGTCGACGTCGAACACGATCAGACGCAGGGTCACCTTCAGCGGCGCCGAATAGGTCATGTCGCGCTGCTGGCACTCTTCGACGTCGTACTTGGGCTTTTCCAGTTCGTATTTCACGAATTCCAAGACGGAGGTTTCGTTGAAATCCTTGATCGGAAAGACCGACTGGAACACGCCCATAATGCCTTCGCCATCGGTGGGCTGAGGCGCATCGCCGGAGTTCAGGAACAAGTCATACGAGGATTTCTGAACCTCGATCAGGTTCGGCATCTCCAGAACTTCACGAATTTTGCCATAATATTTACGAAGACGTTTCTGGCCAAGGAACGTTTGAGCCATGTCAGAGGTCACCTTTTCAGTTTCTCACCGGTCAAGAATGCCGCCGGGCCCCGGCACCTTGCCCCTTCGAGACAGCAAGCCTCGGATCAATTCATGGCCACCGTCCCGCATGGCGACCTCCCGATCCTGAAACCTCGCCTTAGAAAATGCTGCAAGAGTTGCAGCCCTTTCTAAGACAGGTTCGGCTGGACCCGGATTTCCCCGGATCCAGCCTGAACTCTCGAGAGCCAGCCGGAATTTTTCGAAAATTCCGGACCGTTTTCTCTCAAAGAAAACGGCTCCCCGTCGAGGGGCTTAGGCCACCTCGACTTCGGCGCCAGCTGCTTCCAGCTTGCCTTTTACTTCTTCGGCTTCCTCTTTCGAAACGCCTTCTTTGATCTTGCCGCCCGCTTCGACCAGTTCCTTGGCTTCTTTCAGACCCAGGCCGGTGATGCCACGGACTTCCTTGATCACGTTGATCTTGGAGGCGCCGGCGTTCTTCAGAACGACGTCGAATTCGGTCTTTTCTTCTTCGGCCGCGCCACCGGCTTCGGCCGGACCAGCCATCATCACAGCGCCGCCAGCGGCGGGCTCGATGCCGTACTCATCCTTGAGGATGGTTTTCAGTTCTTGTGCTTCCAGCAGGGTCAGGCCCACGATGCTTTCTGCGAGTGCTTTCAGATCAGCCATTTTATCAGCTCTTTCCGTTTTGATGTGTATTCCAACGTCAGGTCAGGTGCCCCACGCCGGTCAGTACATGTCGCTGTCCGCTTACGCGGCTTCCGCCTTCTCTTCGATGGTCGAAAGGATGCTTGCGATGTTGCTAGCAGGTGCGCCAATGGCCCCGGCGATATTCGAAGCGGGTGCGCCGATGCAGCCGACGATGGAAGCAATGAGCTCCTCGCGCGACGGCATTTTCGACACGGCCTCGACACCGGCCCGGTCCAGAGCGTTTTCGCCCATTGCACCGCCAAGGATCTCGAACTTCTTGTTCTCCTTGGCGAAGTCCTCGGCAACCTTGGCCGCAGCCACGGGGTCCTCGGAATAGGTCAAAACGGTCATGCCGGTGAGCAGGTCCGCCATGCTTGCGCAGGGCTTCCCTTCCAGGGCGATTTTGGCGAGCCTGTTCTTGGCAACACGCACAGACCCGCCCGCTTCGCGTGCACGCGCGCGCAGGTCCTGCATCTCGGCAACTGTCAGACCGACGTAGTGGGCAACCACAACGACGCCAGAGCTTTCGAAGATTTGGCCGAGTTCCTCGACCACTTTCTCTTTCTGGGCTCTATCCACAGTTCTCTCCAAGTTTGGGACGCAAACCCGCGTCCCGGCTCATGTTTGCCGGGTGCAAACCCGGCGTTCAGGTCCGATTTACGGGGTTGAGCCAAAAACCGCCCGAGGGATACCCCCGGTCAATCTGGTCTTTCCCGTCTCAGGCAGGAAATTAAGGCGCCAAAGTCACGCCACCCACCGTCTTGGACGAAACAAAACAAAGCGCACGACGAATCGCACGCTTTGTTCCGCAGGCTTACTTAAGACAGCGCCCGGTGGTTTCCAAGGGGTAAAACACCCAAAACGACGAGGGCGGTCGCATTTTGCGCGACCCTGCCGCCGCCGCGGGACTATTTGAGGTAATCCTCGCGTAATTGCCGAGACTTCACCTTGCTGGACAGAGTCTCGGAAACCTCGTCGACAAAGGGGACCCGCTTGGGGATCTTGTAGAGCTGGTCATTTTTTCGCGGCAGGCCGCCTGGATCGCCTCTTCGGTCACGCTGTCGTCGGCCTGGACGACAAAGGCGGCGGGCATTTCGGCCGATTTCTCGTCGGGAATACCGATCACCCCGATCTGAGTTACCCCGGGAGCCGTCGAAATCCCATCCTCGATTTCGTTGGGAGAGAGGTTGAAGCCCGTCACCTGGGTCATGTCCTTCTTGCGATCCACGATTTCCAGAAAACCCGTCTTCGTCGATCACCCCGGTGTGGCCGGAAAAAAGCCAGCCCTCGCGGATGGCTTCGGCGATGCCATCGGCTCGGATCAGGTAACCTTTCATCAGGGCCGGGCGGCGGGCAACGACTTCGCCGGGTTGGCCCAGCGGCACATCGTTGCCCTCGTCGTCGATGATGCGGATCTCGGCGCCGGGCACCGGGATGCCGAGCTTGCCAAAGCGGTTGCTGACGGGCGGGTTCAGGGTCAAAATACCAGAGATCTCGGTGATCCCGTAACCCTGATTGATGCGCATCCCGGTCATATCCTGCCACTGGGCCGCGACGTCGGCCTGTTGCGCCACGCCTCCCGAGCCGCAGAACCGGAAGTTTTCGAACATCTTCCTGTCGAACGACGGTTCCGCCATCATCGCCGCGAACAGCGTGTTGATGCCCGTGAACCATGTGATGTTGTATTTCTCGAAGGTCGATTTCAGGTTTGACGGCGGACGCGGACTGGATACCAGAACACCTTGCCCGCCGGCCCGCATCCCGGCGACAAAGATCGGCGCATAGGCGGTGATGTGATAAAGAGGTGGTTCGGTCCATTTGAACAGTATTCAGCCGTTTCTTAAAGCGCCCGGCCTTAAACTTGAGACACGAACGCCCCGCCACGCCTTCGGCGTTCTCGGGATTTTCTTGTCACGACATGATTCAGGTAAAAGGCCGGACGCTGTAAGTGGGTTTCCCGCTCGGGTATGCCGCGACCGGGACTGGTCGTGACTGGTTGAGATATGTCTGATCGGGTGTTTGCCCGTCCGGAAATGAATGCGGTTTCCTTGAGGTGTGGAATGCCAGATACCGGCGGAGGCTTTGAGCCATCATGTTTGCGCGACTCCGCCCCGGCAATCCGGCATGAGAAAAGCCCGGGCTGTCGGCAGACAGCCCGGGCTTGAATGGTCAGATCAGAGCAAGATTATTCGCCCGAAGCGTTGGCCACATCGATCGATACACCCGGACCCATAGTCGAACTGATGGCGATCTTTTTCAGGTAGGTGCCCTTGGCGCCTGTCGGCTTGGCCTTGGCCACCGCGCCAACAAAGGCGCGAACGTTTTCGGCCAGCTTGGCTTCGTCAAAGGATGCCTTGCCGACACCTGCGTGCACGACGCCGGCCTTTTCCGCTTTGAACTGGACTTCGCCGCCCTTGGCTGCTTCCACGGCCGCCTTGACGTCCATGGTCACGGTGCCGACCTTGGGGTTCGGCATCAGGTTGCGCGGGCCCAAGATCTTGCCCAGGCGACCGACGACCGGCATCATGTCCGGGGTCGCGATACAGCGATCAAATTCGATGGTGCCACCCTGGATGGTCTCCATCAGATCCTCGGCGCCGACAATATCCGCACCGGCGGCCTGGGCTTCATCGGCCTTCGGTCCACGGGCAAAGACAGCGACGCGCACGGTCTTGCCGGTGCCGTTGGGCAGGCCGACAACGCCACGGACCATCTGGTCGGCGTGACGCGGGTCAACGCCCAGGTTCATCGCGATCTCGACGGTTTCGTCGAACTTGGCGCTGGCGTTGGCCTTGACCAGCGCAACGGCCTCTTCAACGCTCAGGTTTTCCTTGCCGGCGACAGCTTCGCGGGCGGCGCGGGTGCGTTTTCCAAACTTTGCCATGTTACTTCACCTCGATGCCCATGGAGCGGGCGGAGCCCAGGATGATCTGCATGGCGCCTTCGATATCGTTGGCGTTGAGATCCTTCATCTTGGCTTCGGCGATCTCGCGCACCTGCGCGGGGGTCACCGAACCGACGATTTCACGGCTGGGGTTCTTGGCGCCGGATTTCAGCTTGGCGGCCTTTTTCAGGTAATACGACGCCGGCGGCGTCTTGATGTCCATGGTAAAGGACTTGTCCTGATAATAGGTGATCACGGTCGGGCACGGCGCGCCGGGCTCCATGTCTGCGGTCTTGGCGTTGAACGCCTTGCAGAATTCCATGATGTTGATGCCGCGCTGACCCAGCGCCGGACCGACCGGCGGGGAGGGGTTGGCTTGTCCTGCAGGAACCTGCAGCTTCATCGTACCAGCAAGCTTCTTGGCCATCTGGTGTCTCCTTTTCAACTCCCGGCGGACGCGTCCGGCGGGATCGGGTTGACGTGGTGCGGCCCGGACATCGCGATGCCTTCGCCTCCCACGGGGATTCGCTGCGCATGGCGCAACGGGCGCGGGGTACAGCGAGATCCCCTTGTTTGCAAGCCCAATCGCGTTTTTGCGCGCACCATGTGTTGGCGCACCGACAAGCAGTCCAGTGGTCTCAGCAGGGGGTCGGGGGGACCATGCGTCCCCTGGGCACGGGTCTGGCGCTGTTGGAACAGGACAACCGCTGCGGACCGTCCCGCCAAAAGAAATTCGAATCAAGGTGGCAGGTCGGCCAGTCATTGCAGCACCTCACCGCGAAATGCTCATGCGCGTGGTGCCGATGCTGGGCCGGCTTGACTTTTGAACATGGCCGACCACCTGCACGGCCTTCACAGCCTGCCCAATACGAAGTCCGTCGAGCGAAAAGATGCGCACCATTTCCGAAAATGCGCTGATGCGGCAATCCCGGCCGGGCGCGCAGCGAAAACTGGGTCGTGACCCTCACGACACCGCCACAGGTGGCGTTGGCCCTTTCGATGAACCGAACCTTTCCGTCGACAGGCGACAGCACCTGCTTGCCCGCGGGTTTGCAGAAACCCATTCGCTCGTGGCTGGTGATCGCACGCGTGGGTTCGACGACCCGGTAAGGCGCGCCGTTGCACAACCGTGTCTTGCCATAATCCAGACAAAGCCCGGCCGTGCGGCGGTGCCTTTCCGACACGCCGATCACGATGGGCTTGCCGCTGGCCTCAATGAACGCCTGCTCCTGCGTGGTCCCGGGCGCGGGCGAAAACCACAGACACAGGCACGACAAGGCAACGATCACAGCGGTTCGCGTCCCGATCATGCCCCCTGAAACACGGAACGCGGTGCGCCTGGATGGCAGCACCGCGTTCAGCTTAAGAGTTCACCCGCAAAAGGCAGCTAACTAGCTGCCCATATGTCAGCCCTGTTTGGTCACCTGAGTGTATTCCAACTCGACCGGGGTTTCGCGGCCAAAGATCGACACCGAAACCTTCAGGCGCTGATTATCGTCGTCCACCTCTTCGATCATGCCGTCGAAATCCTCGAACGGGCCATCATTGACCTTAACCTTTTCGCCGATCTCGAAATGGATCAGAGTGCGCGGCGCTTCTTCGCCTTCCTGCACGCGGTTCAGGATCTGGTTCACCTCGGCGTCGCGCATCGGCATCGGCCGCCCCTGCGGACCAAGAAAACCGGTAACCCGGTTGATCGAATTAATCAGGTGATAGCCCTGATCGGACATTTCCATATGCACAAGAACATAGCCAGGCATGAACCGGCGTTCGGTCGTGACCTTCTTGCCCCGGCGCACTTCGATCACCTCTTCGGTGGGCACCAGAACTTCGTCGATCTCGTCCTCAAGGCCGTTTTCCGCAGCCGAGGTCCGGATCTGTTCCGCGATCTTTTTCTCGAAATTCGACAGAACACTGACCGAATACCACCGCTTCGCCATGAATAATGTCGTCCTTGTTGTCAATGCCGCGGGCCGCGCCCGCCGCTGATCTTCGTGATTACCGCGGGACCTGCGCCCCGTCCGCATCCCGAACAAAAAGCGGCGCGCAACTCGAATCGCCGCACGCCCTGTTCAGAATAGAGGCCCACCTAAACGGCAATGGCCGGATGATCAAGAGTTGTGCGGCAAAAACCGGCTCAGCCGAACATGCCCAGCACGGCCTGCAGACCGCTGCGGATGCCCAGGTCGACCAGCGCAAAGAACACGGCTGTCAGCGCGGCCATGATGAACACCATTACCGTGGTCAGCATCACTTCGCGGCGGGTCGGCCAGACGACCTTGGAAACCTCGGCGCGAACCTGCTGGATGAACTGAACTGGATTGGTAGTGGCCATCGGGCGCTCTTTACTCTTGCTTTTGGACACACCGCACATAACGGGGCTTTGAACCGATTTCAAGGTCGGGCTTGCCGACGCGCGGGCTGGTTTTTTTCATAAACGAAGGAAATGGCAGGGGCAGCAGGGCTTGAACCCGCGACCTACGGTTTTGGAGACCGTCGCTCTACCAACTGAGCTATACCCCTATGGCCGGACTTCCATTTATGCCAGCGCGGGCCTGGACTCAAGAGGAATTCTGTGTGGCGCGTCGCGGATGACCCTCCTTTTTGACTTGCCGGTTGCCAGAGCGCCCGCATCCGGTATGACAGGGACCCGGACAACAAGGGTGACCCGTGTGAGCCTGAGAAAGAAAATAGTCGACAGCGCCTGCTTCAATCGGGCGATCGAGGCCACCATGGCGGGCTGGATCCGGATGGCTTACTGCACCTCCCGCTGGGAGCGGATAGGGTTTGAACCGATGGACGCGGCCTTGCGGGCGGGCGAACCGGTGATCGTGGCGCTTTGGCACCAGCGGCTGATGATGTCGCCCTATCTGTTCGATGCCTCTTTGGGCAAGATCTGTACGCTGACCTCTGCCGCGCGGGCCGGGCGGTTGGCCGGCCAGGTGCAGGCCCTGTTCGGTTTTGACACCATCGCGATGTCAAGTCACAAGCGTCAAGTCGCGCTGTCGCGCGAGGTGCTGGGACGGATCCGCGACGGCTGGTCCATCGGCATCGCCACCGACGGGCCCCGCGGGCCGGCACAGTTGGCCTCGACAGTGCCCCTGGTCTGGGCGCGGACGTCGGGCTGCCGAATCTTCGTCGTGGCATTCTCCGCCAACCGGGTGCTTGAGGTGCCGACCTGGGACCGGATGTGGTTACCGGCTCCGTTTTCCAAGGGCGTCCTGGCGTGCCGGGAATGGCCCGAAACCGTCCCCCGCAAATCCACAGATGCGGAAACCGAGGATCTGCGTGGCAAGCTGGAAACGGCGCTAAACGAGGTGACCGACGAGGCTGACCGCGCCGCCGGACGCCCCGTCGGCACATAGTCACACCAGCGCCAGAACCATCACGACCAGCACCGCGAAACCCGCTGTCCAGACCGCCGAGCGCACCACCCGCACGGCCATCAGGTATAGCGGCAGGTAGACCAGCCGCACGATCACAAAGATCTTGGCCCCCGCAGCGCCTGCGCCTGGGCGGCCTGCGGCAGGACCATCACGAGAATCGCCAGCCCCAGGAAAGGCGTCAGGTTTTCCCGCGGGTTGGCGGCAGCCCGGGTGGCGCGGGTCTAAAGCACGGTGGGCTCGGGTTCGGAATCGCGCGATCCGAGGGAGGACGGCGCCCCGATCCGGGGCACGAAGAACAGCGAGGGCAGGAAGACCCCAACGTAATAAAGCGGCAGGGCACAGAGGATCCGGAACAGCATGATGTTCCTTTGGAATTGATGTGGTGCGCACCCTATGGTGCAAAGGGAACGGCCCCAATTCCCTTGCAGGGGTGACCACCGGAGAATCGACGCGGCAATGACCGCTTTCGCAGAGGTCCTGAAGGACATCCGCCACTCGCTTGGCCCGTCGCAGACGGCCATGGCGCTGGAGTTTCATTAAACCCAGAGACACCTGCGGTTTCTTGAAACCGGCCGGTCCCGCCCGACAGCGGGTTTTGTGTCCCGGATCCGCAGAGTGCTGGATCTGAACATCGCGCGGCGGGTTAACCTCTATGATGCCTCGGGCCTGCCAAACCCCTACAAGACCCGCGATCCGGGATCGCAGGAGATCACCGCCGCGCTGAACGTGCTGCAGGGCCGGATGCTGGCCAACTGGCCGTTTCCGGCGATGGTGCTTGATCCCGACTGGACCTTGTTGCGCTCAAACGCGCTGTTTGACCGGATGTTCGGCGGCCTGATGCCCGAGGGCAACGCCGCACCGAAACTGCTGGCCGCGGTGGTCAGCGACCCGTTCCTGCCGATGATCCGCAACTGGAACGGGGTGCGGGCATCCTGTATTTAAGGATGATGCGTAGCGCCGCCCACAGCGCCCATGTGACCGACGTCTTTGCCCGCGCCGGCGCGGCGCGAACGTTCGACGCCATCGAACGGGGACTGACCGGGTCCGCAGAAATACCGGTCTGTGTTCCGGTGCGCCTGGGGTTGCCGGGTGGCGTCGAACTGGAAATGGGCTCGCTTCTGGACCAGCTGTCCTGCTGTCAGGATGCCCTGGCCGAGGGGCTGAAATCGAGTTGATGGTGCCGCTGACAGAGGCGTCTGAACAGCCGATGCACCGGTTTGAGATCGGGCGGCGATCAGGGGGACACCGCAGCCCTTTTCAGGTCGGAATAGCGGACCCGCATCTGGATGGCCTGCACGAACTGGCTCTTGCCGACCAGCGCTTTCAGAAACCCCGCCAGCTTGCTGTTTGGCAGCCCCGCTTCGACCGGCACGTCGAACCGGGCCTCGGCCTCGTCAAACCGATCCTCGGCAACCATCACCAGAGCGTCGTAGAAAAACGGCCATTCGCCGTCCGGATCCAACCGCAGCGCCGCATCGATGGAGTGCCGGGCAACCGTGACATAACCGATGTGCAGAGCGATCCGGGTTTTCAGCGTATGACCGAAATGGTCGGTGTCATCAATCGCCAGCGAGCGGTCGATCTGCTCCAGCGCGTCCTCTGCCCGGTTATCCTCGAGCAGGAAATTCGCACGCCAGTAGATCAGGTAGGAATCCGGTTCAAGCCGCTCATCCGTCTCTTCAAGCAACGCCAGCGCCTCCCGCCCGCGCCCCAAAGCCCGCAACGCTCGGGCCTTGCGCACATAACCGCTGTTGCTGTCCGGCCAAGCTGCGATCACGGTGTCGGCATCCTTCAGCGACTGTTTTGTCCGCCCCAGCCTGAGCAGAATCAGTGGCCGCCGCGAGACCGCCGCAACATAGTCCGGCTCCAGGTCCAGGGCGCGGTTCGCATGCTCCAGCGCCTCCTCCCAGTGGTCCAGTTCTGTCAGGGCAAAACCGGCGCCATAGTGGGCGTAGGGATCGTCGGGATCGCGGATAACCGCGCGCTGGAACTTTTCCAGCGCGGCCTCGTATTGTTCGGTCGTCGATCAGCAGCCAGCCCTGTTCCCGCGAGGCCCAGGCATAATCCGGGTCCAGCGCCAGCGCGGCATCCGGATATTGCAGACCCTCGTCAAGCTCGGCCTGACCATCCCGCACCAGGCTGGCCCCCAATCCGGACAGGCCCCGCGCATTGGGCTTGATGGCAATGGATTGCTGAAAGTAGTCGGTGGCCCGCCCGCAATCATTCCGGTCGTGGGCCAGCCAGCCGCGCCCTCGCAGGGCTGCGACCGAAGCGGGATAGAGGTCCAGCGCCTTGGCAAAAACGGCATCGGCCCGGTCAAACTGGCTCAGATCGTAAAACGTCCATGCCAGCTAGACCATCATCTCCGCACGCTGGGTGGGCGAGGCACCGAATTGCTCCAGTGCCTTTTCGCAGATCAGGATCATCCGTTCCGGCGTGTCCTCGTCCGCGATACAGGCCGAGACAAAGGTGTCCTGTGAATCCGCCAACTGGGGCTTGGCTCCGACCAGGCCGGGGCAGAAGACAATCAGCAACAGGGCAATCAGATGACGCATCATGACAGACGCCTATCGGATTTGACGCGATTCGGCATAAGGGTCCGCGCGTTCCAGCGCCGCGATGTCAGCGCCGCAAATCGCGGCCTCGTGCCGGAGTATGTGAGCGATCGGCCAGTTCCACCACCGCAGTGCCAGCAACCGGTCGATGGTCGCACTGTCGAACCTGAGGCGCAGCACCCGCGCCGGGTTGCCGGCGATAGTCGCATAGGGTGGCACATCGCCGGAGGCCACCGCGCCGGCTCCCACGATCACACCGTCACCCAGGCGCGCGCCCGGCAAAATGCGCGCGCCCTGCCCGATCCAGACATCGTTTCCGACCACCGTGTCGGGCCCCGGTCCCGGCATCGAGGCGCGATCCTGCATCGGACCGCCACCAAAAACCGCAAAGGGAAAGGTGGAGAACCCGTCGTGGCGGTGGTTGGCCGAGGCGGTGATGAACCGTACCCCATCCGTGATCTGGCAAAATCGACCGATGTCCAGCTGCTCCGGCGAGAAATCGAACAGATACGGTGCAAGTCGCGCCGCCCAGCCGGACGGGTCCGCAGGCGGGTCAAACGCGCTGGCATAGCTGTAGTCCCCGACCACGATCCGGGGATGGTTCAGAACGGCAGACAGGAACACGGTGCCCCGATGCCCGCCCCCATCGGCCAGCCGAATTGGATAAGGCGTATCGGGCGGTGCAAACTCATGGCGCATGGCGCGACCTTTCGTTCGGGTATCGGCGAGACCAGCCCTGAGCCCACGGGAGGGGTGGCATGGGCGCACCCCCAAAACCATAGCAGCGGCGTTTTCCAAAGCCCACCCGGCGGCCATTATCTTTAAATCCCAAACAGGGGATGGACCCCAACGCACGGAATTCCGGCCAGAGTGACATCCGTCAATCCGCTTGGAAATCGTGAGCCGAACAACCGCCGCGCGCACGCTCAATTGGCACGAGGTCATGGCGCACGGCGCCCGCAAATACAGGCCGGATCAGGTTCCTACCGCGTCGGGACCGGAACGTCGCCGCGATAGTCGTAAAAGCCCCGCTGCGTCTTGCGCCCCAGCCAGCCGGCCTCGACATATTTGGTCAACAGCGGGCACGGGCGGTATTTGGTATCCGCCAGACCGTCGTGCAGCACGTTCATGATCGCGAGACAGGTGTCCAGACCGATGAAATCGGCAAGCTCCAGCGGCCCCATCGGATGGTTCGCGCCCAGTTTCATCGATTCATCAATCGAGCGCACGTTGCCCACGCCCTCGTACAATGTGTACACGGCCTCGTTGATCATCGGCATCAGGATGCGGTTGACGATAAAACCGGGAAAGTCCTCTGCAGATGCCGCCGTCTTGCCGAGCCGCCCCACCACGCCGAGGCAGGCCTGATAGGTCAACTCGTCGGTGGCGATGCCCCGGATCAGTTCGACCAGCTGCATCACCGGGACCGGGTTCATGAAATGGAACCCCATGAACCTCTCGGGCCGGTCGGTGCGGCTGGCCAGTCGGGTGATCGAAATCGACGACGTGTTCGATGTCAGGATGGTATGCGGCTGCAGATGCGGCTGCAGGTCCTCGAAAATCGCCTGTTTCACGCTTTCCCGTTCTGTGGCGGCTTCGATCACCAGATCGGCGGCACCCAGATCGCTCAGCTTGAGCGTACAGGCAATGCGGCCCATCGCGCTTTCCATGTCCGCTTCGGAAATCTTGCCCCGCCCGACCTGCCGGACCAGATTGCCCTTGATCGAGGCAACCGCCGCATCCAGCGCGTCCTGGCTGATGTCGGTCAGCAACACGTTGTAATTCGCCAACGCCATCACATGGGCGATACCATTGCCCATCTGACCTGCGCCGATAACCCCGATTTTTTGAATGTCCATGGCCGCTGCCTTTCGCCTCATCTCTCCTTCGGGATCATAGGGGCGTGGCGTGGGGACGAACAAGAGGCGCTGACCACTACATTTTGCGGCAAATTCCCCCATTAGCCGAATCGCAAGGATTGCGGACCCATTTTCCTCGTGGGTGAAGAAAATTGGTGGGTAACATGAGCTTTGAGGGAACGGGTACCACCGCGTCCGGGGCAATGCCCTGTCGCTATGGGCAATCGAAACTTCCGGTCCGCGGACCAAAGCGGTCACTTGAGGGGCCGTATTTTGCCGTTCTGGGCGGCAGCGAAACCTATGGTCGCTTTGTGGACCGGCCTTTCGCAGATCTGATCGAAACCACGCTGGGGCAAACCTGCGTCAACCTGGGCAGCATCAACACCGGGCTGGACAGCGTTGTGAACGATCCGGACATCCTGCAGATCGCGGCAGATGCGGACATGGCGGTGATGCAGTTGCCCGGCGCACAGGACATGTCGAACCGATTCTACCGCGTTCATCCCCGCCGCAACGACCGGTTTCTTGAGCCCACGCCGCTGCTCAAGTCCATCTTCCGCGACGTGGATTTCACCGAGTTCCATTTTAACCGGCACCTGCTGGACAGTCTGCAGCGACTGTCCGCGGAACGGTTTGGCACCGTACGCCGTGAACTGCAGAACCTCTGGTTGACCCGGATGCACCTGTTGATCGAGGCGCTGGACGGCCGGCTGATCCTGCTCTGGCTGCGCTATACCGACCAAGATCCGGGCAAGGCGGACACAGGCCCCTACATGGTAACGGCAGAGATGGCGCAGTCGCTGGCCGGAAAAGTGGAGGCGCTCGTCGATGTCCCGGTGCAGGACGCGGCCACAACGCACGAACTAGACCAGATGGACTATGGTCCGCTTCAGGCCCCGGCGGCGGCCCATTCGATCGGCCCGCAAAGCCACGCGCGTATCGCACGGCGGCTGTGTCAGGTTTTGCGGCCATCTACATACAGCGTCCGGCCTGTTATCTGAATCATATCATGACACGAATATCCCGAGAACGCCAAAGGCGTGACAGGGTGTTCGTGTCTCAAGTTCAAGACCGGGCGCTTTAGGCGCCATGAAAAACGCCCCATGAAAAACGCCCGCCGTTTCCGGCGGGCGTCGTCTGTCTTGCGGTATGTGTAGGGTGGATTTCAAACCCACCGTTCACCGATCACAGTTTTTCGGTCAGTTCGGGTACGGCCTGGAACAGGTCGGCCACCAGTCCGAAGTCTGCGACCTGGAAGATCGGTGCTTCTTCGTCCTTGTTGATGGCGACGATGATCTTGGAATCCTTCATGCCGGCGAGGTGCTGGATCGCGCCTGAGATTCCGGCGGCGATGTAGAGATCCGGGGCCACGACCTTGCCGGTCTGGCCGACCTGCCAGTCGTTCGGAGCATAGCCCGAATCGACCGCGGCGCGCGATGCGCCGACCGCCGCGCCCAGCTTGTCTGCCAGCGCTTCGATGATCTTGAAGTCCTCTTCGGAGCCGACACCACGGCCGCCCGACACAACGATGCCCGCCGAGGTCAGCTCGGGGCGGTCGCTTTCGGCGACCTTGTCCTCGACCCATTCGGACAGGCCCGGATTGTCCGCCGCGCCCACGGTCTCGACTGCGGCCGAACCGCCGGTTCCGGCAGCGTCAAAGGTCGAGGTCCGGAAGGTGATGACCTTTTTCGCATCCGATGATTTCACCGTCTGCACGGCATTGCCGGCATAGATCGGACGCTCGAAGGTCGCGCCGTCCACAACGCCGGAGACATCCGACAGCACCATCACGTCCAGCAGCGCGGCGACGCGCGGCATGACGTTCTTGGCGTCGGTGGTCGCCGGGGCAACGATATGTTCATAATCGTCTGCCAGGCTGACGATCAGCGCGGCGGTCGGTTCCGCCAGGCGGTGGCCCAGCGATGCATCTTCGGCGACCAGAACCTTGGCCACGCCGTCGATGGTGGCGGCGGCGTCACCGGCGGCGGCGGCGGAGGCGCCGGCGCACAGAACGGTGACGTCACCGATGGCCTTGGCGGCGGTAACGGCCTTGGCGGTGGCGTCCATCGCCAGTTCGCCATTGGTCACTTCGGCAAGGAGAAGAACAGCCATTACACAGCCCCCGCTTCTTTGAGTTTCGCAACCAGCTCGTCCACGGACCCCACGATGATCCCGGCGGACCGCTCGGCCGGCTCTTCGGTCTTGATGACCTCGAGACGCGGGGAAACATCGACGCCGTAATCGGCGGCGGTTTTCTCATCCAGCGGTTTCTTCTTTGCTTTCATGATGTTAGGCAGCGAGGCATAACGCGGTTCGTTCAGGCGCAGGTCGACGGTGACGATGGCGGGCATCTTCACGGCGATAGTCTGCAGGCCGCCGTCCACTTCGCGGGTGACCTTCGCGGTGTCGCCGTCGATATCGACCTCGGAGGCGAAGGTTGCCTGGCTCCAGCCGAGCAGGGCGGACAGCATCTGGCCGGTGGCGTTCATGTCGTTGTCGATCGCCTGCTTGCCGCAGAGCACCAGCCCGGGCTGCTCTTCGTCGACAATGGCCTTAAGGATCTTGGCCACGGCCAGCGGCTCGATGTCCTGATGCACATCATCGGCGGCCACCACCAGGATCGCGCGGTCGGCACCCATCGCGAGAGCTGTCCGCAGGGTTTCCTGCGCCTGCTTCACACCGATGGAAACGGCCACAATCTCGTCGGCTTTTCCCGCTTCTTTCAAGCGGATAGCTTCTTCGACGGCAATCTCGTCGAACGGGTTCATCGACATCTTCACGTTGGCAAGATCGACCCCGCTTCCGTCCGCCTTGACACGAACCTTCACGTTGTAGTCGATCACGCGCTTGACAGGTACAAGTACCTTCATC
>JBFHMM010000083.1:0-14979 GCA_041594355.1 Paracoccaceae bacterium | reverse complement strand
GACAGTCCCATATCCATGACTGTCTCCCGGAATTTTTGGGTCACGTGATGCCCGGGGCGGAAACCTTTGCAAAATATCCAACAAAACCAAGTTGACCTAAAAGTCTGTTAATTTACTGTTAAGTAAATAAAAAACCCTAGTGAGAAAAGGCGTCGGGGTTGGAACGGAAATGGAACCGAAAAAGGGGACCTATGTGTCATCGGTGGCGCAGCGCATCTACCGCGTGGCGGGCAATGCGCGGTGAATTCGTTCGGCGGGCTGATCGCGCAGGGCCATCCGCTGGGATCAAATCTATGAAATCATTCAACAAGTACGTGGGCGGGCCGGGCCACGGCAACAGCCCGGCGCGCGGGTCGGCATGGGCCATATGATCGGCCTTGGCTCAATCGCGATTGCCCATGTATTGCGGAGGGAATGATGCAGCCGGACACCCTGACATACGAGCTGCAGGACGACGGTGTTGCCATCGTCACCCTGAACCGGCCGGACCGGAAGAACACGCTGGGCTGCCCGATTAATCCCGATTTTGACGTTTTGTACAAAGATGTGATGCTGAATGACCGTTCTGTACCTTGCGTTGTGATGACCGGCGCGGGCGACCGGGCGTTATGTGCCGATGCCGACATCCGCACCGCCGCCGGGGGGAATCCAGCGGCTGGCGCGCGCCATCGGCGACAGCCGCGCCAAGGAGCGGATGTTCACCGGTCGGATGATGAATGCCGAAAAGGCGTTGGACATCGGGCTGGTGTCGCAGGCCGATCTGATGGGACACCGCGCTGACGGTGGCGCGGCAGATCGCGTGGGAACCGGGGATCACCCGGTTCGGAACCGCCGGCGGCCATCCGGGCGAATACTTCGCGCGGATTTAGAGACAGGGCGGCGTCGTCATCCACAAGGCGATCCAGCTGCGCCACGCGGTCAAAGCGGCGCAAAGCGGGCTCGATGCGCTAACCGTCATGGGAATCGAGGCGGGCGGCCACCCCGGCACAAATCCGCCCCCCAGCCACGTGACTGAATGAGGTGGATGTGCCGGTCGCCATGGGCAGCGGTGTCGGCGCCGGCGGTTAGGTGCTGGGCGCGCTGGCGCATGGTAGCGGCGGGCGTTGACGATTCACTCACTGTCCTGTCAAGCCTCAAGGTCACGTGGCGGGGCGGCGCAACGCGACGTTTCTGTGAGTGCAGCAACGCGAGCGAGAACTGGGCGAAACCACCACCCACGCCGATTTCGGCGAGGTGCTGCGTGGCGACTATGCGCGCACCCTTGCCTATCCGGGCAGTGATATGGACAGGGGTATGATGTCGTGTTCTTCGGTCGAGGCGTGGCGCGTGCTGTACGACGCCGCCTGGTTCGATGGCTGAAACGCTATCCCGTCTCGGGCGTTATCCGGCTGGCGAATGCCTTGGCAAAGGAGACCGAGAGCACGATCCGCGCGACGTGATGGGCGCTGACATAAAGGACCGAGATATGCATCGACAGGGCGACCAGCGACATCTCGGCCAGCCCGCCTGGGGCAAAGGCCAGAACCACCGCCTCGATCCGTTCGCCCACGACCTCGTGCAGCAGGATGCCGATGCCGATGGCCAGCACCATTGTCATCAGCATATTGACAAACGCCAGCCCCAGCGCCCGGACGAAAGTCCTGGGCAGCATCCCGGCAAAGCGGGTGCCCAGCGATACGCCGATCACCAGCTGCGTCATCTCGATCAGCCAGCCCGGCGGGGCGGCGTGCAGCAGTCCGGTCAGGTGGCCGAGGCCGGAGGCGAGGATCGGGCCGGTGATGATATAGGCCGGCATGTGCAGCCGTTTTCCAAGGAAGAACCCGGCCACGCCCAAGGCCACGTGCCAGAAGATCTCGGCCCCGGCAAAGGGCACGGCGGAGCGGATCAGCACCACGCCGGAGGCGGAGCCGACAGCGCCGCCGTTGAGAACCGAAAACGCCAGCGGCACCAGTAACACGGTCAGGATCAGGCGCAGGAACTGCAGCGCCGTCAGCATTTGCGCGTCGGCGCCGTTTTCCTCGCCCATGGCGATGCATTCCAGCAGGCCGCCGGGCACGGCGGAGTAAAAGGCGGTGACCCGGCTGAGCCCGCCGGTCAGCTGCAACCAATGGTATCCGATGAAATGCGCCAGCGGGATATAGACCGTCAGCGCCAGCAGCGACGGCCACCAGCGCCGCGCTTCCTGCAACACGTCGGGGGTAAAGGCAGCGCCGATCGACAGGCCGATGATCGGGATGAAGAACAGCCGCAGCCAGAATGGAACCTTGGGCGGTTTGCCGCCCGGTTCGAAGCCAAGGATCGACAGCGCGCCGACACAGACAACCGAGCCCATCAGCATCGGCAGCGGCAGGCCGAGGTGTTTGGCCGCGAAACCGCCGAGGATGCCGACCACAAAGATGGTCGCGGTCATGAACAGGTGGATGTCTTCGCCGGCGACACGGAGCGGTTTCATCGGAGATTCGGGCCCGGATGTTGTGCCGGGTGGAAAACCGGGTCAGTTGTTGCGATGCGAAGTAAGGACATGGCCTGTGTGTACTTCATCGGAACGTTATTCAACAATGGGTAAGTAAGCCGAAAGAGAGGGTCATTCACCATGGCGCAGACGCGACGGGGACGGATTTAAGACCGGAGATTTCTGACCGGGCAGGGGCAGTTTGGCGACGATACGCTCGCTGGCGACGCGCTGCACGCGGTGTTCGTGCGCGCCGATGTCGCGGCCGGGCGGCTGGTGTCGCTGGGGATCGAGGATGCGCGCGACATGCCAGGGGTGGCGGCGGTTCTGACCGGCGCCGATCTGGCGGCGGACGGGGTCGGGCCGGTGCAGGTGCCGATGAAGGTGACCGGGCCGGACGGGCGGGTCTGGACCGCGACGCGCAGGCCGCTGCTGGCGGGAGACACCGTACGCCACGTGGGCGAGCCGCTGGCCATCGTGCTGGCCGAAACGCGGGCGCAGGCGATGGATACCGCCGAGATGGTAGAGGTGGAGATCAAGGACACCCCGGCGATTGCCTCGCTGGACGAAGCACGGGCCGCCGCCGCACCGCTGGTCGATCCGGACATGCCGGGCAACCTGTGTTTCCAGTGGGCGCGGGGGGATTGGGAGGCCGCCGGTGCAGCGATTGCCGGGGCGCACCACCGGGTACGGCAGGTGACCCCGATCACCCGTGTCGCCGCCGCGCCAATGGAGCCGCGCAATGCCATCGCGCGCCCCATCGGAGATGGCCGGATGGAGATCCTGTGCAGCCACCAGAACCCGGTGGCGCTGCGCCCGGCGCTGGCCCATGCAATGGGGATGGAGCCGGAGGCGATCCGCTGCCGGGCCGGGGATGTGGGCGGCGCCTTTGGTATGAAGTCGGGGCCGCTGTGCGAGGAGTTCGTGGTATTCTGGGCGGCGCGCAGGCTGGGCCGTGCGTTGCGCTGGACGGCGACGCGGGTCGAGGCGTTTCTGAGTGACGAATCCGCCCGCGACATGTGTTTCACCTCGGAACTGGGCATGGACGCCGAGGGCAATTTCATCGCGATGCGGTTCCTGATGGATGTGAACGGGGGCGCTTATGCCTCGATGCGCTCAGCTATTCCAATGGCCAGTTTCGGCGGGCTGGCGGGGGTTTACCGGACGCCGCTGATTGTCGGGCGGATGGATGGCTATCTGAGCCATACGGTGCCCACCGCGCCCTACCGCGGAGCCGGGCGGCCCCAGGCGACGCTGGCGGTCGATGCGCTGATCGACAAGGCGGCCCGGCAGGCGGATATCGACCGGATCGACCTGCGCCGGCGCAACCTGATCCGAGCCGATGAGATGCCGTGGAAGAGCCCCTTTATCTTTGACTGCGACTGCGGCGATTTCGAACGGGTTCTGGATGCCGGGATCGCGCGCGGCGATGTTGCGGGTTTTGCGGCCCGGCGGGCGGCGTCGGAGGCACGCGGGCTGGTGCGCGGGCTGGGGCTGACGATGTGCGTGGAGACCGCGGGCGGGCTCTATGCCAATCCGGGTCGCGATTTCGCCGATGTGGAGGTGCACGCAGACGGCTCGGTCACCCTGTCGATGGGGTCGCTGTCGGCGGGATCGGGGCTTGAGACGGTGATGACAGACCTGGCGGCGGAAGCGTTCGAGTTGCCGCCGGCGCGGGCGATCGCCAGCGACATGATGGAGGCGGCCGAGGCCGACATCGAGTATTCGCAGGGCGCGTTCCGTATTGCCGGGACCGACCGCCGGGTGACCCTGACAGAAGTGGCGCAGAGCGCGGCGCAACGTGGAAAACGGTTGCTGGGCGAAGGCGGCTTTGCCCCCGACGCGCCGACCTTTCCGAACGGCTGCCACCTCTGCGAGGTGGAGATCGACCCGGAGACAGGGCACTGCACCATCGCGTCCTATACCGGCGTGGAGGATATCGGCACGGTGATCAACCCGCAGCTGGCCGAGGGCCAGATCCACGGCGGGGTGGGTCAGGGGCTGGGCCAGATGCTGTGCGAGGAGAGGCGGTATTCTCCCGGTAACGGGCAGCTGCTGACGGCCTCCTTCATGGATTACGCGATGCCGCGGGCGGAAAACATGCCGGCGCTGAACTGCGGCTTTGAAGAGGTGCCGACGGCGCTGAACCCGCTGGGCGCCAAGGGCGTCGGAGAAGCCGGGACCGTGGGCGCGCTGGCGGCGGGCATGAGCGCGATCGCCGATGCCATGCGGCAGCTGGGGGTCGAGGACTTTGAGATGCCCGCCAACCCGGGGCGGATCTGGCGGGCGTTGCAGGACGGCTGACGCGGCGGGACGCAACCGCAGCGCGCGGGTCCCGCGCGCTGCCGGGCCCAACAGGACTTCGGCATCCGTGATGCCAAGGGGCCTGGCGGGAGCCTTCGCCTTCGCCTGCGGCGGGCGGGGGAAGGGGCGTTGCCCCCTCGGCCTTGCGGCCTCACCCCCGGAGTATTGGCCGATGAGATGAAAGGACTGGCCTAACCCTTGCGGCGGGGAACTGCGTTGCCGCCTATGGGCTGGTGTTTGCGTTTGCCGCCGGGGCGGCGCATCGGTTTCGACGGGTCGGAGGCGCCGGAGCGGTAGCTGGTCTTGGCGGCGGATTTGTCGCCGGATGGTTTGGCGTTGGCGGGCTTGTTTCGGGGCGCGGGTTTGCCGCCGGTCTTGGGTTTGCCCCTGGGGGCGCCAGCGGCGCCGTCTTTCTTTCCGGCGGGTTTGCCAGCCGGTTTCCTCGACGGTTTGGTATCGGGTTTCCCGCCTGACGGTGGTTTTTCCGGTTTGGCCGGTTTGGCCGGTTTGGACGGGCGCAGCGGCGTTACGCTGACATTGCGCGGTTTGTCCGGGTCCGGACGCGGGGGACGGGGCGTTTTGGGCGCGCGGGGGCGGTGGCCTTCGGGGGCATCGGGACGCGGCGATTTGCGGTGTGGTTTGGCGGGTGCGCGCCGGAGCGGGCGGGCGGCGTTCTCGGGTTCGGCCTCAAGCACCCGCGCGGTGACGTCGTTTTCCAGCGTCGCGGTACCTGCCAGCTGGGCGCGAACCTGCGCGCCGGCGGTCTGCGACAGTTCGACAAAGGTTTCGCTGTCCTGCACGCGGATCTTGCCGATCTGGGATTTTTCGACGTTCAGGCAGCGGATCAGCAGCGGCAGCAGCCAGCGCGCCTCGGCACGCTGGTCCTGGCCGACCGACAGGGCGATCCAGAAGGAGGGGCCGAAGGCGGCGTGGTCCTTGGGCGGATCGGTGCGGGTGGGGCGGGTGTTCAGCTCTTCGGGTGCGGACAGCCGCGAGCGGTAGAGTTTCAGGCAGGCCATTGCGATCTGCTCGGGGCTGTAGGTGGCGAGCAGGCGGCCGGCAAAGGCGGTTTCGTCCTCGGACGCCTCGGCCTGCCACGCGGGGTCGGCCAGCAGCCGCTCTTCGTCGCGCGCGCGGATGTCGTCGGGGCTGGGGGCATGGGTCCATTCGGCCTCGATCTTTGCCCATTTCAGCAGGCGCGATGCTTTCTTCGCGATCTTGTCGGAGACGATCAGCGCCGAGATCCCCTTGCGCCCGGCGCGCCCCGTCCGGCCCGAACGGTGCAGCAGGGATTCGGTGTTGGTGGGCAGGTCGGCGTGGATCACCAGTTCGAGGTTCGGCAGGTCGATGCCCCGCGCCGCCACGTCGGTGGCGACGCAGACCCTGGCGCGGCCATCGCGCAGGGCCTGGATGGCGTGGGTGCGTTCGTCTTGGCTGAGCTCTCCCGACAGGCTGACCACGGCAAAGCCGCGGTTGGCGAAGCGGGCGGTCAGACGGGCGACCGCCGCGCGGGTATTGGCGAATACGATTGCGTTGGGGGCATCGTGGAACCGCAGCAGGTTAATGATGGCATGTTCGATGTCGTTGGGTGCGACCTGCACCGCCTGATAGGTGATGTCGGCGTGCTGACTGCCCTTGGACTGGGTGGAGACACGCACGGCTTCGCGCTGGTAGCTTTTGGCGAGTTCGGCGATCGAGCGCGGCACCGTGGCGGAGAACAGCAGGGTGCGGCGGCTTTCGGGTGCCTCGCCCAGGATGAATTCGAGATCCTCGCGGAAGCCGAGGTCGAGCATCTCGTCGGCCTCGTCCAGCACCACGGCGCGGATGTCGGCCAGTTCCAGCGAGCCGCGCGCGATGTGGTCGCGCAACCGGCCCGGGGTGCCGACGACGATATGGGCGCCTCGGTCCAGCGCGCGGCGTTCGTCGCGGGCGTCCATGCCGCCGATGCAGGTGGTGATCCGCGCTCCGGCCCTGGCATAGAGCCAGTCCAGTTCGCGGCTAACCTGCATCGCCAGTTCACGGGTCGGGGCGACCACCAGCGCCAGCGGCGCGGCGGGCGGTCCGAGCCGGTCGTCTTCGCCCATCAGCGTCGGCGCGATGGCCAGGCCAAAGCCCACCGTCTTGCCCGAGCCGGTCTGGGCCGAGACCAGAAGGTCGGACTTGGCCAGTTCGGGTGCGGTGACCGCCTGCTGCACATCGGTGAGCGTATCGAACCCGCGGTCAGCGAGGGCGTCGGAAAGGGTGGGGATCATGGCGGAGCTGTCCAGGTTGCGGCGCGGTATCGGCGCGAAAGCACGTCCGATACAGCAGGTGCGCGGGCTTGTCCATAAGCCGGTTCAACAGGGGGGTGTGTTCGAATGCGAACGGCGTGGACGGGGGCCCTGGCCACCGGTTGCCACGGGCCATAGTCCGGCTGCGGCTGTGGCTGCGGAGTGCGGGGCGCGGGGCAGGCGAGATCGACGGTGATCCGGTTGTCGTGGTCGGGGACCAGCCACAGCTGAAAGATGCGCCCGTTTACCCGCCAGCGCGGTATACCCCGGAACCTCAGGATGGTGTGGCCGTCCTTGTCGTGCACCGGATGGGTCATCCCAGTGCGATGTCAGTGTCCAGTCCATGTAGGTGGAGCGCATTGTGTCGTGATAGACCGGCTGCACAAGGTCGTGCGGCACCAGGCCCATGACCAGAATAAGGATCACCACGGCGCCGAGGGCGGCGGCAATCAGCACCATTGGGCAAACAGCAGGATCCGGGCGAGGGTGAGCATGGCCGCCACCCTTTTAGGGATGGCGGCGCAATGCGCGGGTCAGAACGTGGCGGTGACGAACAGGCTCAGGTTGCGGCCCGCCGCCTCGATCTGGTCGATGGCGCGGTAGGAGCGGTTGGTCAGGTTGCCGGCCTCGAAGGTCAGCGCGACGTTTTCCGACAGATCGACGCTGCCGCGCAGGTTCAGCGTGGCCCAGCCGCTGGCCTGATCGACCACGGCGCCGGTATCGTCGCGTTGGGTCACGGCGGTTTCGCCCTGCACGAAGAGGTCCAGCATGCCGCTATAGCTGCCCGCCGCCCAGTCGCTGCGCAGCCCCAGCGTGCCCGTCCATTCCGGTGTGCCGCTGTCGCGGGTGACATAGCCGTTGGAGAAGGTGAATTCGCGGGTCACATTGGCCAGCGACGCATAGGGGCGGATGCCGCCCCACCAGCGGGGATCGACCTCGGCCGTCAGCTCCATGCCCCAGCTGTCGGCGCTGTTGACGTTCTGGTATTGCGACTGGCGCGGCACGCCGGTGCCCATGGTAGCGATATAGTTCCTGGATCGGGTGTAGAACAGCGCCGCATCCAGAACCAGCGCGCTGCGGTCGATCCGGAAACCGATTTCATAATTGGTCGCGGTTTCGGGCAGCAGGTTGGGGTTGCCGATTACCGTGCCGCCGCCGCCCGTGCTGGTCAGGAACAGCTGGGACAGCGACGGGTAGGTATAGCCCTGCGAGATATTGGCGCGCAGGATGGTGTCCGGCGACAGCGCATAGACCAGCCCGAGCGAGCCGAGCAGCCGGTCGTCGGAATTGGTCCGGCCCGGCTGGGCGCCGCCGTCGATGACATATCTGTCCAGCTGGCTCTTGACGTCATAATAGCGCAGACCGGCGGTGGCGGTCAGGTTGCCGAAAGTCGCCTCGTGCTGGGCAAACAGGCTGGCGGTGCGGATCGAGGCATCCGAGACCAGCGTTGAAACCGTGGGCGGCGCGATCGGTGGAATGAATGATGTGGTCGAGCTTTTGTCCGACACCAGCCGGTCGTCATCGAATTCCAGTCCGATCACCGACCGGTGCCCGGGGGCGAATTCGAGGTTGGCCATGGCTCGGAACCCGCTGGTGGTTTGTTCGTCGTCCGAGGTCGACAGGATGCTCATACTGAACGGCCCGGCGGGAAAGGTGATGTCGTTGCGGAATTGGCGGTCGACGGTCTGGGTAAAGGCATCGAGTTTCAGCATCGGCATCCACGGCGTCAGGTCGGTGCCCTCGTAAAAGGCGCTGTATTTGCGCAGGTCGCGTTTTGGCAGGCTGATGTCAAAGGCCGGGTCGCCGGTGTAGACATCGGCCGACAGGTCAAAATCCTGCGCCCGCAGCCCGACATAGTGGTTGCCCATCCGGTAACCGAGGAATGCGTGGATGTCGCGGTCGGCGCTGCCCGACGGCACCAGCGGGCCATTGGCGGTTTGCCGGTCGCCGAGGTCGGATTTGGAGAACGACAGGCGGTAGTCGAAGTTCTCGACCGTGCCCGCGATGCTGGCCGTGGCGCGATAGCCGTTGTTGGCGCCGAGGTTGCCGGCGCTGGCGATGACCTCGACCGGCTTGTCGGCGCCGCGCTTGGTGATGATGTTGACCACACCGCCGATGGCCCGGTTGCCCGAGACAACGGACGACGGGCCCCGGACAACCTCGATCCGCTCAATCTCGGTCGGCGAGATCAGGATCGGCGTGCCATAGGTGGTGTGGTCCGACACCCGTTGCCCGTCGATCAGGATGGCGACGCGCTGCGAGCTTTCGCCCCGGATGCGTATACGTTCGATGCCGGATTCGGTGACCCGCACGCCCGGCACCTCGCCCAGGATGCGGGCGACCGAACTGGGCGGCACCCGGCTGATCTCCTCTTCGTCGATGACGGTGACCGAGGCCGGGCTGCCAAAAACTTCGGTCGGTAGCCCCGAGGCGGTGACAGTGATCGCGTCCAGCGGGATCAGGGGGTCGTCGTCGGTCTGGTCCTGTGCCCAGGAGGTGTGGGGGCCGATCACGACCGCCAGTAGGGCGGCGGAGGCAGAGGCAAGGTGAAAGCGGTTGGTCATGTATCTGTCCCTCAGGTCGGGCGCGTGCGGCCCACGGCGGTTGGACGGGTTGCCCGCGGGCTCCCGTTTTCTGATGTGACCTGGCGACGTGCTGGGGTGTTTGATCGACGGGGTCGTTGCCCGTCATGTGGCCTCGTAAAACATCCAATTTCGAAATACCATATCTTTTTTGTCGGAATTATCGCTGTGAGGCTTGTCTCTGAGTGTTTTTGTCAATAATTCAACGACCACAGAAACCGCGACAAGCCCGACGACCCCTGATCCTGTTCAGCCAGGCGCGTTTCCCCGATGCACATCCTTTGCACAGGCAGGAGACAACCTTTGGACGTTCTTGACGCGATAACCCCCGCCGCTATCCGCACCGCGCGGCAGGACAAACCGAAACTGCGCGCGCGCGACCTTGCGGATCAGCTGGCGATCTCGGAGGCGCAGCTGCTGGCCGCGCACGTGGGTCATTGCGTGACCCGGATCGACGTCGACATGGACCGGGTGATGCCCGCGTTGACTCGGCTGGGCGAGGTCATGGCGCTGACCCGCAATGCCAGCTGTGTGATCGAAAAGACGGGCGTTTACGACAATTACACCGGTGGTTCGCACGCGGGCCTGGTGATCAACGGCGGGATCGACCTGCGCATGTTTCCGCGCCATTGGGTGCACGGCTTTGCGGTTAAAAAACCGCTGGAGGATGGCGGGCTGCGCCGGTCAGTGCAGATCTTTGACGCCGCGGGCGACGCGGTGCACAAGGTGTTCCTGCGCGACAGTTCACAGACCGCCGAATGGGATGCCCTGGTCGCCGGGCTGCGGTTGTCCGATCAGTCCGACACGCTGGCCGTCGGGCCGCGCGCCCCGGTGGAACCAGCCAAGGGCGATGCGGACAAGGCCGATCGCCTGCGCGCCGAATGGGACAGGATCACCGACACCCACCAGTTCCTGCAGATGGTGCGCAAGCTCAAGATGAATCGTCTGGGTGCCTATCGCATCGCCGGCGCGCCCTATGTGCGGGCGTTGGCGCCGGGTGCGGTGGCCGACATGCTGCAGCAGGTGGCGGGATCGGGACTGCCGATCATGGCGTTTGTCGGCAACATGGGCTGTATCGAGATCCACACCGGGCCGGTTAACACGCTGAAACCGATGGGGCCATGGCTGAACGTGCTGGATCCGCGGTTCAACCTGCACCTGCGGGGCGATCACATCGCCGAGGTTTGGCAAGTCACCAAGGCCACCAAGCGCGGCGACGCGGTCTCGGTAGAGGCCTTTGATCGCGACGGCATGCTGATCGTGCAGTTCTTCGGTGTGCTGGCAGAACCGGAGGCGACGGAAAAGTGGAACGCGCTGGTCTTCGCGCTCGAAGGGCTATCGTCATGAGCCGCCTGATCCCGATCTGCTGGCTGCAACTGGCGCTCTTCGCTCTTCTGGCGCTAGGTCTTGCGGCGCGGGCCGGCGCCGAGGAATTGGCGCAGCGGATTGTCTCGGTCGGCGGATCTGTGACCGAGATCGTTTATGCGCTGGGTCAGCAGCATCGTCTGGTGGCGCGCGACACCACGTCGAATGCGCCCGCCGCCGCACGGGAGCTGCCCGATATCGGCTATGTCCGGCGGCTGTCGCCCGAGGGGCTGTTGTCGGTCAACCCCGACCTGATCCTGGCCGAGGACGGTGCCGGGCCGCCGGAGGCGCTGGCGCTGCTGCACGAAAGTCGGATACCGGTGATCACCGTGCCGATGGGGTTTGACCGCGCTGCGGTGCGCGCCAAGATCGAAGCGGTGGCCGGGGCGCTCGGGGTTCCCGAAGAGGGTGCGGCGCTGGCGGCTGACGTCGATGCCGAGATCGCGGCGGCGGCGCAAACCGACCTGGGCGGCAAGCGGGTGCTCTTTGTGCTGGCAATGCAGGGCGGGCGCATCATGGCGGGCGGCCGGGGCACGGCGGCGGATGGTGTACTGGCGTTGGCCGGAGCTGAAAACGCGGCGCAGGGGTTCGAGGGGTACAAGCTGATGACGGACGAGGCGGTCCTGACGGCGGCGCCCGAGGTGCTCCTGCTGATGAAAGGGCGCGGTGACATGGGCGTCACCGACGCCGCCCTGTTTGGCCACCCGGCGATCGCCGCGACCCCGGCGGGGCAGGCGGGTGCGGTGGTGCGCATGGACGGGATGCTGCTTTTGGGCTTTTCGGTGCGGACGGGTCAGGCGGTGCAGCACCTTGCCACCGCCCTGCGCGGGACCGGTGGCTGAGCCGTGGTCGCGGCCCGCCTGACATGGGCGCGCGCGCCGGGCGATCGCAGCGCGGCGGCACGCCGGCTGACGGCGGTGCTGGCGCTGGTGCTGGCGCTGGCCGCGCTGGCGGGGCTGGCGGTGGGGGCCTCGGGAACATCGTTGTGGTCGGCGCTGGCGGATCTGATCGCGGGCCGCGAGCTGTCGCTGCGTGACCGTGTGGTCCTGTGGGACATCAGATTGCCCCGGGTCGTGATGGGCTGTCTTGTCGGCGCGGCGCTGGCGGTCTCGGGGGCGGTGCTGCAGGGGCTGTTCCGCAACCCGCTGGCAGATCCCGGTATCGTGGGCGTCAGCGCCGGCGCAAGCCTCGGCGCGGTGGTGGCGATCGTGCTGGGTGGGTCGGTCGCGGTGATCTCGGCCCAGTGGCTGGTGCCGGTTGCGGCCTTTGCCGGGGCCTGGGGCGCGACGCTGACGCTCTACCGGATCGCGACGCGGGCGGGGCGGACCTCGGTCGCGACCATGCTGCTGGCGGGGATCGCGCTGACGGCGCTGGCGATGGCGCTGACCGGGCTGCTGGTCTATTTGGCCGACGACGCGCAGCTGCGCGACTTCACCTTCTGGAACATGGGGTCGCTGTCGGGCGCGAGCTGGAGCAAGCTGGCGGTGGCCGCGCCGCTGATCGGTCTGCCGTTGCTGGCGGCGCCCGCACTGGCGCGGGGGCTGAACGGGCTGGCCCTGGGTGAGGCGGCGGCGGGTCATATCGGGATCGAGGTGCAACGGCTGAAGGCGGTGGCGGTGCTGATCGTGGCGGCGGCCACCGGGGCGGCGGTGGCGGTCAGCGGCGGTATCGGCTTTGTCGGCATCGTGGTGCCGCACCTGCTGCGGCTGGTCTCGGGGCCGGATCACCGGTACCTGCTGGCCAATGCCGCGCTGTTGGGTGCGGCGATGCTGGTGCTGGCTGATCTGGCGAGCCGGACCGTCATCGCGCCCGCCGAACTGCCGATCGGCATCATCACGGCGGTGATCGGGGGACCGTTCTTTCTCTATGTCCTGCTGCGCCAGCGCGGGCTGGTGGACCTGTGACGCGATGCTGATCGCACGCGATATCGTGGTGAAACACCGCCGCCGGACCATCCTGCACGGTCTGTCGTTGCGCGCCTTTGCCGGGCAGGTGACGGCGATCATCGGGCCGTCCGGGGCGGGGAAATCGACCTTGCTGAAGGCGCTGTCGGGAGATCAGTCGTTTGCGGGCCGGATCACGCTGAACGGGCGGGACATACGCGGGGCGAGCCCGGCGGAGATGGCGCGCCAGCGGGCGGTGTTGCCGCAGGCGACGCCGATGGCGTTCCCCTTTACGGTGGCCGAGGTGGTGCGGTTGGGTCTGCACGAGGCGATGGCGCTGCCGCATGTGGTGGCGCAGGCCCTGGGCCAGGTCGGGCTGGCCGGGCGCGAGGCGGCGCTGTTTCAGGAACTGTCGGGCGGCGAACAGCAGCGGGTGCACCTGGCCCGCGTGCTGGCACAGGTCTGGGTGCCGGTGACCGGGGGGGTGCCGCGCTGGCTGTTGCTGGACGAGCCGGTGTCGAGCCTGGATATCGGGCACCAGCTGCAGGTCATGTCGATCGTGCGCGCGTTCGCCGGGCAGGGCGGCGGGGTGGTGATGGTAATGCACGACCTGAACCTGACCGCGATGAACGCCGATAGCGTTGCGCTGATGCGGGCCGGGCGGATCGTGGCGCAGGACCGGCCCGATGCGGTGTTCACCGATGCGCTGCTGGGCGCGGCCTATGGCTGTGCGGTAGCGGTGAACCGGACGCCGAGGGACTGCGCCTTTGTGCTGCCGCAGGTGGCGGACGGCCCGGGAGGATAGCGGGGCAGGCGGGTTTGCCCCCTCGGCCTTGCGGCCTCACCGCCGGAGTATTTTGCCGAAGAGGTGAAGGGGGTGACGGAATCATTTCAGTTGCAGGATGTCGGGGACGCAGAGTTTGCGCCGGCGCGGCATGGTCGAGGCACCGTCGGACCGGCGCAGTTTGCGGGGGCCGTTCTTGACCTTGATCCTGGGTTTGGCCAACGCGCCGGTGGCGGTAAAGGGCCAGGGGCTGCGCGACAGCGGTTTGCCGATGCGGCGGGGCTGACCGATAACATCAATGGTGCCGTTTCCGACATCGACATCGCCGTAGACGACGATTTAAACTTGGCTGGTTTCGACGACCGATTGCTTGGTCGAAATGCGTCCCTTGGCCACATGCAGCGGTGCGCGCAGGCAGACGATGGGCGCCGATTTGCCCGGGTGTTTCGTGAACAGCCAGGGCACCACGCCCAGCCCGGCGAGGTCGAGCAACTGGGTGTCGATGCTGCCGTCGTGCAGGGATACGGTGGCATTGCCGGTCATCGTGGTGAGGAAGCCTTTGACCGAGGCGTGCCGACCGGACAGATCGAAATCGGCGCGCAGTTTGCCGCTGGCGCCTTTCTTGAATTTCAACTCCTGCAACAGGTGGTTGATATCCCAGCCAGAGGTCGAGCCCTTGAGCGACAGGATGTCGGGGGATTGGCCAAGGTCGATCGCGCCGCTGACATCGAACCGGCCGCCGCCATAGGCGAATTTCAGCGGACCAAAGCTGGCCTTGCTGTCCTTGACCTCCAGTTCGCTTGTCAGGCTGCTGGTGCCGCGGACGCCTTCGATCTTTTTCAGATCGACGTCGACCTTGAGGTCCATGCCGGCCAGCAGGATCGCGCGGCCCAGCGGCAGCAGGGTGACGTTCCGGAACGGACCGGAAGCAGGGGACTCGGGTGGATCCTGCGGATTCGTATCATCGCGTTCGGCGGCGGCCTTGTTCAACGCGTCGATCTTGCTGAACTGCAGCGCCGTCTCGATGATGTTGCGGACCTGCGCCATCTTGATCAGGTCGCTGGTGACCGCGCCCCGGACCATCGGGTCGTCCCGGTCGGCATCCAGGTTCAGGTCGAAATCAAGCGCTGAGTTTTCGACCGAAAACCGCGCCTTGGAAGCCCAGCGTTCGCCTTTGCTGGTTAGGTGGATGCCAAGCGCCAGCGGCCCGGTCTTGATCGGTTTCAGCCTGAGCACGTTCAGCACATCGGCACCGGAGACGACCTTGGCCTCTATCGCCAGATTCACGGTTTCAAACTTGTAGACGTTTTCGATCGCGCCACTGACTGAGAAGTCCCAG
>JBFHMM010000082.1:0-15012 GCA_041594355.1 Paracoccaceae bacterium | reverse complement strand
TGTTGGCATCCCGGCTTCCTGTTCCTTGATCATCCCAATGATCTGGGCTTCGCTAAAACGGCTCTTTCGCATTCGTTTGCTCCTTCGAAAGGTTGAGCAAACTCTACATCAAAGTGAGGGAAGTTTCGGGGGGCAGGTCACGGCTGGATGAAACATCAGTGGCAACTCAATCTGAAAGCGATATCGGAGAAATCTCTTTCACCAGTTCGCCTTGACGATGGGGAAGGTTTATAACCTCGGCTGCAACAAGACGGCTGCGGCAATTTAGGTGCACCTCCAATGACGTCGGATCCGGAGATTGAACGCGTCGTACCAGATCGTAACCGGCCGCTATTCCTATGGCTTGAACCTTCATGCCTTTGAGGTCGGACCAAAATCGTGGTGGTACGGGAGCTGGGCGTGTTTTATTGCAGATAGCAGCTGCTGCGATTTGTGCCTGTGAGGACGCGTTATGGACAGTTTCAATGCGCTGCTTTCCCGGCACGAACGCGTTGTCACCGCGCGCGCAATCACCGATCGCGTAAATCTTGGGGTCGGATGTCCGCATGTCCTGATCCACGCAGATGCCATTGTCACAAACCAAGCCCGCGTCCTGGGCTACGTCTATATTCGGCGTCGCTCCAATACTCACCAAGACAAGATCGGCCTTGATCTGCAATCCGTCTTTGAGGTTAACGGAAGAAACATGTTGCTTAGCGGCGCCAAACTCTTGGAGACGCTTGTTGAACATGAAACGCACTCCGGCATCTGATAGCTTTTCAGTAATGAAGTTTGTAGCTGCCGGAGATGCAACGCGAGCCATTGCCCGCCCACCAACCTCTACGATCGTGACGACCTTTCCACTATCAATTGCGGCAGAGGCTACCTCGAGTCCGATCACACCGGCACCGACGATGACGACATCGCGACACCCTGGGCGCTTGAGTGCCTCGCGGAGCCCTGCAGAATCTCCCAAGTCTCTTAGATAGTGAATCCCTTTCAGGTCGGCTCCCGTCAAATCGAGGCGGCGTGGCGACGCCCCCGTTGCGAGGATCAGGTTATCGAATTTCGTTGTTTTTCCATCCGAGAAGCGGATTCGACGCTTGTTCCTGTCAATCTTGACAACCTTGCGCGCGCGCATCAGTTCAATTCGGTTAGCTTCATAGAAGGAAAGAGGCCGCAAAGGGGTCGGTTTCGGTTTGTCTGATCCCAGCAACCACGCCTTTGACAGAGGCGGGCGCTGATAGGGGAGCGCCGCTTCTTCACCTATCAGCTTAATTGTGCCTTCGTAGCCGTTTCTGCGCAGTGTTGCGGCGGCAGTCGTCCCTGCGACCCCATTGCCGATGATCACGGTTGTTTCCATTTTTTGTTCCTCCCTGAGTATTTAGAATCTTCTTAAATGAGGCCTTTCGAGCGTGCGATTGACACGGCCTCGGTACGGTTGCTGGCATTTAAGGACGATAAGATTTTCCGGAAATGCCATTTTATGGTGTCTTCCGTGACGTGGAGCCGCGCTGCAATTTCCTTGTTACTCAACCCCAGCGCCGCATACTGTAAGACGCCGATTTGTTTTCGGCTGATAGGGGCAGATATATGTGCAGCGGGAAGGTTAGTGGTCGTCAGTTCTTGCATCGTTTTTCCGGCAATCGAAACTAGGTCTGCTCTTTGACCCAGGAGCGCTTTTGCCGTTGGGCTGATGACCCTCAGAAAATGCCGCCTGTTTTCCAAAGACCTGAATGCACCCAGTTGTTGTGCTTGCAGATTGGCATCGACCATCCTTTTTATAGCTTGCTTTTCTTCGCCCATCAGATGAATAGCGGTTGCAAGCGTACATTGCGCCCTGATCTCACCGCGTTGGTCCCTGATGGCGGCAAAGTTTGTCAGAGCTTTTCGCGCCTGCCTCTCGGCCAGACCCAGTTTCCCGTCACGCAGAAACCTTGAGGCTTCGAGCAACTCACGTTCCGCCTGGATTGCGCGATTTTGGTTTGGCAAGAACACCAAGTCTTCGTCCGATGGGAGAGGTCCGATCCCGAGCGGGGCACTCGCTCGGGTTCCCATGGCAAAGATTTCGGTACCTAACCGAACCAGGATACCCAACCGCTTCAAGCCGCGCTCGTTCGCCACAAGGCGGCAGCGTTCCAGCAACAAAAAGGCCTGCGACGTATCACCTCGGCGAATATATATCTCGACCGCGCTTCGAACCGTGTTCCACACCACATCCGTCACCCCGAATGCCAGTGCGAAATCAAGAGCCTCTTGCAGGAGGTCGTCGTCAGGTGTGATTGATCCGTCTTCTGCCTGGACCTGGAATTCGAAAGAGGTGAACATTCCTTTGACAAACGGCGTGCGCTCATGGGCGACGTTTTCATCTTTCTGTGCCCGCTGGATTTCGGCGCGCGCGCCATAAATGTCGCCATTGAGCAGTCTGGCCAGAATGCCGGCGGCAGCTAGCCAGCCAAACGCATAGCGGTGACGGACTGCCCCGCTCGCGACCGTAGCCGTGGCGATTTGATCCGAAAGGACAGAGAACTGCCGGTCAGAGGCGGCGATGAAGGCTCTGCAGGTCTGTGCCGCGGCCTGCCCGACGGGGTTGACCAATCCATAGGCGTCAACCCATGCCGCGCAGCCTTCATCGCTTTCTTTTAGGTCATCATGTGTGGCCAGACCAATGGCGTGGACCAATTCCCCCCATCCAATTGGGTCGTCCGGTCTCGCGGGGGCGGAAACTCGCAAAGCGTTCAGTCTGTCCAGCACCTCTTGCGCTTCCCGAGCGCGTTGACCGAAGTACAACACCCAAGCATACCCGATGGCCAAGGATGGTATCTGGATTAACTTGAACCGGGGAATGCCGGTGAACCAGGTTATCAAAGCCTCGATCTCCCCCTGCCTCAGGGCCAGGTCCAGCAGAGCTTGCTCGCCGAGCCGTTGGGCCCAATTATGATCTTGGGCCCGCAAGGCAACGTTGATGACCAAACGGTATTCTCTTCTTCGCCAATGCCAGAATGCGATACGTTTCAGGAAATACGACTGACGCGATCCGTTTGCCTCGATGAATCGATTGCGCAGATACTCTTTCAGCGCCCGGTTCATTTCATAGCGGTTTGGCTTTTCAGCGCTGGACGCCAAAAGGCGATGGTGCGATTCAAGTTTAGTCAGTTTGGGGCCCGAATCGTCCGTCTTGAACACATAGTCGCAGGCATCTTCGGTGATTTCTTCCAACCAGCTCACATTCATCAGGCAGTCCCGGAGCGGTCGCGATAGTTGTGCCAGCAAATCGTTTTCGAAATAGGCCTGAACCTCGGGTAGATGGACGATGCCTTCGCCTGAGGCATTCGATTTTCCCGCCAGCGCGCATAAAAGCGGCCAGCCGCCTGTCAAATCGAATATTCTCCTTGCCTGATCTGCGTCCAGTGACAGAACCGAGCCGGTTTCATCGAGGGTGAAACCCAAATCGTCCGGACCGATCGTAACGACATCCGAGAGGGCCGACAGAGAAGCCATCGCTTCGGGCAAGCCTTCGCTTATGACCAATCGAACGGTTTCCGGCGTTTCCAGTGTGATCGCTCTTAGAAACTTATGGGTTGTGGCAGCGTCTGCTATGCCATCCAGGCAGATCGTGACAGGTCGTTCATGATCCGTGAGCAGGCCGAGCGCGAGGGTCTTCATATTACTCTCGGTCGGGGTCCCCGAGAATCTTTCCGAGGAAAGCGTCGCGACAATCGCGTTTGCAATCAAATCGACTTCAAAGAGGTCCTTTGGCCAGAACGACGAAAAATCCAGGTAGATGCAGTCTTCCTTACTTTCGAGCGCTGCTTGGGCGCACTGGGCGACCTGGACCGACTTGCCAAAGCCGGGAGGCGCTTTGTAAAGAAGACACTTCGCTTTCGGGTGTCCTACAAAACCCAACCTGTCGCGTTTTAGATAACCCTGTGAGTACTTTGTACGACGGGTATTCATCCGTTCCAGAAAGTCTGAAAGGTCGTCTGGGTTTGCTTTGGGGGTCGTTGTCATCCCTCCCTCCCCGAAGCGATGTATCGTTGGTGTCCCAACTCCATAATCATAGTACACGAAACTCAAAACTACACGAAAGTGTAGTTGTTAGTGTCCCGGGTTGTGAGGATTTTGCCCTCTCAGCGTCAAACGGCAGGAGGAAGCAATGCAAAGCAATTACGCTTCTGACCACCGCAAGGCCAAATGACAACCTTTCAGGGAGGAACAGACTGATGAAGGATTTGAACGAAACGGCCACGGCTGAAGCCGAAATCGACGAAGCATACGTTGATAAAAAACGGTATTTTTGGATTTTGTCCGTGTTCTGGCCGGCAACGCCGCTGATCGGACTTTACTTGGTAGCGGAAACCGGGTGGAGCATCTGGTACGGAACCGTCCTGATTCTGTGGTATCTGGCGGTACCGCTGCTGGACGCGATGTTCGGAGAAGATTTCTCGAACCCCCCCGAATCGGCCGTGCCTGATCTTGAAAAAGACCGTTACTATCGCGTGCTCACCTATCTGACCGTGCCCATGCACTATGCGGCTCTGGTCGGGTCCTGCTGGTGGGTTGCGACCCAATCGGTCAATGCGTTCGAGTTCATCGCGCTGGCACTGTCGCTGGGTATCGTCAACGGTTTGGCACTAAACACCGGCCATGAACTGGGTCACAAGAAGGAAACCTTTGACCGCTGGATGGCCAAACTGGTGCTGGCAGTTGTGGGCTATGGCCACTTTTTCATCGAGCATAACAAAGGGCACCACCGTGACGTGGCCACCCCGAAAGATCCGGCAACTTCGCGTATGGGCGAGAATATCTATGCCTTCTCAACCCGCGAAATCCCCGGCGCCTTCAAACGCGCTTGGGAGCTTGAAGAGGTTCGCCTCGAGCGGAGTGGTAAGAGCGTCTGGAGCCTGGACAACGAGATTCTTCAGCCGCTGATCATTACTGTCGTTCTTTACGCCGGACTGCTGGCATTCTTCGGGCCCATCATGCTTGTGTTCCTGCCCATTCAGATGGCGTACGGATGGTGGCAGCTGACCTCGGCCAACTATATCGAGCACTATGGCCTGCTGCGCGAAAAATTGCCCAACGGTAAGTATGAGCATCAGAAGCCCCACCATTCGTGGAACTCGAACCATATCATGTCCAACCTGATCCTGTTCCACCTGCAGCGGCACTCGGATCACCACGCGCACCCAACGCGGTCTTATCAATCGCTGCGCGACTTCAAGGACTTGCCGGCGCTTCCTTCGGGCTATCCCGGGATGTTCTTTGCCGCGCTGATCCCCTCCTGGTTCCGATCGATCATGGATCACCGTGTCCTGGACTGGGCCAAAGGCGATCTGAATAAGATCCAGATCGAACCCGGCATGCGCGAATACTATGACCGCAAATTCGGGTCGGTCGCACCTGCACAACCTGCCGCCGTGCCCGCCGAATAAACACAGGTATGGCATCTCAGACAAAGGCGTTGGCCCCCATGGGGCCAACCCTGACCTGACAAACAGCCCCTTGCTCTCACTCGAAGACGGGGCCGCAGACACAACCGACAGAAAATCTGGAACGACGCATGTGCTTGCCTGTCAACGCAAGTGTGTAAGGGAGGAATGAACAATGGCCAAATATCAATGCCCGGATTGCGAATACACCTACGATGAAATCCAGGGTCACCCGCATGAAGGATTCCCGCCGGGAACGCTGTGGTCGCAAGTGCCCGAAGACTACGCTTGCCCCGATTGCGCGGTTCGCGACAAAGAGGACTTTTTGCTGATTGGCGAAGCCGCAGCGCCCGCACCGACCTCGACCCCGGCACCCGAACCAACCCCAACCACGGCGCCCGCGCCCGCTCCGGCACCCGTGGCGGTTGCCGAGGTTGCCGCTCCTGCCGCCGCCGTATCGCAACCGCAAGCGCCTGCACCGCAGCCTGCTCCGGTGGAGAAAGTGACCCCTGCCGCTGGAACCGCGTACCGGAAATGGCTTTGCATCACATGCGGTCATATCTACGACGAAGCCCTTGGCGATGAACACGAAGGTTTTCCTCCGGGAACGCTGTTCAGTCAGATCCCCGATGATTGGTGCTGTCCGGACTGTGGTGCCACGAAAGAGGACTATGTCCTCTACGAAGAGAAATAGGAGCGTGAACATGAATCAGGTTGCTCCCTTTCCCGCAAAAACCGCCAGTGCCGACGATATCCGGGCGGCTTTTGACACCCAGATGCACGCCCAAATTGCCCGGCGGGCCAGTTTTGACCGCAAGGCACGCATCGCACAGCTGGACCGCCTTGCAGAGGCCGTCAAACGGAACGAAGACAAAATCATCGCGGCTTGCGCGGCTGATTTTCGCAAACCCGCAGAAGAAGTGAAACTAACCGAGATCTTTCCTGTACTTCAGGAAATCCGGCACACAAAACACCATCTGAAATCGTGGATGCGCCCTAAACGGGCGCGCGCCACTTTGGGGGTGCTAGGCACCAAGGCACGGGTTCGCCCCGAGGCCAAGGGTGTGTGCCTGATCATCGCGCCCTGGAACTATCCGGTGAACCTTTCGCTTGGGCCGCTGGTTTCGGCAATCGCGGCGGGCAACAGTGCCATCATCAAGCCGTCCGAAATGACGCCGAATGCATCTCAGGTCATCATCGATATCGTGGAAGAGGCGTTTACACCGGATCTGGTCAAGGTCATCGAAGGCGACGTCGCGGTTTCCCAAGAGCTTCTGTCACTGCCATTCGACCATATTTTCTTCACGGGCAGCCCGGCAATCGGCAAGGTCGTGATGGAGGCTGCGGCGAAAAACCTGACTTCGGTCACTTTGGAGCTTGGTGGCAAGTCGCCCACCATCGTCGGACCCAACGCCAATATCAAGAAGGCCGCGCGCAACATCGTCTGGGGTAAGTTCGCAAACAACGGTCAGACCTGTATCGCACCGGATCATGTGTATGTGCATCGCGATGTATCGGCCGCGTTCAAGGCCGCGCTTCAGGCCGAGATCGGCCGGGTCTATGGGAAAACGCCCGAAGCACAAAAAGCAACGCCAGACTACTGCCGGATCGTGAATGAACGGCATTTTGACCGGGTGCGCAACCTGATTGAGGATGCCCGTACCAAAGGCGCAAGCATCCTTCAAGGCGGGCAGACCGACGCGGCCCAGAATTTCGTTGCTCCGACGCTGATTTCCGAGGTTTCGGACGATATGGAAATTACCCAGGAAGAGCTGTTCGGGCCGATTTTGCCCATCATCGAATATGTTGATCTGGACAAAGTTATCGACAAGATCAACGCAAACCCCAAGCCGCTTGCCCTCTATATCTTCGACAAGAGCAAGAGTTTCGCCCATCAGATCATCACGCGCACCTCTTCGGGCGCGGTGGGTGTAAACCTTACTGTGGTGCATTTCCTGCACCCCAATCTGCCATTTGGCGGCGTCAATAACTCAGGCATCGGAGCGGCTCATGGTGAGTACGGCTTCAAGGCCTTTTCCCATGAAAAGTCCGTGCTGGAGGAAAAGCACTCCATTACCCACATGCTTTTCCCGCCATACACGGGTTTTGTACGCCGTCTCATCAACATCGTGGTTCGGGTGCTTGGGTAACGGCCGCCCGGAACCAATAGGGAGAGAAGAAATGTACGACTATATCATCGTCGGTGCCGGATCTGCCGGTTGCGTTTTGGCCAACCGGCTGTCGGCAAACCCGGCAAAACGCGTCGCGCTTATCGAAGCAGGCCCAAAGGACAAGAGCCCCCTGATCCATATGCCACTGGGGATCGCACTGCTGGCGAACAGCAAGAAGCTGAACTGGGCATTCGATACCGAACCACAAGAACATTTGAATGGCCGTAGGTTGTTCTGGCCCCGCGGCAAAACCTTGGGCGGTTCGTCGTCCATCAACGCCATGGTCTATATCCGAGGACACAAGGCCGATTACGACTACTGGGCGTCCGAGGCAGGCACGGATGTCTGGGGTTGGGACCGCATGACCGACCTGTTCAAGCGGATCGAAGATAACCATCGGTTCGGTGCAACCGACGCCCACGGCAAGGGCGGCGAGCTTTCCGTGAGCGAGCTAAAAACCGTGAATCCTCTTAGCCGCGATTTCGTACAGGCTGGGCGCGAATTGCAGATCCCCCACAACGGCGATTTCAACAGCGCCGAACAAGAGGGCCTGGGCATGTACCAGGTCACGCAAAAAGACGGTCGGCGCTGGAGCTCGGCGCAAGCTTTCCTGCGCGGGGCTGAAGCACGGTCCAATCTGGAAATCTTCACCGACGCCCGCGTGACCCGCGTCGTCATGGAGGAAAAGACAGCAACCGGTGTCACGTTGCGTCAGGGTGGCGAATATCGCCAGCTGCGCCTCAATGCTGGCGGCGAGGTGATCCTGTCCGGCGGGGCCGTGAATTCGCCTCAGCTCCTCCTTCTGTCGGGTATCGGGGATGCACGGGAAATCAAACGCCATGGCTTGTCGGTCGTTCATGACCTTCCCGAGGTTGGCAAGAACATGGCCGACCACCTTGATGTAACGATTATGCATGCTGCTAGCTCACGGCGCCCGATCGGTGTCGCGCCCAGCTTTCTGCCGCGTGGCATTGGTGGTTTGTTTTCGTACATCTTCAGACGTAATGGGTTTCTCACTTCAAATGTTGCGGAAAGCGGCGGGTTCGTCAAATCGTCCCCTGATCGCGACAGGCCGAATGTTCAGTTTCACTTCCTGCCCACCTATCTGAAGGATCATGGCCGCAAGATCGCTTTCGGTTATGGCTATACGCTTCACATCTGCGATCTTTTGCCCAAGAGCCGCGGCTATATCGGCCTTAAAAGCCCGGATCCGATGGACGATCCTCTGATCCAACCGAATTACCTTGGCGACCCGGAAGACCTGGAAACCATGGTTGCCGCGTTCAAAGCAGGGCGCAGGATACTCGAAGCGCCGGCAATGTCTGCGCACAGCAAATACGAGGTGCACCCCGGTAAATCCGTACAAACCGACGATGAGATCGCGGCATTCATTCGGGAAAGCGCAGAAACAATTTATCATCCGGTTGGCACATGCCGAATGGGTGCGGACAAGGATTCTGTGGTCGACCCCGAGCTTAAGGTTCGCGGTGTATCTGGGCTGCGGGTGGTCGACGCATCCATCATGCCAAGCCTTGTCGCGGGAAACACCAACGCTCCCACAATGGTCATTGCTGAGAATGCGGCCGAGATCATACTGGGGCAGATGCGTATTTTTGACAGGAACCGGTCTGTTGCATGAAAAATCTGACGAAAACCAGGAAAAACCAGCCAATTGTCAGGGATGCGATGGGGTTTGTTGTAAGAAACTGCAGGCGGGGACCAGCGGCTTGCATACCGATCAGACCGACCACATTGCCGCTCTTAAACCCAAACCCGGAAAGGAAGCTAAATGCGCGGACAAATGATGGCGATGCCACTCACCATACACTCACTCATTGACCACGGCGCTCGCTATCATGGCAACACCGAGATTGTGTCGGTGGAAATAGATGGCACAAAGACAAAGACGAACTGGAAAGGGATTTCCGATAGAGCCCGGCAGCTCGGCTCTGCGCTGACAAAGCTGGGGCTCTTCAAAGGGGACCGTGTTGCGACGATCGCTTGGAATAATTCGCGGCATTTGGAATGCTATTTTGGCATTTCCTGCGGTGGAATGGTGTGCCACACGATCAATCCGCGCCTCTTCCCCGAACAGCTTGTCTATATCATTAACCACGCGGAAGATCGGGTCATCTTTTTTGACAAGACGTTTCTGCCGATCATCGAAGGGATCAGAGAAAACCTGACGACGGTCGATACCTTCGTTCTTATGTCCGCGCGTGACGAAAAAGCAGCAAGCAAAATCCCCGGACTTGTGTTCTATGAGGATTTTCTGGCCACAGGGGACGAACACGCCGACTGGGTGGATGTTGATGAGAATGACGCATCCAGCCTTTGCTATACCTCCGGCACCACAGGAAACCCCAAGGGTGTTCTTTATTCACACCGCTCTACGGTGTTGCACTCAATGGGCGCGGCTCTTCCCGATACGCTGAACATTTCAGCGCGCGAAGTGATGATGCCGGTGGTTCCGATGTTCCACGTAAATGCCTGGGGCATCCCCTATGCCGCCGCGATGGTCGGCGCCAAGCTGGTCTTGCCCGGTCCGGGGCTTGACGGAGACAGCCTCGCACGGCTCATCGACGACGAAGGCGTGACGGTAGCGCTTGGTGTTCCGACAATCTGGCAAGGTCTTCTCGCATCGCTAGAAAGACTCGGCTCCAAAGCCGAAACCCTCACACGGACGGTGGTTGGCGGATCAGCTTGCCCGCCTTCGATGATCGCTGAATTCCGCGACAAATATGGCACCGAAGTCGTACACGCTTGGGGCATGACCGAAACCTCGCCTCTTGGGACCGCAAATGCTTTGTTGGAACGCCATGCAGGCATGACCGAGGAAGAACAGGCGAAAGTGCGTGAAAGCCAGGGCCGTCCGCCCTATGGCGTGGAACTCAAGATCGTCGACGATGAAGGCAGTACGCTTGCCGAAGATGGATCGGCGCAGGGCAATCTTCGCATTCGCGGCCATTGGGTCGTAGACAGCTATTTCGGTGCTGAACCGGGCACGACTTTGGAATCCGATGGATGGTTTGAAACCGGCGATGTGGCCTCGATTGATGCCGATGGGTTCATGACGATCCGGGATCGCTCCAAGGACATCATCAAATCTGGCGGTGAATGGATTTCCACCGTCGAACTTGAGGGCATCGCAGTCGGTCATCCCGGTATCGCGGATGCCGCCGCAATTGCGGCAAAACATGAAAAATGGGACGAACGGCCGGTCCTTGTCGCTGTCAAAGCGCCAGGAGCCAAAGTTTCAGATAAGGATGTGATTTCCTTCTTTTCCGACAAAGTCGCCAAATGGCAGATCCCGGATACGGTCGTTTTTGTGGATGAATTGCCACGAAACGCAACCGGCAAGGTGCTGAAGAACAAGCTGCGGGAAGCCTATGGGGACGTGCTTCTGGCGTAGCATGAAAACAGGCAGGCGGGTTTGCGGTTCGCATGTTCCGCCTGCTTGAGACCGCGCATCAGGACAGCCGCGTAAATGAGAACTTGGAGCGGCACTAAACCGTGACAGGTTCAGGCTCAAAGGTAGCTCCGTACCAAGGCGCTTGCGATCAAGCTCCAACCATCTGCAACAACAAAAAAGGCAAGCTTGAACGGGAGCGCCACCACTGCGGGTGGCACCATCATCATACCCATCGACATCAGAATGGCCGCGATAACCAGATCGATGATCAAGAATGGTAGGAATACCAGAAACCCGATCTGGAATGCGCGGGAGATTTCGGAGAGCAGAAAACTCGGCACGAGTACCGGAAGCGGCGACTGGGGAGACAGTTCAGCAGGTTCTGGGCGGAGGGCGGACATCGAGTAAAAGGTGTCAGGATCCACTCGTGCGGCCATGAATCCTCTAAACGGCTCGATAGCCCGCCTGATCGCAGGCTCCATTTCCATCGAGCCGTCTATCATTGGTTTGATCCCGTTTTCCCAGGCGTCCGCAAAGACAGGATCCATGACGAAGTACGTCAGGAACAGGGCCAGGCTGACAATCAGCATGTTCGGCGGAGACTGCTGCAACCCGAGTGCCTGCCTCAGAATTGCCAGAACAGTCACGAGGAAAGGAAAACAAGTCACCATGATTGCCAGGCCTGGTGCCAGGCTCAGAACGGTAATCAGCAGGATCAGCTGGATTGCTCTCTCTGAAATCGATCCTCCGTCGTCAAGGGTCACTGAGAACTCCTGGGCAACTGCAGACCCGGTTGTCAGGCAGCAGATTGTTGCCGCGCCTAGGATACAGGGCGCCGCTCGGCCAAAATAAGCAGTGAGGTGCGTCATCCCAGGCCGTTTTCCAAGTCTGCGATTTCAGTTAATCGGACGGCGAGTTGACCGGATTGTTCACCTCCAAGTTCTTCAAGTTGGCCGCGCGCAATCAGGCGGTCGCCGACGTAGAGTTCGACCGGGTCCTCGACACGTTTGTCCAGGGTCAGGACCGCGTTTTCGCCCATGGCTACAAGATCGCGGATCAAAGGGCGGGCCTTTCCAACTGAAACGCTGACTTCGACTGGAACCGAGACAAACGGATTGCTTTTTTCGCTGTGGCGAGGTGCGGGGTTATCCATGCCGTTTTTCCTCTTTTGCTCGGAAAATATATGCCTCTATCAACTTAGACATCGTCGATAAGAGCCTGTCGCTATTGAGCTCCCTTTCAGCGCCACCAACGCGGATGTATGCCTGCCCAGCATTGAGGCTCGGATCTTCTCGCAGCTCAACTGGCATCGAAAAATCCTGATCCAATGCCGTTTCCACCAAGTCGGCAGCCCCTGGCGGAACCAGGAGAACAGCCGGCTGATCCAGCTGATTCTTGGCCATTCCCTTCAAAGCGTCGACGACGTGCTGGCCAAAACTCTTGGCCATGGCATCTGGCAGGACTTTCTTGGTCAGGCAACCGAACAGCGGATCAAGTTCCGCAGTTAACTGGTTGTGCGCCTCCTGATATGTAAAAGAGAGATCTTCGAGGCTGTTCGAAAGACTCTCTCCGACACGAAGCCTTTCTTTCCCTTGCGCTGAAACCGCATCGTCCCACCCTGCGGAGTAGCCTTCTTCGAATGCGCCAAGCCGGAGATCTTCGAGGGCGTCTTCGGTAACCATCTGCGTCAGATCCTCAGCGCTTGCCGCCGGGCCAAAGTCTTTGAGTAGATGGGCGATTGTCATGATGCGTTTTCTCCACTTTCTTCCAGCCAGCTACGAAGAATCTCAACAGTTTCCTCCTGCCGCTCGCCGATCAATGCTCTGAGACGTTCGACAGGATCAGCAGAAGCTCCTGACAATGCGGGCGGGTCTGCGATGGCTGCCGGAAAGCCCGAGTCCATATTTGGTCCACGAAGGGCTTCAAACTGCCCGGTTTCGCTGTTTTCCACCTCACCTGTCAGAACGGGGGCGCTGTCGCCCTCATTCGGATCGTTGCCCGGAAGGGCAGGCGGGCGCGGCGCTGGAAGGGCCGGCGGTTTCGCCAGGATGGGCCGAATGACAAACAAGCCAAGGACCAAGGAAACCACAGCCAGGACAAGCATCTGGACAAGTGACATTCCGTCCAATCCCATCCGGTCAAAGAGCGACATCCGGCCGGACGTTCCCAGGGGCT
Source organism: Paracoccaceae bacterium (assembly GCA_041594355.1). Lineage (GTDB taxonomy): Bacteria > Pseudomonadota > Alphaproteobacteria > Rhodobacterales > Rhodobacteraceae > JAIUZI01. Next base: position 1,843 of record JBFHMM010000082.1, on the reverse strand, counting down.
CGACTGCGGGAAGATCCATGGATTTGAGAGTGATCACATCTCCTCTTTCGGAATCGAAGCCAACAGCGGAAGCCACCAGTTCCCGCAGAGACTCCAGCTCGTCCTGCGGGCGCTCGGCAAAAGTGATCTCCCCGTTTTCTCCGGCTTCTTGAATACCGTTGACGAGCACGGCCACGGTCAGGCGTTTTACCGCTCCCGGCGCTCGGATAATCTCGAGTTCGGTTTCCGAAACTTCATAATTCACGCGCTCTCGCGTCGAACTGGTCCTGGCTTGCGATTCTTCGTTTCCGGCACCATCGCCGTCTGGCAGATTCGAGGCCACGGTAACGTCGCCCCCGCCTTGATTTGTGGACGAGTCAGAACGCTCCTCGGTTTCCGTGCTGATCGCCACTCGACTGTCGGGATCAAATCGGCGTTCGCGAATGGATTCCGTTTCTGTAACGGTTTCGACACTGACTTCGACCACCGCATTTCCGGCTCCCACCCGGGCTTCAACCAATCGCAATACACGTTCCCGCAGCTGCTGGGCCCGGTCATCCGACACGCTGGAGGCCGCTGCTGTTTCCGGTGTTCCGATCAGCGACCCGTTCGCGTCAATCACCGCGACCTTTGCAACATCCAGACCCGACACGGCAGAGGCCACCAAATGCCTCATCGCGTTGGCTTGCGCGGGTGTAATGGGTGCGCGGGTCGGAACGACAAAGACCGAAGCCGTCGGTTCATAGCTCCGCTGGAATGGGTTTGTACCGGTGTTCGCCAAATGCACACGGGCCTGACTGACGTGCGGACTGGCGACGATCGTGCGGGCCAGCTCACCCTCCTTGGCACGCCAATATGCCGCATCGAACATCTGCGATGTGGTGCCGAAACCCGACAGCGAATCAAGCAGTTCATAACCACGTCCGCCATTGGACGGAAGGCCCTCGCTGGCGAGGGTCAGGCGCAACTCGTCGCGTTCCGAGGCCGGAACATAGATTGATCCGCCGCGCACTTCGTATGCCGTTCCGCGCTGCTCAAGCGCGCGCACGACATCGCCCGCCGCGCCGTTTTCAAGCCCGGCATACAACAATTTCATTGTTGGCGCGGTTGCCATACGTGACAGTCCGAGGACGGCGACAAAGGTCACCAATACCGCTGCCACTATTATGCCCTTCTTGCGGGCGTCCAAACCTGCCCAGACGTTTCTGATCTGCTGCACGCTATCCTCCGTCATACCGGCGTTCTGTCCGGCTCATTCCGATAATTGGCTGATCGGCCTTAACAATCGGTTAGTTCCTGTGAGGTTATAAAGAATGCGTCCGATCAATTGAGAACCGATATGACTGACGCAGCAGCACAAATGCCGGAGGAGTCGGCAGACGGCGCCAAAAAAACCGGGAAACTGCCATTGATCATTGGCCTTGTCTTAGCTGTTTCCGGAGGAGCAGGGGGATTCCTGGCTGTTCAGAAGGGTTTGTTGCCGTTCGGAACCAGCGATTCGCAGGAAGAGGTCCACCCTTCGCATTCTGATGACGGCGGCGGGCCGGACGCTGGGACGACAGATGAAAAACATGCTGTAAATCCTGACGCGCTGCCAGACATCTCCTTCGTTTCAATTGACCCGATTACTGTCTCGCTGACCGGCGACCATGGTCTGATGCATCTCAGGTTTCGCGCAGAGCTCGAGGTCGAAAAAGCCCATGCACAAGATGTCGAACTGATCCGGCCGCGCATTGTCGATGTGCTGAATGGGTACTTGCGCGCGCTGGAGATGGAGGACCTGCGCAATACGCACTCTCTGACCCGCCTGCGGTCCCAGATGCTGAGACGAGTTCAGATTGTGGCCGGACGAGGTCGGGTGCGC
>JBFHMM010000081.1:0-15166 GCA_041594355.1 Paracoccaceae bacterium | reverse complement strand
GGGCCGAGCTGTGTTCCGGCCCCTGGCCTTCGTAGCCGTGGGGCATCAGGCAGACCAGACCGGACATGCGCAGCCATTTGCTTTCACCCGAGCTGATGAACTGATCGAACATGATCTGGGCACCATTGGCGAAATCGCCAAACTGTGCCTCCCAAAGGGTCAGCGCGTTCGGTTCGGCCAGCGAGTAACCATATTCGAAGCCCAGCACCGCGTATTCAGACAGCATCGAGTCGATGACTTCGTAATTGGCCTGGCCGGCGCGGATGTTGTTCAGCGGGTAATAGCGTTCCTCGGTTTCCTGGTTGATCAGCGCCGAATGGCGCTGCGAGAAGGTGCCGCGGGTGGCGTCCTGGCCGGACAGGCGGACCCGGTAGCCCTCGGTCAGGAGCGAGCCGAAGGCCAGCGCCTCGCCGGTGGCCCAGTCGAAGCCTTCGCCGGTTTCGAACATCCTGGCCTTGGCATCCAGCAAGCGACCGACGGTCTTGTGCAGGGCAAAGCCGTCCGGCGCGGTGGTCAGCGCGCGGCCGACCTCGGCCATGGTTTCTGGCGTGATGGCTGTTTCGCCGCGCACGTATTCTTCCTTGTGGCGGTCGAGGTGCGACCAGCGCCCGTCCAGCCAGTCGGCCTTGTTGGGTTTGAAGTCCTTGCCGGCTTCGAACTCTTCGTTCAGGTGCGCCTGGAAGGCGGCCTTCATGTCTTCGATCTCGCCCTCGGGGATCAGCCCGTCGCGCACCAGACGTTCGGTATAGAGCGACAGCGTGGTTTTGTGGGTCTTGATCCGCTTGTACATGATCGGGTTGGTGAACATGGGCTCGTCGCCCTCGTTGTGACCGAACCGGCGGTAGCAGAACATGTCGATGACAACGTCCTTGTTGAACTTCTGCCGGAATTCCGTCGCCACCTTGGCGGCGTGCACCACCGCCTCGGGGTCGTCACCGTTGACATGGAAGATCGGTGCCTCGACCACCAGCGCATTGTCGGTGGGATAGGGCGAGGAGCGCGAGAAATGCGGCGCGGTGGTAAAGCCGATCTGATTGTTCACCACGATGTGCATGGTGCCCCCCGTGCGGTGGCCGCGCAGGCCCGAGAGGGCGAAACATTCGGCCACGACACCCTGACCGGCAAAGGCCGCGTCGCCGTGCAGCAGCACCGGCAGCACCTTGGTGCGGTCGCTGTCGTTCAGCTGGTCCTGTTTGGCCCGCGCCTTGCCCAGAACCACGGGGTTCACCGCCTCGAGGTGGCTGGGGTTGGCGGTCAGCGACAGGTGGACCTCGTTGCCGTCGAATTCGCGGTCGCTGGAGGCGCCGAGATGGTATTTCACGTCGCCAGAGCCGTCGACGTCCTCGGGCTTGAAGCTGCCGCCCTGGAATTCGTTGAAGATCGCGCGGTAGGGTTTGGCCATCACGTTGGCCAGCACCGACAGGCGGCCCCGGTGGGGCATGCCGATCACGATTTCCTTGAGCCCCAGCGCGCCGCCGCGCTTGATCACCTGTTCCATCGCCGGGATCAGCGCCTCGCCGCCATCAAGGCCAAAGCGTTTGGTGCCCATATACTTGACGTGCAGGAACTTCTCAAAGCCTTCGGCCTCGACCATCTTGTTCAAGATCGCCTTGCGCCCCTCGCGGGTAAAGCTGATCTCCTTGCCAAAGCCTTCGATCCGCTCTTTCAGCCAGCCGGCCTGTTCAGGGTCGGAGATATGCATGTACTGCAGCGCGAAGGTGCCGCAATAGGTGCGTTTCACGATCTCCATGATTTGCCGCATGGTGGCGATGTCGAGGCCCAGCACCTTGTCGATGAAGATCGGCCGGTCCATGTCGGCATCGGTAAAGCCGTAGGTGCGCGGGTCCAGTTCCGGGTGCGGAGTCTGATCGCGCATGCCCAGCGGGTCGAGATCGGCCACCAGGTGGCCCCGGATCCGGTAGGCGCGGATGATCATCAGGGCGCGGATCGAATCCAGCACCGCGCGTTGGATCATTTCGTCGCTGACTTCGACGCCGGCTTTGGCGGCCTTCTCGGCGATCTTTTTGCCGGCGGCCTTGGATTCGGCGGGTGCGACGGGCCATTCGCCGGTCAGCGCGCCGGTCAGGTCGTCGTTGGGCTGCGGCGGCCAGTCGGTGCGCGCCCAGGACGGGCCCTCGGCCTCGGCCTTGACGTCGAGCCCTTCGTCGCCCAGCTGGCGAAAGAACTCGGCCCAGGCGGCATCCACCGCGCCGGGGTCGTTGGCGTATCGGGCATAAAGCTGTTCCAGGTATTCGGCGTTATGCCCTTGCATGAAGCTGGAGGCATGGAAGACGTCGTTGGGCGATTGTTCGGTCATGGTTTTACCTCGGTCCTTTGCAGACTCATTGCCGGATTTCCTGTGTTACCAGTACCAATGCCGGCTGGTGCAGGGTCTTGAACCCGTGATTGGCATTGGGGATTTCTATGAAAGTGGCGTTAAGGCCCAGCGATTGGGCTTTTTTGACATAGCTGCGCGCCAGCGACGGCACGGTGTTGGAATCGCCGTCGCCGGTGGCGGCGATCAGCCGGGTGCCGCGTGGCACCTTGGGCAGGAATTTCACCAGCGATTCGCTTTTGCCCCAGGACTGGCCGCGATAAGACCGCCAGCGGCCGACGTCCAACTGGGTCGACATCATGATGGCGGTGTCGATCAGGCCGGGGTTGCGGCCCACGACGACGCCGATCTGGTTGCCGCCGCCCGAGTGGCCAAAGGCGATCAGCTTGCGGTTGGGAAACCGTTGTTTGGCGGCGGCGATACCTTCGGCCAGCAGCATGTTGTTGTGTTTGGTGTGATGGTCGCGCCGGCCGTTGTTCGACCCCTTGCTGTACTGGCCGCCGCGCAGCGAATAGCCGGGCCGCGCCATGTGGATCACGGTGGCCTGCGGATTGTTCCTGGCCACGTCCAAGGCGAAGTCGGTGATATAGCCCGAGCTGCGGTCGCCATGCAGAACCAGCACCAGCGCGTCCTGGCCGCTGCCGTAGACATTGCCGGCGATGGGGCCGAACATCTCGGCCCGCGACGGTGCAGCCTGTGCGACGAGGATCGCGAGGGCGCAGAGCAGCGTCCATATCGGGGCGGCGAGGCGCATCAGGCGCGGGCCTCCTGCGGGGCGGGGCCAAAGCGGTTGTCGCCGGGCTGGCTGGGCCGGGTCAGCCACCACAGAACCAGCAGCGGCGACACCAGAGCGACGAGCATCGTCGGGATCAGCAGCAGTAGGGTCGCGCGGGTGAACAGCAGGTCCATCGAGCCGCCGCCGGCGAAGACGTTGGCGATGCCGATGCCAAAGACCAGCACCAGACCGGCCCCGATCATCAGCAGCAGCGGGAACAGCGCGTAAAGCCCGCTGCGCCCGGTATCATGCATCCGCCGCCAGGCCACCGCCAGATGCGGCAGGAACACCACCAGGCTCACGATGCTTTGCACCGGTTGAGAGGATGTCGCGGTGACGGTGGTGGCGCCGTTTGCTTCGACGGTGCTGACGGTGGTGAATACCTGCCAGTCGATGATAGCGGCAAAGGCGCTCCAGATCACGATGAACAGGAAGAAAAACCAGTATTCCGGGCGCGAGGCGCGCCCCGAGAAGGTGACATAATTCGAGAAACACGTCTTGACCGCTTCTGTGAACGTCATGTGCTTCTCTCCTCGTCAGTATGCGTCCGCCCCGGCCGGAACCGGGACGGGAAACGGGGCTGGTTACCCGATGGCCTTCAGAACGGCCTCGCCGAGGGTTGCGGGGCTGTCGGCGACAACGATGCCAGCCGATTTCATCGCCTCGATCTTGTCCTCGGCGCCGCCCTTGCCGCCCGCGACAATCGCACCGGCGTGACCCATGCGGCGGCCCGGAGGCGCCGTGCGGCCAGCGATAAACCCGGCAACCGGCTTCCAGCGGCCTTTTTTCTTCTGCTCGGCCAGGAATTCGGCGGCTTCTTCCTCGGCGGAGCCGCCGATTTCACCGATCATGATGATAGACTGTGTTTCGTCATCGTCCAGGAACATGTCCAGCACGTCGATGTGTTCGGTGCCCTTGATCGGGTCGCCGCCGATGCCGACAGCGGTCGACTGGCCCAGACCGATGTCCGAGGTCTGTTTCACTGCCTCATAGGTCAGCGTGCCGGAGCGGGACACGACGCCGACCGAGCCACGCTTGTGGATATGGCCGGGCATGATGCCGATCTTGCAGGCGTCGGGGGTGATGACACCGGGGCAGTTCGGGCCGATCAGACGGCTGGCGCTGTCCTGCAGGGCGCGCTGCACCTTCATCATGTCCAGAACCGGGATGCCTTCGGTGATGCAGACGATCAGCTCCATCTCGGCGTCGATCGCCTCGAGGATCGAATCCGCCGCGAAGGGGGGCGGCACGTAAATGACCGATGCGTTGGCTTCGGTCACGGCCTTGGCTTCGTGAACGCTGTTGAAGACGGGCAGGTCGAGATGGGTCGTGCCACCTTTGCCCGGCGTCACGCCGCCAACCATCTTGGTGCCATAGGCGATGGCCTGTTCGGTGTGGAAGGTGCCTTGCGAGCCGGTCAGACCCTGACAGATTACCTTGGTGTTTTCGTCGATGAGGATAGCCATGTTCGGCGGTCTCCTTGGAAAATATGCGGTAGGGTGGGAAATTCTGCCCACCATTCATCCGGGGAGGTGGGCAGAACTACCCACCCTGCGGGCTCAGCCCTTGACGGCTTTCACGATCTTCTCGGCGCCGTCGCTGAGGTTGTCAGCGGCGATCACGTCCAGACCGGAATTGTTGATGATGTCCTTGCCGGCCTCAACATTGGTGCCTTCGAGACGCACCACCAGCGGAACCTTCAGACCGACCTCTTTCACCGCCGCGACCACGCCCTCGGCGATCACGTCACAGCGCATGATGCCGCCAAAGATGTTGACCAGGATGCCTTTGACCTGCGGGTCGGAGGTGATGATCTTGAACGCCTCGGTCACCTTCTCCTTGGTGGCACCGCCGCCCACGTCGAGGAAGTTGGCAGGCTCGGCACCGTAGAGCTTGATGATGTCCATGGTGGCCATCGCCAGACCCGCGCCGTTGACCATGCAGCCGATTTCGCCATCCAGCGCGATGTAGTTCAGGTCGTACTTGGAGGCTTCCAGTTCCTTGCTGTCTTCCTCGGTCTCGTCGCGCAGGGCCATGATGTCGGCGTTGCGGTAGAGCGCGTTGCCGTCAAAACCGACCTTGGCGTCCAGCACCTTGAGATCGCCCGAGCCTTCCAGAACGATCAGCGGGTTGATCTCCAGCATCTCCATGTCTTTGTCGACAAAGGCCTGGTAGAGCTGGCCCATCAGCTTGACGCATTGCTTGACCTGGGCGCCCTTGAGGCCCATCGAAAACGCGATGCGGCGACCGTGGAACGGCTGATACCCGGTGGCGGGATCAACGCTGAACGACAGGATCTTTTCGGGGGTCGAGGCCGCGACCTCTTCGATGTCCATGCCGCCTTCGGTCGAGCAGACGAACGAGATGCGCGAGGTCTGGCGATCGACCAGCAGTGCCAGGTACAGTTCGTTTTCGATGTCGGAACCGTCTTCGATATAGATCCGGTTGACCTGCTTGCCCGCCGGGCCGGTCTGGTGCGTCACCAGCGTGCGGCCGAGCATCTTCTTGGCTTCTTCGGCGGCTTCTTCCACCGACTTGGCCAGGCGCACGCCGCCTTTTTCACCGGCGTCCGCTTCCTTGAAGCTGCCCTTGCCGCGACCGCCTGCGTGGATCTGGGCCTTGACGACCCAAAGCGGTCCGTCCAGCGCTCCGGCTGCGGTTTTTGCGTCTTCCGCTTTCAGCACAACACGGCCATCGCTGACCGGTGCGCCATAGCTGCGAAGAAGAGCCTTGGCCTGGTATTCGTGGATGTTCATTGAAACTGTCCCGTCTAGCTGCGATTGGGTGGGGTATAGCCATGAGCGGTGGTCACAGTTAAACGTTTTTTTACGCAGAGCGGGGTTTTTTGCCGAAATGACCATTTTGTGATCACGGCCCGAAATGGTGTGATCACAAAGCGAAGTTCTGGTGATCGGGAGGCGATCCGCAACTGATTCGCCGCGCCGTTCAGTTCAGCCAGATCGCGAATAATACAGCGCCGCCCTACAACATGTCCCGAAACAGCCACCGGTTCTCCGGGCGGATTTGGTGTCCGTCCTCGATATAGGGCGGCAGCCCTACACCTTGCAGCCATTCAGACAGGTCGACCGGGCGGGCTGCCGTGAAAACCCGCACGAGATTGATCCCGGCACCGCTACGCCCGCGCCAGCAGGGGATCAGCTTGGCCCTTCGACAAGGTTTTCGGCGCCGGACAGCACAGCCAGCCAACGCGGGCCGGTGTCGGTGGGTACGGTCACACCCAGCGCCGAGGTTCGCCGCGCGTTCGGGATCCATTCGGCGAAATTGCCGGTCTCTGCCTCGACCCGTGCCAGAACCGGCGGTTGTCGCGGATCATCGCCAGCGCATGGTCGCGGTCGGCGCGGGTGCGAACCGGGTCTGGCTGCTGACACAGAGCGAAACAGGCCATCGCGGCCATGTCGATTTCGGCCCCAGCATCATGTCATAGCCGCTGGCGTAGCGGGTGTCGGCACCAACCCCCTGCATCGACCGGCGGGTGCCCATGACCCAGCGTATCTGGTCGGTCGGGTCAAAGGCCGGAGCCAGTTCGCCGAGACCGCCGCGCAGGTGCGTATAGGCCGACATCCAGGCTGCGTCGGCGGCGTCAAAGCGGATGGTCGGGGCGGATTCGTTCGCGACGAACAGGCCCAGCGTGGTGGTGAAGTGGGGCAGACGCGACTCCTGAGGGCCGCGGTTTCCGTTCAGGTTCGCTTGGAACCAGATATCGCCCAGTGCGAGGGTCAGGCTGGCGCTATCCGCGCCGTACAGGGGGACGGCGGTGACAATCGCGCGCACCATGCCTGAAGTGTACGGCAGAGCGGCCCGTTCTCAAAGAAAAACCGCCCACCGGCTATCCGGCGGGCGGTTCGAACTGTCAGGTTTTCCGGCGCTTAGGCCAGCGAGCTGTCGATGCCCTTGCACGCTGCGACCAGGCCTTTGACGGCGTTGACCGAGTTGTCGAACATCGCCTGTTCGTCCTTCGACATCTTGATGTCGATGATTTTTTCGATGCCGCCGGCGCCGATCACCGTCGGCACGCCGACATACATGCCCTTCAGGCCCAGCGCGCCGTCAACATAGGCGGCACAGGGCAGGACGCGTTTCTGGTCCTTGAGATAGGATTCGGCCATTTCGATGGCGCTGGTGGCCGGTGCGTAGAAGGCCGAACCGGTTTTCAGCAGGCCGACGATTTCGGCGCCGCCGTCACGGGTGCGCTGGATGATGCTGTCCAGCTTCTCTTGCGTGGTCCAGCCCATGTCGACCAGGTCGGGCAGCGGGATGCCGGCGACGGTCGAGTAGCGGGCGAGCGGCACCATGGTGTCGCCATGGCCGCCCAGAACAAAGGCTGTGACGTCCTTCATCGAGACGCCGAATTCGACGCTGAGGAAGTGACGGAAGCGGGCGCTGTCCAGAACGCCTGCCATGCCGCAGACTTTCTCGTGCGGCAGGCCCGAGAATTCGCGCAGCGCCCAGACCATCGCGTCCAGCGGGTTGGTGATGCAGATGACGAATGCGTTCGGCGCGTGGTCGCGGATGCCTTCGCCGACCGATTTCATGACCTTGAGGTTGATGCCCAGCAGGTCGTCGCGGCTCATGCCCGGCTTGCGCGGCACGCCTGCGGTCACGATGCAGACGTCGGCGCCAGCGATGTCCTCATAGGACTGGGTGCCGGACAGCGCGGCATCGAACCCTTCGGAAGGGCCGGATTCAGCGATGTCGAGCGCCTTGCCCTCGGGCGTGCCTTCGGCGATGTCGAACAGGACGACGTCGCCGAGTTCTTTCATTGCTGCCAGATGGGCGAGGGTGCCGCCGATCTGGCCTGCACCGATGAGGGCGATTTTGGGTCTGGCCATGGAATGGTTCTCCGGTCCGGTTGAAATTTTCCGGTTGCCTAGTGCCAAACGGCTGTTCGTGCAAGAGTTCCGCAATGCGGCGCAGCGGCGCGGGGGCGCTTTCCAGCCGAAATGCCCCGATGTAAAGCAGAATGATGGCAAAGGCTTAAAGGGCGGCGCGATGGTGGAAATGGATGCGACCTTTTTCGCGATCGCGGTGCCGGCGGTGCTGTTCGCGGGGATATCCAAAGGCGGCTTCGGCTCCGGCGCGGCCTTTGCCTCCTCCACGATTCTGGCGCTGGTGCTGGAGCCGGATCAGGCGCTGGCGCTGATGCTGCCGCTGTTGATGCTGATCGACGTGGCGTCGCTGCGGCCCTATTGGAAGACATGGAGCTGGCCCGACGCGCGGGTGATGATCCTCGGCGCCTTGCCCGGGGTCGGGCTGGGCGTGGCGCTGTTCCGGGTGGCGGATGCGGATCTGCTGCGGCTGCTGATCGGCATTATTTCGGTGCTGTTCGTGACTTGGCACTTTGGTCAGCGGCGCGGCTGGATACGCCCTATCGCGCATACGCTGCCGAGCTGGGCCGGCACCCTCGCCGGCACCGTCACCGGCTTTACCAGCTTTGTCAGCCACGCGGGCGGGCCGCCGGCGGCGGTGTACCTGCTGTCGCAAAAGCTGGACAAGAACCAGTATCAGGGCACCACGGTGTTGCTGTTCTGGGTCGTCAACATCGCCAAGTTCATCCCCTACACCGCGCTGGGGATGTTCACGCTACAGACGTTCACGGCAAACCTGTTGCTGGCGCCCTTTGCGCTGGCGGGCACCTGGCTGGGCGTGCGGGCACACCGGATCGTGCCCGAACACCTGTTTTTCGCGACCACCTACGTGCTGCTGTCCGTGACCGGCAGCAAGCTGATCTGGGATGCGCTGACCTGACGGTTCAGGCGTCGTTGCCCTGCGGCGGCAATGCCTCTGCCAGAGTCTCGAACGACTGGCCCGAAGCGACCAGGCAGGTCACGCCGCTGGGGGCGGTGACGGTGATCGTCCAGGTGCCGGTTTCGGTTGAGGCAAAGACCTCGACCATGGTGCCCCGCGCGCCCAGTCCGATGCTTTGCCGGGTTTCACCATAACCCGAGGCCAGGCGTTCGACGACAACATCGCGCGGGGCGCAGTTGCGGGCGTTTTGTGCCGAAACCTGCTGCGCACCCAGCGCCAACAGTCCCAGGCCCATCGTCATTTTCATCAGTGTCGTCTTCATGGGGTGTCCCCTTGTTACAGGGCTGACGGCCCGGACGGGCCCACCGGTTTGCCGATGCGCCAGGCCGGTCAGCCCAGACTGCCGAAGGTTTGGATGCGATTGTGCCTGTCTGCCCGACTTGCCCGGAGGCCCGGCCGAAACGGCTTGTCCTTGCTGCACCCGACGACAAAAACTCTGCCGAACAGATGCTGAGTTTTGGTTAATTCGACGTCCGCAGCCCGTTGCGCGGGGGGGGCATCAGCGCGAAATGCTGCGGCGCGGCGCGTTTTTGCTTGAACTTTCCGATCAAAAATGCCCCTTTCCGCGCAACATTATGACCCGAGTTGAAATTCAGGAGAGCCTCATGGACCCTCGCACGCGCCCCTACCGTTCCGTTCTGTACATTCCCGGCTCGAAGCCCCGCGCGCTGGACAAGGCCCGCACCCTGCCGGTGGACGCGATCATTTTCGATCTCGAAGACGCGGTGTCGGCCGAGGAAAAGGACAACGCCCGTGAAACGCTGAAGGCGGCGCTGGCCGAGGGCGGCTATGGCGCGCGGGTCAAGATCGTGCGGATCAACGGGCTGGACACGGCATGGGGTCATGACGACGCCAAGGCCGTCTGTGACATGGATGCCGATGTGGTACTGCTGCCCAAGGTGGATTCGGCAAGCGATGTCGCCGCGCTGGCGGCGATCACCGGCGATCTGCCGATCTGGGCCATGATGGAAACCCCGCGCGGCATGCTGAACGCGGCCGAGATCGCGGCGCACCCGCTTTTGTCCGGCATGGTGATGGGCACCAACGATCTGGCCAAGGAACTGCAGTGCCGGACCCGCGACGACCGTCTGCCGATGATGACCTCGCTGGGGCTGTGCCTGCTGGCGGCCAAGGCCGAGGGGCTGATCATTGTCGATGGCGTCTATAACAAGTACCTGGACGAAGACGGGCTGGCCGCCGAGTGCGAACAGGGCCGCGACATGGGCTTTGATGGCAAGACGCTGATCCATCCCGCGCAGGTTGCCGGCGCCAATGCCGCCTTTGCCCCGTCCGAGGCCGAAGTGGACCTGGCCCGCCGCCAGATCGTGGCCTTTGAAGAGGCGGAGGCAACGGGCCAGGGCGTGGCCGTGGTTGACGGGCGCATCGTCGAGAATCTGCATGTGGAGACAGCCCGTACGATCCTGGCCAAGGCGGAGGCTATTGCGGCATTGGCGAAATAAGGTCAATGTGAACCCGATTAACATGAGGGGATAGGCATGCTTCTACTGATTCTCGGCGTCGCACTGTGGTGGCTGGCGCATCTGTTCAAGCGGATCGCGCCGGATATGCGCGCCGGCATGGGTGACAAGGGCAAGGGGCTGGTGGCGGCGGCGCTGGCGGTTTCGATCCTGCTGATGATCTTTGGCTACCGGATGGCCGATGGCGCCTTTTTCTGGGGCCGTCATCCCGCGACAGTGGGCATCAACAACCTGATCATGATCTTTGCGCTCTACCTGACCAGCCCGGGGCCGTCCAAGGGCGCGATCCTCTACCGGATGCGGCACCCGATGCTGACCGGCTTTGCGCTATGGGCTGTTGCGCACCTGCTGGTGAACGGCGACGTGCCGTCGTTCATCCTGTTTGGCGGGCTTGGCCTGTGGGCGCTGGTGGAGATGGCCGTGATCAACCGGGCCGAACCGCAGTGGACGCCGCCCGTCAAGGGCAGCATCGGCAAGGACGCGATGTTCCTCGTGATCAGCGTCGTGCTGATGGCGGTGATCGGGTACGTTCACCTCCTGCTCGGCTATCCGGCGTTCGGGTGACGGCGATGATCTACCGTTTCCTGACCGAGGACGACACCTCGGCGTTTTGCCACAAGGTTAGCGAAGCCCTGGCCAAGGGGTGGGTGCTGCACGGGCCGCCCACCTATACCTTTGACGCGGCCCGCGGCGTGATGCGCTGCGGGCAGGCGGTGACCAAGGAGATAAGCGAGCCTTATTCTCCAGAGATGAAATTAGGAGAGCAGTGAATGGCCCCCAAATCCAAAGCCAAAACCAATCCGGGCCGGTTTTTTGAAGACTACGCCGTTGGCGACGTGCTGAAACATGCGGTGCCGCGCACCGTGTCGGGCGGCGAGCGGGCACTGTACCACGCGCTCTACCCGGCGCGTCATGCGCTCTATTCGTCGGACAGTTTCGCCCAGTCCTGCGGCCTGCCGGCCTCGCCCATCGACGATTTGGCCGCGTTCCACGTGGTGTTCGGCAAAACGGTCCCGGATGTGTCGCTGAACGCGGTGGCCAACCTGGGCTATGCCGAGGGCCGCTGGCTGAAGCCGGTCTATGCCGGCGATACGCTGCGGTCGGAATCCGAGGTGATCGGGCTGAAACAGAACTCCAACGGCAAGACCGGGGTGGTCTATGTGCGGACCCGGGGCTTGAACCAGCGCGACGAAGTCGTAATGGAATACGTGCGCTGGGTGATGGTGCGTAAATCGGATCTGGACGCGCCCGCGCCGGACACCGTCGTGCCGGAGCTGAAGCCCGCGCTCGCGGCAGAAGACCTTGTGATCCCCCGAGGGCTCGATTTCACCAATTATGATTTTGTACAAAGCGGTGAAAACCACCGTTGGGATGATTACAAAACGGGAGAAACCATCGACCACGTCGATGGTGTCACCATCGAAGAAGCCGAACACATGATCGCCACCCGGCTGTGGCAGAACACCGCCAAGGTGCACTTCGACCTGACCTTCCGCCCCGACGGGCGGCTGATCTATGGTGGGCACGTGATTTCGATGGCCCGCGCTCTGTCGTTCAACGGGCTGGCCAACGCGCAGATGATCGTCGGCCTGAACGGTGGCGCCCACGCAAACCCTTGTTTTTCGGGCGATACCGTCAAAGCCTGGACCGAGGTGCTGGACAAGGCCGACACCGACGCGCCCGGCGTGGGCGCGATCCGGTTGCGGCTGGTGGCGACCAAGGGCGGGGCACCCTTTGCGCTGAAGGGCGAGGACGGCAAATACCTGCCGAATGTTCTGCTGGATCTGGACTATTGGGCGCTGATGCCCAAGTAAGCCAAGGTCGGGGGGGTCTGGGACGCGCCCCAGACCCCTAAAGTATTGTCAAAGAAAAGAAAACCGGGGTGGCGGGAAAGTTGCACCGGTTTCAGGATCGGTCTGATAAGGTCGGACCATTAAATTGTTGCGCGATTGTGTTGTTTGTGCGTGGACGGCGATACCGGGGGGCTGGCGGCCTGCGATCTGGCGCTGGTTCTGGCGGCGGATGTTTCAGGCTCGGTGGATGCCGGCGAATACCAGATGCAGATGGGGGGCTGGCCGAGGCGCTGCGCGATCCGGTGGTGTCGGAGGCGCTGGTGCGGGCGCGGGCGCGGGTGTTGCTGATGCAGTGGTCAGGGGCGTTGCGTCAGCAGACCACCATCGACTGGACCACGGTGGATAGTTTCGCGGCGTCGGACCGGCTGGCGGATCGGGTGGCGGAGAGCCCGAGGATCTGGCGCAATTTCTCGACGGCGGTGGGAGAGGCGCTGCTGCATGGGCTGGCGGCTTTTGACGCGGCGGGCCCCTGTGCCCGGCGGCTGATCGACGTGTCCGGCGACGGTGTGTCGAACGAAGGCATCGCGCCGAGCGAGGTGCATCCGGCGTTGCGCGAGGCAGGGGTAACGGTCAATGCGATCGCCATCGAAGCGAGCGAGCCGGATCTGACCGCTTATTACTATGAAAATGTGATCACAGGGGAGGGTGCCTTTGTTGTGACTGCGCAGCGGTTTGAGGACTATCCCGACCGGATCCGCAGGAAGTTGCTGCGTGAAGTCACGCAGGCGACGGCCATGTTGCTGGAAGATGGCAGGGTCGCGGGGTCTGTTGCCGGGGTTGTGCGGTCAGATTGATTCCGTTGAATGTGTTGTTGCGGTGTTATTTTGTGATCACGGTTTGGATTACTGTGATCACTAACTGGCGAAAATTCGTTGGCCGCGCCAAAAAACCGCGCCTGTGGCGGCACGCGGCGCGTGACAGCAGGGCAGAATAGGTTAAAACCGAGCCCAGCCAACCGGAAAGGAGCCATCATGGCCGACGATACCTCGGGCGTGCGCCCGCTCTCGCCGCACCTGCAGATCTATCGCTGGCAGGTGCCTATGCTCACGTCGATCCTGACACGGATCACAGGCAACGCGCTGATCGTTTCGGCTTTGCTCTGGGTCTGGTGGCTGCTGGCCGCGGCGACATCGCCCGAAGCCTTTGCCACCGCCGACGGGTTCCTGACCAGCTGGTTCGGCGATCTGGTGATGACGCTGTCGGTTCTGGGGCTATGGTATCACTACCTCGCCGGGCTGCGGCACCTGGTTTACGATGCCGGCCGCGGTCTGGATATTCCGACCGCCGAGAAGCTGGGCTGGGCCTGCATCATCGGATCGGTCGTTCTGACCGTCCTGACCCTGATCATCGTCTGAAGGAGGCCACCATGCGTTATCTGACAGATCGCAAGCGCGCCGTCGGCAAGGGTGCCGCGGGTACGGGCACCGAACATCACTGGTACATGCAGGTCAGCGCGGTTGGTCTGGCGCTGATCGTACCGACATTCATCATCATCGCCGGCCGCGCGCTGGGATCCGATCATGCATCGGTGCTCGAGACATTCTCGCATCCCGTTCCCGCGATTCTGACGGCGCTGGTGCTGGTCGTGGGGCTGCAGCATTTCCGCCGGGGTGCACAGATCATGATCGAGGACTACTGGCACGGCACCACCAAGAAAGCCGCGCTGATCTTTACCACCGTCTTTTCCTACGGGCTGACGGCGACCGGGCTCTTCGCGCTGGCGAAGATCGCGCTCTGAGAGGCAGGACAATGGCAGCTTACGAATACGAAACGCACGAATATGACGTGGTTGTTGTCGGCGCCGGCGGCGCCGGGCTCCGAGCCACGCTGGGGATGGCAGAGCAGGGCCTGCGCACGGCCTGCGTGACCAAGGTTTTCCCGACCCGCTCGCACACCGTGGCGGCGCAGGGCGGCATCGCCGCGTCCCTGTCGAACATGGGCCCCGACCATTGGCAGTGGCACATGTATGACACTGTCAAGGGTTCGGACTGGCTGGGCGATACCGACGCTATGGAATATCTGGCCCGCGAGGCGCCCAAGGCGGTTTACGAGTTGGAGCATTATGGCGTTCCGTTCAGCCGGACCGAAGAGGGCAAGATCTATCAGCGCCCGTTCGGTGGCCACACCACCGAATTCGGCGAAGGTCCCGCCGTGCAGCGGACCTGTGCCGCCGCCGACCGGACCGGCCACGCGATCCTGCATACGCTCTATGGTCAGTCGCTGAAGAACAACGCCGAGTTCTACATCGAGTATTTCGCCGTCGACCTGGTGATGTCTGAAGATGGCCAGTGCCAGGGCGTGGTCTGCTGGAAACTCGATGACGGCACCATGCATGTGTTCAACGCCAAGATGGTCGTGCTGGCCACCGGCGGCTATGGCCGCGCCTATTTCAGCGCGACCTCGGCCCATACCTGCACCGGAGACGGTGGCGGCATGGTGGCGCGCGCCGGTCTGGCGCTGCAGGACATGGAGTTCGTGCAGTTCCACCCCACCGGCATTTATGGCTCGGGCTGCCTGATCACTGAGGGCGCGCGCGGCGAGGGCGGTTACCTGACCAATTCCGAAGGCGAGCGGTTCATGGAGCGCTATGCGCCCCAGTACAAGGACCTCGCGCCGCGTGATTATGTCAGCCGCTCGATGACGATGGAAATTCGCGAAGGCCGCGGCGTTGGCAAGGACGGCGATCACATCCACCTGAACCTGAACCACCTGCCGCCCGAGGCTCTGGCCGAACGCCTGCCGGGTATCTCGGAAAGCGCCAAGATCTTTGCCGGTGTCGACGTCACCAAGGAACCGATCCCGGTTCTGCCGACGGTGCACTACAACATGGGTGGCATTCCGACCAACTACTGGGGCGAGGTGCTGAACCCGACCGAGGATGACCCGAACCGCATCGTGC
>JBFHMM010000080.1:0-15214 GCA_041594355.1 Paracoccaceae bacterium | reverse complement strand
TGGGACGGCTGGACTTCATTTATCTGGAACCCGACCGGGTGACCGGCTTCTACCTGATCGACGCGGCGCTTGTCGGGGAGTGGGAAACATGGTGTGGCGCGCTGAAACAGTTGATCCTGCCGGCGCTGACGCTGGCCTTGTTCACCATGGCGCCGATTGCGCGAATGACGCGGGCGGCCATGTTGCAGGCGCTGTCATCCGATTACGTGCGCACGGCGCGGGCCGCTGGGCTGACCGACCGCAAGGTAATGTTCACCTATGCCCTGCGCAACGCGCTGCTGCCGGTGGTGACAACGCTGGGCATGGTGTTTTCCTTTACCCTTGGGGCCAACGTCCTGGTGGAAAAGGTCTTTGCCTGGCCCGGTATCGGATCATACGCCGTCGAGGCGCTGGTCGCCTCGGACTATGCGGCTGTGCAGGGGTTCGTGCTGTGCATGGCCCTGCTGTTCGTGGCGCTGAACCTGCTGATCGACATTTCCTATTCCCTGATCGACCCCCGCATCGGGTTCGAGGCGCGCTGAGGTATAATGACCGACACCCTCAAGAAACCGACCACAGAACGCGGCGAGACCTTGGCGCATTTCGCTTATGTAATGCGAGATAATCCAGTCACGCTAATGTCTTTCGCGATGTTCGCTGCCTTTATCGCAATGGCGGCTTTTGGTCCGTCGCTGGTGCCCTACGATCCGTTGGCCAGCGATGCCGCCAATGCCCTGCAGCCGCCGTCGGCCGCGCATTGGTTCGGCACGGACAGTCTTGGTCGAGATGTGTTCAGCCGGGTGATCGTGGCAACACGGCTCGACCTGACGATCTCGGTCGCCGCCGTGGCGCTGTCTTTTGTAGCGGGCTCTCTCTTGGGGGCGGTGGCGGGATATTGGGGCGGCTGGATCGACGCGGTGCTGAACCGGGTTCTGGACACGATCATGGCGTTCCCGCTTTTCGTGCTGGCCATGGGTATCGTCGCGGCACTTGGCAATACAGTGGAAAACATTGTCTATGCCACCGCAATCATCAATACGCCGTTCTATGCCCGCCTTGTTCGGGCCGAGGTCAACATTCGTCGTGACGCGGGCTTTGTTCTGGCGGCAAAATTGTCGGGTGATGGCGATATTAGGGTTCTGGCGCGCCACATCTTTCCCAATGCGCTGCCGCCGATGATGGTGCAGGTCTCGCTCAACCTTGGCTGGGCGATCCTGAATGCCGCTGGCCTGTCGTTCATCGGGCTGGGCGTGCGCCCGCCGACCCCCGAATGGGGGATAATGGTGGCCGAGGGCGCGAATTTTATCGTTTCGGGCGAATGGTGGCTGGCGGTGTTTCCCGGGCTTTGGCTGATGCTGGCGGTATTTACTTTCAACCTGATGGGCGACGGTCTGCGTGATCTGGTCGATCCCCGGCGGAGGAGTTGAGGCAATGCTGGATCTGTCAAACCTGGGGGTGACCTTCACGACCCGCAAGGGCCCAGTCTCTGCGGTGCGCGATGTCAGCCTCCATGTGGCGAAAGGCGAGGCGCTGGGCATTGTTGGTGAAAGTGGTTCGGGCAAGTCGGTGACTTGCTATGCGGTGATGCGCATCCTGGACCGGGGCGGGCGCATCACCGCAGGGGGTGTCAGCTATAGTGGCATTGACCTGCGCGAGGCATCGGACCGGGACATGCTGGATATCCGCGGCCGCGAGATCTCGATGATCTTTCAGAATCCGCGCGCCGCGCTGAACCCGATCCGCACCGTTGGCGCCCAGATTGAGGACGTGCTGCGCCGTCACGCGCAGGCGACCCGGCAAGATGCCCACGACAAGGCAATCGAAGCGTTGCAAATGGTCCGGATCAAAGATGCCGAGGCTCGTTACCACGCCTATCCCTTCGAATTGTCGGGGGGGATGTGCCAGCGGGTTGTGATTGCCATTGCGCTCGCTTGCAACCCGCGCCTGCTGATTGCGGACGAACCGACAACGGGGCTGGACATCACCACCCAGAAAACCGTGATGGACCTGATCCGTGATCTGTCTGCGGAGCGGGGCATGAGCTCGGTTCTGATCACCCATGATCTGGGGTTGGCGGCGCAATACTGCGACCGGATCGTGGTGATGAAGGACGGCGCACTGGTTGAAGAGGGCGCGCCGGAGCAGTTATTTGCTGCCGCGCGCCACCCCTATACGCGCAGGCTGATTGCGGCGACCCCGCGGCAGGGGGCGACCATCCGCGACCTGCTTCCGTCCGAGGTGCGCGGCCCGCTTCGCAAGACCGAAGCCGAAGGTGCGCCACTGGTGCAGGTGCGGGATTTGGTCAAGACCTATGAGGGTAAATCGGGACCGGTGCGGGCGGTCGACGGTATCTCTTTCGACATTCCCAAGGGGGCGAGCCTGGCGCTGGTTGGCGAAAGCGGTTGTGGCAAATCGACAACCTCGTCGATATTGACGC
Source organism: Paracoccaceae bacterium (assembly GCA_041594355.1). Classification (GTDB taxonomy): domain Bacteria; phylum Pseudomonadota; class Alphaproteobacteria; order Rhodobacterales; family Rhodobacteraceae; genus JAIUZI01. The sequence continues at coordinate 12,798 of JBFHMM010000080.1, read as the reverse complement.
GGCTACTTGATCCGACATCGGGACAGATCCTGTTCGAAGGTGTCGACCTCGGCACCATCCCGGCCCGCAGTTTTGCCAAGAACCCCCGGCGCCGCGATATCCAGATGGTGTTTCAGGACGCCACGGACAGCCTGAACCCGCGCCATACGGCGGCGCAGAGCATCGCCGCGCCGCTCAGCGGTATTCTGCGGATGTCGCGCGACGAGGGGCGCAAGCGGGTCGATGAACTGGCTGAACAGGTCGGCCTACCACAGAACCTGTTGCACCGTTTTCCACACCAGCTGTCGGGCGGGCAGAAGGCCCGCGTCGGCATCGCGCGGGCGATTGCTGTGCAGCCCAAGCTTCTGATTCTCGACGAACCGACGGCGGCGTTGGACGTGTCGATCCAGGCGTTGGTGCTTAACTTGCTGGCTGACCTGCGCGCCGATCTAGGGATGACGTACCTGTTCGTATCACATGATCTGCAGGTGGTTCGCATGCTTTGCGATCGTGTGCTGGTGATGCAGGGCGGCAAGATCGTCGAAGAGGGCAGCTGCGAGACAGTGATGACCGCACCGACACATCCGATGACGCAGGCCTTGTTGGCCGCCACACCACGCCTGCCCGAGACGGCCTTTCAAGACACGACGATGAATACCCAAGGAGTTCCCCAGTGACAGCCATCCCTTTGACGATCCCCAGTCTGCGTTCCGCCTATGCGGCGGGTGTGACCGCATCCGACGTGGTCGATCAGGTTTTTACCCGGATCGAAGAGGTTGGCGATCCGAACATCTTCCTTTGCTTATTTGACAAAGCCGACGTTCTGGCGGCGGCCGACGGCTTGGGGGCCTATGATCCCGAGAAACCACTTTGGGGCGTGCCCTTTGCCATCAAGGACAATATTGACGCCGCAGGTTACCCGACGACGGCGGCCTGTCCGGCCTTTGCCTACGACGCGGTGGAGGATGCGTTTGTCGTCAAACAGTTGAAGGCGGCCGGGGCGCTGCTGATCGGCAAGACCAATCTCGATCAATTCGCTACGGGGCTGGTCGGTGTCCGGACGCCATACGGTGCGCCGCTGAATTCGATCGATCCGGACATCGTGCCAGGCGGGTCTTCTGGAGGCTCGGGCGTAGCAGTAGGGCATGGCATCGTCACTTTTGCGCTGGGGACGGACACAGCCGGGTCAGGTCGGGTGCCGGCCGCATTGAACAATATCGTCGGGTTGAAACCAACGCTGGGCAGCCTTTCGACCAGCGGGCTGGTGCCCGCCTGCCGCACTCTGGACACGATCTCGGTCTTTGCGCTGACGGTCGAGGATGCTTATGCCGCATTTCAATGCGCTGCCGGCTATGACGTGGCTGATAGCTTTTCAAAATCGGTGCCGACTCCACCGCTCACAGCCTGGCCCGGGGCGGCGGTGCTGGGTATTCCTGATGCTGGCAGTATCAATTTTTTTGGCGATACCGTTCAGGCGCAGTCGTTTTCCGATACCGTCGAGACGTTGCGCGCCTCCGGCGCGACCATCCGCGAGATAGATTTCAAACCGTTCTACTCAGTGGCTGAGATGCTTTACTACGGCGCGTGGGTCGCCGAGCGCTATGCGGTTATCGAGGAACTGCTGACCCGCGATCCAGAGGCCGTCTTTCCGGCGACTCGCGAGATCATCGGCAAGGGTAGCACGTTGAGCGCGGCGGACGCCTTTCGCGGCATCTACCGGCTGCGTGATCTGATCCGCGAGGCGGAACCGTTGCTCGCACAAGTCGACATGCTCTGCGTGCCGACCATCCCGACGTTCTATTCCGTGGCCGACCTGGAGGCCGATCCGATCACGCCCAACAATAATTTCGGCACGTATACCAATTTCGTGAACCTGATGGACATGTGTGGAATCGCCGTGCCCGCACCCGGGCGCAGGGACGGTCGGCCGGGGGGCGTGACCTTTCTTGCGCCCGCTGGCGAGGATGCAAAGGTTGCCGCGATGGCGACCGTAGTGGAAGCCGCAGGCACGCGTACACTTGGGGCGACGGGGTGGGAGTTCGTCGCACCCGATCTGCCGCCGCCCGATGTCGGGGCTGACCGTATCGAGATCGCGGTATGCGGTGCCCATCTGAGCGGTCTACCGCTGAACGGGGAGTTGACCAGCCGGGGGGGTACCCTGATCCGAGCCGGTCGGACCACGTCAGATTATGCGTTTTATGCGCTGCCCTCTGCCGGGGTGGCCAAGCCAGGACTGGTGCGGGTCGCCGACGGCTCCGGCGTGCAGGTCTCTGTAGAGGTCTGGAGTCTACCATTAGAGCAGTTCGGATCGTTCATGAAAACGATTGCCGCGCCGCTTGGGATTGGCATGCTTCGCTTGTCGGACGGCAGCAACGTTCACGGGTTCCTGTGCGAAGCGGTCGCAACGGAAGGGGCGCGAGAGATTTCGGATCTAGCGGACTGGCGGGTTTTTGTCGCGCGATCCTGACTGAAATGCAGCTTCAATCGCAAGCCGTCGAATTGTGTGGTTCTGGAGCCGAAGCCATGACTGGCCGCATCAGTCGTTTCGGGATGTCATAGCGGTCCTTTTCGTGCCAAGGGCAACTGCCGCGTCTTCGGGCGCGGTCTTTTTTGAGCTGCGCCCGGCGGCGGGTGATGTGCTGACCTGAGCGAAAAAAATAGGGCAGGGTGCGCCCGGCGTCTTGGGTTCAGGGATGACCCGCCAGCGCCATGCAGCCCCGTAAGTCGGGAGTGGGCAAACCTCGACAAGGCGCGGCCGTTGGTTTTCTTGAGACGGCGCGGCGCAAACTGCCACGGTGCGAACCGGGGGCAGCGGCCGGGGCGGCTTCCTACGCCTCGGCCACCATCAACGAGTAAATGAAAGGTCGAAATTATGAACGGCAATAGTCAGACGAATGACATCGCAGAAACGATCACAGTGTTCACAAGCTTTGTCCGTGAGCACTCCCGAGTGCGTCTCCAAGATATCGTGAAACTGCAAAGAGAAGAGAATGTGGATTCACACCAGAAAACAGTGTTAGGGATTTGCGACAGGATGGATGACTTGGCCTTCAACATCGCTACCAACGGCGCGTGATTTCGGGATTTCGAGCGTCTGCGTCATGAATTCGGAACGTCGGGGCCAGCCCCCTTGCCGGAGCATTTGCAAGCTGTCGCGAATGCGTTCGAACGGGCAGGCCGTTTGGACTGAAACGCGCCGTTCGCCGCTATGGCGAGCTGCTGGCGGAGATCGAACCGGGCAAAACCGTACCCAAAAATTAGGGGCCGGTGCCGACCATCAATTATCCCGCAAGCAAGCCGCCACTGACGCCGGTCTGTCAGAGCGACATCTAGATGCGATTTATTGCCGCAGCCGTCGCTGAGCCATGTGATGAAGCTCACGGGTTTGAACGAGAATACTGTCGGCGGCAGTCAAAGCCTCGTCCAGCCACTCGACCGAAACCGGACACTTATAACTTTCATACTCATGTGGTTCTGTCGGATCAGCCTTCCAGTGGCTGAACAAAAAATACTCAGCTGTTTCGTAGTCGAAGCGTAAGGCTCCATGAATCAGTTTGTTTCGAAATGGTAGACCTAGTTTGATTTCTCTGATCAAGAGATCCAGCAACTTGCTATCTTCGGGGTCGGCTTTCTTCAAATGCTTTTCAAGTGCCTCAACGAGTCTGGGAGTGTTCAAGCGAAGATCCATGATCTTCTTAGTTTTGGGTTTGTCATTTGGATGTGCGGGATCGACTAGATAGAGATACAGCCATGCAGTGTGCTCGATATGCGCACAAGTTTGGACGTACAGACCGATCCTGAATAGGACGTCATCTCTGACAAATTTTTGAACGTGGTATCGTGGCTGCAAGGTTGTCCGCCCTCTTTGCGAAAGAAGATCAACTATACAGGCGTTGCGAGCAAGTCTCTGAGCAAGATGTATCAGCAGGTCGATTCACAAGCGTTTTTTGGCGAGTTGATGGGCTAGTAGCTAGCCGAGCGCTTGAGAAAAGTGTTTGTTTTCATGTTCTTGCTTGGAAAAGTGGCAGCCCGTAGGGGAATCGAACCCCTCTTTCCAGGTTGAAAACCTGGCGTCCTAACCGATAGACGAACGGGCCACTCTGTCGGTGAGCGGTTCAATAGATAGTCCGGCCCCGGGGCGCAAGCCAAAAAACACTTTGGGCGACAGAAAATCGCTTAGTACCCCGTGTCAATTGGCCTTGGCCGGGGCTGCGTCCTCCAACCGCAGCTGGACGGTCTTTCGTCCGTTCCACGTGTTGATATCCAGCCGCCCTGCGACGTGGAAGCGTGCGCCGCCATGCGCGCTTAGCGCGGGCCCGAGCGCAGTGTCGAATGCGCCGAAGCTGATGGCGTCAATGTCTCCGCCCATGCCGTCAGACAGCGTGACTTTGAGATGTGATTCGCCGACGCGGCGAAGATGGCGGATTTGCAGGTCTGGCATGGCAAAGCGCGGGGCAGGGGCGCCTGCGCCGTAGGGACCGGCCTCTTCCAAATGTTCCACCAGTTCAATCTGCGCGGCGCCGGGCATCAGCAACCCGTCTAGATGCAGGTCGGCGGGCCCGCGCTGTCCGGCGCCCTGGCGGGCCAGCAATTCGGACAGGCGGGCCATCGCGGGTTCCAGCTGGGCGCGGGTCAGGCTCAGGCCGGCGGCCATTTTGTGACCGCCGCCTTTTTGCAGCAGGCCCTCGGTGGCCAGCCGCTGGATCGCGGCGCCCAGATCGACGCCGGACACCGATCGGCCCGATCCCTTGCCGTCGTCGCCATCGAAGCCGATCACGACGGCAGGGCGGTTGGCGGCCTCCTTGAGGCGAGCGGCGACGATGCCGACCACGCCGGGGTGCCAACCTACGCCAGCAGCCCAGACCAGCGGCGCGTCCAGCCCGCGCTCTTCGGCTTGGGCGAGGGCGGCGGCGCGCACGGCATTCTCGATCTCACGGCGTTCGGAGTTGAGCTGATCCAGCCGTTCTGCGATGGCCTGTGCCTCGCTGGCCGAGGTGGTGGACAGCAACCGCGCGCCCAGATCGGCCTGCCCGATCCGCCCGCCGGCGTTCACCCTGGGCCCCAGCATAAACCCAAGGTGGTAGCTGCTGGGTGTCGCATCCAGCCGCGCGACATCGGACAGGGCCACCAGTCCGGGCCGCTCTCGCCGGGCCATGACCCGCAGCCCCTGACGGACCAAGGCCCGGTTTACCCCGATCAGCGGGGCCACGTCGGCGACGGTGGCCAGCGCCACGAGGTCGAGCATCGCCATCAGGTCCGGTCCGCTTTGCCCATTGGTGCGCAGCTGGCGCCCCAGTTCGACCAGCAGAAGGAACACGACACCCGCCGCACAAAGATGACCGAGATCACCGCTTTCGTCCTGCCGGTTGGGGTTGACCACGGCAAGCGCGGGCGGCAGCGTTTCGCCGCCCAGATGGTGGTCGAGAACGATCACATCCGCGCCCTCGGCCGCTGCAATCGGATCGTGCGAAAGAGTCCCGCAATCGACGCAGATGATCAGGTCATGTGTTCGGGCGAGATCCTTCATGGCCGGAACATTGGGCCCGTAGCCTTCGTCGATGCGGTCGGGCACATAGAGGGTTGCGTCACGCCCCATTTGCCGCAACCAGGCCAGCACCAAGGCCGCGGAGCTGCCTCCGTCGACGTCGTAATCGGCAAAAATCGCGATCTTTTCCTTCTTGTGCAGAGCAGACAACATCCGTTCGGCGGCGCGCTTCATGTCTTTGAGTTCGTGCGGATCCGGTAGCAGATCCTTCAGTGTCGGGGCCAGAAAGCTCGCGGCGTCCTGCGCGCTCACCTCGCGCCGAGTCAGCACTTGGCACAACGAGTTTGGCAGCCCGGTGTCTTGCGATAACGCCTCGGCGGCGCGCTCTGCTTCGATCGATGGACCGACCCAGCGCCGGCCGGTCAGTGACTCATCAACCCCAAGGTATGCCATGTCTTGCCCCTCGCATGTAAAAGCCGGACCCGTTCAGGCCCGGCCTTTCCCGTCGTCAAATTATCCCCCGCTGGAAGCTGTGGCCAGTGGCACAATAGCATCGCGGGAAAGTGATCAGACAGGGGTGCGATACTGCATACGCCGGACGGATCCGGTTTTCGAGCGCATCAGCAGGGTTGTGGTTTCGACCCAACCAGGCTGGCGTCTGATTCCAGGCAACAAGGTTCCGCCAGTCACGCCGGTTGCGGCAAAGATCACGTCCTGAGTGACCATGTCGTCGCGCGCATAGATTCGATCCAGATCGGTGATCCCTGCTTTGGTCGCTCGGCCTTTTTCGTCATCGTTGCGGAACAGAAGTTTGCCGTACATCTGCCCTCCCATGCATTTCAGAGCGGCTGCGGCCAGTACGCCTTCGGGGGCGCCGCCGGATCCCATATACATGTCGATGCCTGTGATATCGCTTTCGGCGCAATGCATCACGCCGGCGACGTCGCCGTCGGTAATCAGACGAATCGCAGCGCCGGTGCTGCGGACTTCGGCGATCATCGCCTCGTGACGCGGGCGCTCCAGAATACAGACCGTGATGTCCGAGGGAGCGCAGCCCTTTTCCGTCGCAAGCGCCGACACGCGGGTCGCGGGCGGCATGTCCAGGGAAATCAGCCCCTCGGGGTAACCTGGCCCGATTGCGACCTTCTCCATGTAGACGTCGGGCGCGTGCAGCATCGATCCACGCGGACCCATGGCAATCACCGTCAGCGCGTTTGGCATGTCCTTGGCGGTCAGGGTAGTGCCTTCCAGCGGATCCAGTGCGATGTCTACACCGGGGCCCTCGCCGGTCCCGACCTCTTCACCGATGTACAGCATCGGCGCCTCGTCGCGTTCGCCCTCTCCGATAACCACGACACCGGCAATATCCAGCAGATTCAGCTGTTCGCGCATGGCGTTCACGGCTGCCTGATCGGCGGCCTTTTCGTCACCACGGCCAACCAGTTTTGCCGAGGCAATTGCCGCGGCCTCGGAAACCCGGGCCAGGCCCAGCGACAGCATGCGGTCGTTGAAATCAATTGGGGCGCTCATCGGCGAAAATTCCTTGTGTTCCAGCTTTGCCTTGGAATAGCGCAGGCGTGGCCCGGTCTACAAGCCGTTTAGGGCGTGCAGGGCGCCCTGCGGGCAGGTCGTCGCAGAGGTGCCGGATTGGCGGGCACCGGCTTTGTTGCACAAATTAGTTGAGTGGCGGGCTTCCCCTTTCCCCAGACGAATTTATCCTACAACTTCTGTTATGGCTACACCGAGAGCGGTGTAGCGGTTGAGGGCGGCGATCCGAACCTGGATTTCCGCGACCTGCTGGTCGAAGTCTCGCGCCATGAGCGATTGGCTCATCAATTTCACGCAATGCATCCCTGTCTCGACGCGGCTGCTGCGGTGGTATCCGCTCCTGCCATTGCCCGGCAGGCGCATCCGCAGGATGCTGCCGAGAGGGGTTGGCACAGGGCGCGGCCTAGGTATCGCGATGCATTCACGGCTTCGTTCTGGGCGGCGGCCCCGTCGCTCGTGGGCTTCCACGGCTTGGCGTTCTTGCGCGGTGGAATGACAGCATGAGCATTGCGAGCAGCAATCGCGTCGTGGCATTTTCGAGTGTCGTAGGCGCCTTCGGCTGTGATTGATCCGATGTTCTGATCGGGAGGTAACTGATCAAGCAATTCCGGCAGCATCGGCGCATCCGCTGCCCGGCAGGCGATTGCGAAGCAACCTACCGAGAGGGGCCAATATTGCTGGTGGTGACCTCGACCGCTCGAACGTCCAGCGTTTTTTCGTCTGTTGCTATGTGTATCTTACGCCAAATCCGGCGTTTCGGACCGCCATGCTGTCGCGCGTTCCACTCGCCCTCACCCTCGGCCTCAATACCGGTGCTGTCGATCAAGAGGTCCAGGGGGTCGGCTCCACCGCGATATGGCAGGCCTACGTTCAGCGACTTCTGGCCTCGGCACAGGGTGCCGCAATCCGGCGCCGCCCGGTCCAATCCGACGAGCGGCAAAAGGCTTTCGACAAAACCAGTCGTTTGCCGAAACGGCCTTCCGAACAGTACTTTCATCGTCAGCCATGCTTGTATCGCGGCATCGCGGAAATGCTGTCGGCAACCACGCCTACCGCTCGTCGGTGGCACCCACTCCATATCAGGATCAAACCAGAAGAGAGCGATCCGCACCGCTTTAAGCTGTCATTGTATGGCGACCAGTTCGCGGTCTGTCATTTCGTAGGGGCTAAACGGCTCACACCTCACATCTATCATGATGTATTCATGAGATGAATTCTTCGCATGACTTGTGCAAAAAACCGCTTCGTGTTTTCAAAATGCAAAGGGTCAAATCGAGGTGAGCGCGCCGATCAGGTGCGGATCTGCGCCTCTCGACTGTCGACGGATCGTCGAGGGTAACGAGTTCACGGGCGCATTGTTTCCAAATAGGAAGCCGCCAGGCGAGCGTCAGACCGTTTCGATTCTCAACGCAACCGGAGCAGAGGCCATGACATCGGTCGATTGCATCGCTTCCAGTGCCTTGTCCAGAGCCGCTCGTGTTGTCTTGTGGCTGACAATCAGAACAGGAGCTGCAGATTCGGAATGGCCATACTGGCGCATCCGGTCGATGGATACGCCTGCATCGCCCAGGATGGCGGCGATCTTGGCCAAAGCGCCCGGTTTGTCCTGCAGTGCCATTCGAAGATAATAGGGCGCGGGCAGTCCAGCGATAGCGGAGGGTGCCGCGTCGAGCGATGCGGCTGGCTGGCCGAACACCGGCAGGCGTAGACCACGGGCCAGATCGCAGACATCGCCCATGACGGCGCTGGCGGTCGGGCCTTCGCCCGCGCCGGGGCCACGCAGAACAACCTGTTCGATGGAATCGCCTTCGATCACCACCATGTTGGTGCCGCCTTCGAGCTGGCCCAACGGTGAATCGGCGGGTACGAGGCAGGGCTGCATCCGTTGTTCCAGCCCGCGCGCGGTGCGCTGGGCCACGCCCAGCAGCTTGATCCGGTAGCCCATGTCGGCAGCCTGTCGGATGTCGTCGATGGTGACCCGCTGGATGCCTTCGATGTCGATACCGGCGAAATCGGGCCGCGTACCGAATGCGATGGACGACAGAAGAGCCAGCTTGTGGCCGGCATCTATGCCGCCGACGTCAAGGTTCGGGTCCGCTTCGAGATAGCCCAAAGCATCGGCTTCGCGGAACACGTCGTCATAGGGCAAGCCCGAGGATTCCATGCGCGTCAGGATGTAATTGCAGGTGCCATTCATCACCCCCATTACGCGGGTGATTTCGTTCCCTGCTAACCCCTCGGTCAGCGCCTTGATCACGGGAATACCGCCGGCGACAGCCGCCTCGTAACGGATCGACCGCCCGGCGTTCTCAGCCAGTTCGGCCAGCGCCTGGCCATGCATGGCCAACATCGCCTTGTTGGCTGTGACCACGTCCTTTCCTGCCGCGATCGCGGCTTCGGTGGCGGCTTTGGCGGGGCCGTCGGGGCCACCCATCAACTCCACAAAGATGTCCACGTCGGCGCGTGTGGCCAGTGCGACGGGGTCGTCCTCCCAGCCGTAGCCGCGCAGGCTAACGCCGCGATCCTTTGCCCGGTCGCGGGCGCTGACGGCGGTGATCTCGATCTTGCGGCCGGTACGGGCGGTCAACAGGTCGGCGTGACGGCGGATGATCTTTACAACTCCGGTCCCAACCGTGCCCAAACCGGCAATTCCAAGACGCAACGGTTCTGTCATGATTGGGGATCCCTTATCGCTGTCGTTCAGCCGGGACTTAGCCGGTTCCGCGAGAGGGTGCAACGCACCGTGCATCTGACCTTAGCGGGCGACACCTTCGCGCATTCGTTTGCGTGTTTCCTCGTCGATAATTCCCGCCTGCAAATCGCTCGCCCGTGATTTCAACCGGTCGCGTCGTCCATTCAGCGTACTCTCCAGTCGCTCGGCTGCGTCTTGCGGGGCGGGGCGCGTCCCGAGGGTCGGGGCCAGCGGGACAAGCGCGGGGTATTTGCTGCCGCTCTGGTCGTCGGTGATGACGGTATCCTGGAGTTCTGGTACCTGCGTGCAGGCCGCGACACCGGACAGCAATGCTGCGGCGATCAGAAAAGGCAGGCGATTGTGAGCCAGCAGGAGCATGGAACCTCGTCCGGTGGGATCTTGACAGGTTTTGCCCGTCCTTGCAGTTCGGCGCAAGCAGGGGTTTTTTCTGAACGCACGTTCAGATACTGTCCGGGTCATGGCACGCACCGCAGGATCACATTCTGATATCACAGGCCCGCGCATTCAGGACGCAGCGCTGAAACTCTTTGCGCGGCATGGCTTTGCCGCCGTGTCTATGCGCCAGATCGCGGGCGAAGTCGGGTTGCAGGCCGGTGCGCTGTATAATTACACGTCCGACAAGCAGAGCCTGCTGTTCGACCTGATGCGCGATCATCTGAACGATTTGCTGGCAGCGCGGGCGGCGCAGCCGGTACCAGACGATCCCATGGCACGGCTCGAAGGTTTCGCACGCTTTCACATCCGGTTCCACACGGCCCGACCGGACGAGGTTTTCATCGCCTACATGGAATTGCGCAACCTGACACCCGAGAATTTCGAAGCGGTGACCGGCCTGCGCGGCAAATATGAAGACGAGCTTGAAGACATTCTGCGGCAGGGTGTTGAAGCCGGGGTTTTCATGGTTCCCGATACCAAGATCGCGACGCTGGCGGTGATCGCGATGCTGAACGGGGTCAATACGTGGTACCGACCTGGCGGCCGGCTTTCACTGGAGGCGGTCGAGACCATCTACTGGGATATGGTGCGCAAGGCGGTCATGGTTTAAGATTTCAAGCCGCCGCCAGTTCGTAGTGATGCCAGAACCGGTCGGGTACGATGCCTTCTTCGTCTGGGTGGATGTGCGGCCGCTACCAGTCTTCGCCGGCAAAAGCCACCAACGTCGAGATTTTCCCAGATCATCACGAGACAAAATTCGTTGGGCGTTTCAGGGTGCGGCAAGCAGGGTTGGATCGACACAAGGCCCTCTTGCTTGCGCATCAACGGCAATGTCGTCTCCAGCACGAAGGACTTGAATGACACGATCTTGTCTTCGTAGATGTCGACGCGGAAAATGCGGACAAACAGGGGGACGCTCCCTGATGGATGAAGCAGGGAAAGTATACCACGTTTTGGACAAGACCGGGTGTCAGCCCGGCTGCCGGATAAAGCTGCCGTTGCGAAGGTCGCGCATCGCCTGTTGCAGTTCCGCATGGGTGTTCATCACGATCGGACCGTGCCAGGCGACGGGTTCGTCGATCGGCGCGCCCGAGATCAGCAGAAACCGCATGCCTTTGGGACCCGCTTGCACGGTGACCTCGTCGCCTGTGCCAAATCGCACCAAGGTGCGGTTCCCGGTCATGTCGCGCAGCTTGATTTCGCGACCCGCGACTTCCTTCTCGACCAGCACACCAGTGGGAGAGGAGGCATCGGCAAATGCCCCGCGCCCTTCGAACACGTAGGCAAAGGCGCGCCGGTAGGTGTCGATGGGAAAAGTCTTCTTCACTCCGGCCGGGATAGAGATGTCGAGGTATTGTGGATCAGCTGCGATACCGTCGACCGGGCCGGTCTTGCCCCAGAATTTACCAGTTATGATCCGCGCACGGGTGCCGTCATCGTCGACGACCTCCGGTATGTCGGCGCTGGTGATGTCCTGATAGCGCGGGGTGGTCATCTTCTGACTGGACGGCAGGTTGCCCCAGAGCTGGAATCCGTGCATCTGGCCGCGCGCATTGCCGGCGGGCATTTCCTGATGCATGATCCCGGACCCGGCGGTCATCCATTGCACGTCGCCCGCGCTCAGCGTGCCGGTATTGCCCAGTGAGTCGCTGTGTTCCACGGTTCCGGCCAGCACGTAGGTAATAGTTTCGATGCCGCGATGGGGGTGCCAGGGAAATCCGCGCAGGTAATCCTCGGGGCGCTCATTGCGGAAGTCGTCGAACAGCAGGAAAGGATCCAGTTCTGTCGGATCTTGAAACCCGAAGGCGCGGTGCAGTTTTACCCCAGCACCTTCCATCGTTGGCATGGCTGCGCGGGTTTCAATCGTTGGTCTGATCGACATCGTGGTCTCCTTGGCGGGTGAAGCCTCTGATGCGGCTAGAAATAGCCCTTTGCCGCAATGCTTCAATCCGGGGTCTGCCCACCGTCGCTGTGCGTTTTTACAGATCGCCGGGTCGTCCGCCATCGACGTACCGGGAATGTCATAAAAAGCGTCACAAACAGGGGCGACGGCCCGGCCCCGGTGACTGACCTTCGGATGCAGGATGACGGAGGATCAACCGGGGCATAGGCCTCATCGGATTGGGAAATGCAGGCGGCAAGCTGTCGGGCAGCCTGCTGCACAGCAGTGTGGCACCTGGGGTGCATGATCTGGACGTCACTCGCGTTGCCGGTGTCACGGCGCGAGCTGCGCAGGCGTGCGATGGGCCGGCGGTCATGATACAGGATTGCGACGCTGTGATCACCTGCCAGCCTAACCCGGTCGCCTCGGCGGCCGTGGTGGATCAGATGTTGCCCGAAGTGACCCAAAACAAGATCTGGATGGAGATGTCCATCACAAATGAGGCCGTGGTCAAAAGGCTGGGAGCCGAAGTGATCGCACGTGCCGGCGCCGCGGTCGATTGCCGGGTTTCGGAAAATTGCCACCGGGCCCGCAGCCGGCAAAATGCTGATGTTACCGGTTGCGAACGTGGCACATTTGACCGGATTGTGCCGCTCTTGACGGTTATGGGCCGACGCATCCGACCCTCTGGGCAGCGCCAGCGTGCTGAAAGAGGTGACCAATTACCTCGCGACGGCCACCCTGGTTAGCTGTACC
>JBFHMM010000079.1:0-15341 GCA_041594355.1 Paracoccaceae bacterium | reverse complement strand
GGCACCGGCGATGTGCGCGGGCTGGCGGTTTCGCAGCCCGCCAGCGCCAGCGCGATCACCATCGCGCCCGCGATCCCCCGGCCTGGCCGGGATATGGGCGTGCCGCGCACCGGCGGATCAGCCCGGCACCGCGGTGCCTGCGGTGTCGCCCAGCCCGTCCTTGCGGGCCTTGGCGGCGGCCAGCGTATCGCGCAGCTCGGCTTCCATTTTCTTCAGCTCCTGCTCGGCGGCGGCGCGGCGCGCCTTGCCTTCGTCGGCGATGGCCAAGCTTTCGTTGATGGTGCCGATCAGGTCGGCATTGGCCTGTTTCACCGCCTCGATGTCGAACACACCGCGCTCCATCTCCTGCCGGATCATCTTGTTGCTGTCGCGCAGGTTGGCGGCATTGGCGGTCAGCAGTTCGTTGGTCAGGTCGTTGGCATCGCGCACCGCCGCCGCCGCCTCGGCGCTGCGCTGGATGGTAACCGCCTGCGCCAGTTGGGTTTCCCACAGCGGCACCGTGTTGACCAGCGTCGAGTTGATCTTGGTCACCAGCGACTTGTCGTTTTCCTGTACCAGCCGGATCGAGGGCAGCGACTGCATCGTGACCTGCCGCGTCAGCTTCAGGTCATGCACCCGCCGTTCCAGATCGTCGCGGGCGGCGCGCAGGTCGCGCAGCTCCTGCGCCCTCATCACCTGCTCGCTCTCGGCGGCGGCCTGCACGGCGGCTTCGCGGGCGGGGATGTCAGCGCTGTCCAGCTCGCCCAGCTTTTCTTCGCCGGCCGCGATATACAGCGCCAGCTCGTCATAGAACCCCAGCGTCTTTTCGTACAGCAGGTCCAGCGACTTGATGTCCTTCAACAGCGTGTGCTCATGGCTCAGAAGGTCGTCGGTAATCTTGTCGATCTGGGCCTGCACCTCCTCGAAATTGGCGGTGAACTTGGCAAAAGGCGCGGCCCGGCCCAGCAGGCGCTCCCACCAGCTGCGTTCCCGGCGCACGTCCAGTTCCGAGACAGAGAAGCCCCGGATCGTAGTGACGATGTCGCGCAGGCTGTCGCCCGCCGGACCCACATCCTTGTTGCGCACATCGGCCAGCATCGCCTGGCTGATCTCCTGCAGCTCGGCCTGGGCGCCCGACCCGAATGAGACGATCGAATTGGTGTCCCCCATGTCGATCTGGTCCATCCGGGCGCGGATTTCGGCCTGCACGGGCGCCTCGGCCTCTTGCATCACAACGATGTCCGAGGACGGTTCGGGCAGGTCGATCGCGGTGACCTCGTCGACGAGGGTCTGGCTTTCGGCGGCTTTCTGGCGGACGGTGTCGGACATTGGACGGGGTTCCTTGTTACGTGAATACGGGGATCAGTCGAGCCGGACGCCTTCGCGTTGCAGCCGGTCGCGCAGCACTTCGATTTCGACGGTCAGATCGCTGCGGTCGTCCTGCAGCATCTTTGTGGTCCGGGCGGCAAAGTTCTTTTCCAGGTCGTCGAGCAGCGCCAGATAGTCGGCGCGGGCCCGGGCATCGTGGTTGCGGGCATATATATCGGCGAACTTGATCGTCGCGTCGCGCGCGCCCATTAAATAGACGGTCATGTACTTGCGCGCGCCGGTCAGGTCGCGGGGGTCTTCCTCGACGGTGCGGAACAGGTCGCGGGCTGTGCTCTGGAACCGCTCGACGCGGGCCTCGAGCTGCCGGTCGCCGGCGCGTTTGACCGCGTCCGTCATCGCATCGAGGTATTTCTCGGCCTCTTCCACGACACGGGCCACGCGATCCTGCTGAAAGGTGTCGATACCCTCCAGGCCCTTGTTCTTCAGCGGGTCGATACCAAAGGCGATGCCGTGCAGCACCGTGGCCACCAGACCGTAGAGCGCGGGGGCCAGGATGCCGGGATCGGTCTTGTAGGCCGCCACCGCCACCCCCAGCCCGGTCAGCAGGCTGGCCGCCATCTTTCGCGGAAAGGTCGGGCGGCGGGCCACCTTGCGCGCGTGATAGGCGCTCTCGGCACGCAGCCCCTCGCGCAGCAGCCAGGCCGCCAGCGTCAGCATGCCTGCGGCGATCAGGCCCAGCGTCATGCCGATGGCGCCGTCGTTCAGCGAGGTAAAGATTAGCGGGATCGCCGGAACGAACAGCAAATTGGCCCGTGCGCCCGCCGGATCGACGCGGGCGCCGTCATAGGCGCCGCGCGGGGCGGGGCCATCCTCGGCGCTCTGGGATGGGGGGGTAGATGTGGGGCTGTATTTGCCGCCGAACCGCTGCGCCATCGGTCACACCCCCCCGAGCAGGCCGGTGCAAACGCCGAACAGCAGAACCAATAACGCCGCATATGCAATCTTTTGCACGCCGGTTTGAGACATACGGAACCCCTGACCACCTATCTGTCCCGAATCTAGGCGATGCAGGCCGGGCTTGCTAGGGGGAACCCGCAGCCAACTGGCTCAACTCCGGCGCTTTGGCCGGTTGGGCGTCGCCCCGCCGCGCTTGCCGTGGCCGCCGCCACCGCGCGTGGCGCCGGGCTTGCCGGTGGCCGGGCCAATGGGTTTCGGCGGCGGTTTTCCGACTCCGCCGCGCGCGCCTCTGGTGGGCCGTTTTCGGTTCAGCGGCGCGGGTTCGCCATCCTCGGGCTCCAGCCCCAGCTGGTCGCGCATCACCCGGCGGCGCACCTCCTCGACCGCGCCGGGTTTCAGCTGGCCCAGCTGGAACGGCCCGTAGGACACCCGGATCAGCCGGTTCACGGTAAAGCCCAGATCCTCCATCGCGCGGCGGATCTCGCGGTTCTTGCCCTCGCGCAGGCTGACCGTGACCCAGGCGTTGGCGCCCTGCTGGCGGTCCAGCGACACGATCATCGGCTGGAATGTCTCGCCCTCCACGGTCAGCCCCTGCCGCAGCGGCGCAAAATCCTCGTCCTTGGGCCGGCCGTTGATGCGCACCCGGTACTTGCGCAGCCAGCCGGTGGCTGGCAGCTCCAGCTTGCGCTTGATACCGCCGTCATTGGTCAACAGCAGCAACCCTTCCGAGTTCAGGTCAAGCCGCCCGACGCTCATCACCCGAGGCATCTCCTCGGGCAGGTCGTCGTAAATGGTGGCGCGGCCCTTCTCGTCACGGTCGGTGGTCACCAGCCCTGTGGGCTTGTGATACAGCCACAGCCGCGCGGGTTCCGGCGCGGCGATCAGCTTGCCATCGACGGCGATCTTGTCGCGGTCGGTGACGTTCAGCGCCGGGCTGTTGATCTTGCGGCCGTTGACGGTGACGCGGCCCGCTTCGATCATGCGTTCGGCCACGCGGCGCGAGGCGACGCCGGCGCGCGACAGAACCTTGGCGATGCGGTCGCCGGGAGGGGTGGGGGTGCTCATGCCCTGGCCTTATCTGTGCTCATCCCCCGGCCTTAGACGATTTCG
Organism: Paracoccaceae bacterium; assembly: GCA_041594355.1. Lineage (GTDB taxonomy): Bacteria > Pseudomonadota > Alphaproteobacteria > Rhodobacterales > Rhodobacteraceae > JAIUZI01. The sequence goes on along the minus strand of JBFHMM010000079.1, from coordinate 11,966 downwards.
GACGCTTGCGAAAGCGGCAGTTGCGGGGCAGGGTGGGGCATGGTGTTCAAATCGCATATGAATCAAGCGCTTGGCGAGGCGCGCGCCGCCGCCGAACGCGGCGAGGTGCCGGTCGGCGCGGTGCTGGTGGACCCGTCGGACCGGGTGGTGGCCGCCGCCGGCAACCGCACCCGCGAGCTGAACGATCCCACCGCGCACGCCGAAATTGCCGCGATCCGCGCCGCCTGCGCCGCCGCCGGGTCCGAACGGCTGCCGGGGCACGACCTCTACGTCACGCTGGAACCCTGCGCCATGTGCGCCGCCGCCATCGCGGCGGCCCGGATCAGGCGGCTCTACTACGGCGCCGCCGACCCCAAATCCGGCGGCGTCGCCCACGGCGCGCGGGTCTTCACCCACGCCCAGACCCATCACGCCCCCGACGTCTACGACGGCATCGCCGCCGCCGAGGCCGAGACGCTGCTGAAAGCGTTCTTCGCCGCCCGCCGCTGAGGCGCTGATCCCGGTAAACGCTTCGGGGCCGGGCAGAAAATGCACCGGTTCCCCTTTCCTGTCCTGCCGGAATTCGTGCAAAAAACGCAAAACGCTCTGTCTGATGTCAGCGTCGTGCGAGCACTGAACAGCCGGTCAGGCCGATTGGCGAAGATCAGCGCATGGTTCAGACAGGCCCATTCGGTGTCGCCGTTTTCGTAAGCCTCGGCAAAAGTCTCCTCGTGCTTGAGAAGGGCCGGCATGACCCCGAAGAAACCCGCGCGGCCCCTCGCGCACCGCCTTGCCGGTCCACAGCTCTCCGTCATCGGTGCCGATGAATTGCAGGTGGTCCCGCTCGCTCATCAGGTTGCTCAGATCCTTGCCGCGCCGGTTCGGGATCGCATTGATCCAGCGCCGCGCGACGGCCAGCCGTTCCGGTGACGGTCGGGTCATTCCCGGCGCTCGCGCCGCCCGGCCGCGACCCCGGCGGCGTTAACCTTTTGTTCGCCTCCCGTTGCCGGGAAACTTTTGTACAAAACGGGAAATGCCGCCGCCCGCGCCGGTACAAAACGGTCAAAACCGGGGCAGGGCGGCGGCATCATGGGTCAGACCTCGATCGCGGTCATGACCTGTGGTTCGATCACATCCACCCCCGGCAGCGCGTCGATCAGCTCCTGCGCCGATTGCTCCAGGATCGGGAAGGTCTTGTAATGGGCCGGGATCAGCGTCTTGAAATTGAAGTAGCGTTTCGCCGCATAGGCCGCGCCTTTCATGTCCATGGTGAAATGGCCGCCGGCGCTCAGGATCCCTACATCTGGTTTGTAATAGTCGCCCATCCACTCCATATCGGCCATGATGTCGGTATCGCCGCTGGCATAGAGCGTCTTGCCCTCGGCCATGATCATGAAACCCGCCTCCGATCCCGCGGCACGCGGCCCCTCGGGCGCCCCGAAAGTCGAGGAATGCACTGCGTTCACCATCGACACCCGTGCGCCGCCCAGATCCACGGTGCCTCCCTTGTTGAACCCGATGGTCTCGATGCCCTCTGTTTCGGCCCAATGGGACATCACATCATACTGCCCCACCACCGGAATCCCCAGCTCCTTCGACAGCCGGACCGCATCCGCAGAATGGTCAAAATGTGCATGAGTTACAAGGATTTGCGTGGTCCCCGAAATGGCCTCGGCATGGGCTTCCTCGGGCAGGGCCGGGTTGCCTGTCAGCCAGGGGTCAAGCAGCAGGGTGAGGTCGCCGGTTTCGATACGGAACGAACCGTGGCCAAGCCAGATGAGTTTCATGAACGTCTCCCGTGATTTGCTGCCGCCAGAGTAGCATGACCCCGGCGCGATGTCAGTGCGGAGCGCAAGGCGGCGACGCGCTGCCCGAACTCGAGCACCGGGCGGCATCGGCGGGATGCAATCCGGCGAAGTCTGCGCTGAGATGAAAAGGGGCGGAGTGTCGTCATAAATCTCTGAAATTGATGAATAAATTTTCCCTTCCTTGGGCGACTCCGGTGATCGGGCGGGCACGGAGCAGCGGCTGGCGCGGGCGGAGGTTCTGGCGCTCACCGGGGCGCATGGTCGAATTCTGCCGTCGCCATCTCATCCGATCAGGGTGGTGGACGCGGCCCTGCGGACCCGTTAACAGTTGAACGGTAACAGGGGAGGAGTGGCGCAATGGGATCGCGCTATGCGGTGGTGCTCGGTGCCAGCCTGACTCAATTCACGATCATCGGACTCTACATTTCCTCGGGGCTGTTCTTCAAGGTGTTCGAGACCGAGTTCGGCTGGTCGCGGACCGTGCTTTCTTCGGCCTCGGCTCTCAGCGTGTTCATGATGGGGCTGCTGGCCATTCCCGCTGGGCGGCTGAGCGACCGTTTCGGGCCGCGCCGGGTGCTGGCCGCGACCGGAACGGTGTTCGGTATCGGCTATATGCTGCTGTCGCAAGTATCGGAAATATGGCAGCTTTTCGTCCTTTTTGGATTGTTTCTCGGGTTGGGTTTCGCCGCACATGACGTGGTGACCCTGTCGACGGTGGCGCGCTGGTTCGAGGCCAGGCGCGGGCTGATGACAGCGGTGGTCAAGGTCGGAACGGCCATCGGCCAGGTGGTGGTGCCGCCCGTGGTCGCCCTGCTGGTGGCCGGGATCGGCTGGCGCCCGGCGGTTCTGGTGCTGGGCGGCGCGGCCTTGGCGCTGCTGGTCATGGCGGCGCTGGCGATGTCCTCGCCGCCGGTGCCCAGCGGAGGGGACACCGGAGACACCGGAGACACTGCGGGCGCCGGGGGCGCCGGGGTACCCGCCGCCGGTCAGGGGTTTGCCGAGGCGAAATCAAGCCGCGCCTTCTGGACCCTCTGCGCGGTGCAGTTCCTGTTCTTTCCGACCCTGATGACGGTGCCGCTGCACCTGCCGGCCCATGGCATGGACCTGGGCATGACCGCAACAGGGGCGGCGACTCTGATATCGGTCATGGGCGCGGCCAGCATCGCCGGCCGGCTGGCAGTGGGCCGGCTGGTTGACGTGATTGGGGGGCGCAATTCCTACCTGTTCTGCTTTGCCTGCCTGATGGCGGCCCTGGGACCGCTGGCCTATGTCAGCGCCCACTGGGCACTCTATTGCATCGTTGCGGTCTACGGCTTTGCCCATGGTGCGCTGTTCGTCGTGGTCTCGCCCACCGTGGCGGAATATTTTGGCATGCGCGCCCTGGGCGCGATCTTTGGGGTGGTAGTCTTCTTCGGCACGGTTGGCGGGGCGGTTGGGCCGATTCTCGCCGGCATGCTCTTTGACATGACTGGCGGCTACACGCTGGCCTTCCTGACGCTGATGGCGATGGCGGCGCTTGCCTTCGGGCTGATGCTGTCGCTTCCGCGCCCTCAGCTCTCGTCGACCTGATGCACCTCGATGACATTGCCGTCGGGATCATAGAAAAAGATCTGGCTCCAACCCGCGACGGCGGCATTGCCCCAGTCGGAATAGGGAATGCCCTGCGTCTCCAGATGCGTTTTGAAGGCGGCCAGATCGTCGGTGCGATAGGCGATATGCCCATGTGACACCGGGTTCACGATATGACCGGCGTTGAACCCCGCGCGCACGTCCTTCTGGGCCAGGTGCATCTGGATGTCGCCATCGGTGACAAAGGCCACGTCGCCGGCATAGCCCTTGTTCTTCTCCAGCACCGGCAGGCCGCCGCTCTCGGTGTCCAGCCCCAGCACGCGGCGATAGAAGTCATCCATGCGCCCGATATTCTCGGTCGCCAGGTTGATATGGTGCAGTTTCAGTTTCATCCGCGTCCTCTCCCTCTCCCGGCAACCATGCCGCGCCGCGCGACCGGGGTAAACTGCCCCCATTCATCTCTTCCCAAATACTTCCGCCGGAGGCGTCCCGCCCGCGCGACACCCGGAACCGCTTGCGACCAATCCCCGGTGGCGGTAAACGCCAGTGCGACACCAGCCAGAGGGTTCCCATGTCGATTGACCAAAACACCGCCGCCAAAGTGGCCAAACTGGCCCGGATCAAGGTCGAAGAGGACGCGCTGCCGGCGCTGGCCTCGGAATTCAACACGATCCTCGGCTTTATCGAGCAGTTGAACGAAGTCGACGTCGAAGGCGTCGAGCCGATGGTCTCGGTGACCCCGATGCGGTTGAAGCGCCGGGACGATGTGGTCACCGATGGCGACCAGCAGGACAAGGTTCTGTCGAACGCGCCCGATGCGCGCGAAGGATTTTTTGCGGTTCCGAAAGTGGTGGAATAATGAGCGATCTGAACAAACTGACCCTGGCCGAGGCCCGCGACGCGCTGCGCAGGGGCGACACCACCTCGGTGGAGCTGACCGAAAGCTGCCTGGCGGCGATCGACGCCGCCGATGCACTGAATGCCTTTGTCCACAAGACGCCCGAAATCGCGCTTGAGCGCGCGGCGGCGGCTGACGCGCGGATCAAGGCGGGCGACGCGCCCGCAATGTGCGGGCTGCCGATCGGCATCAAGGACCTGTTTTGCACTAAGGGTGTGCCGAGCCAGGCCGCCAGCCGCATTCTCGAAGGGTTCAAGCCCGAGTACGAATCCACAGTGAGTCAGAAGCTGCAGGATGTCGGCGCGGTGATGCTGGGCAAGCTGAACATGGACGAATTCGCCATGGGCAGCAGCAACGAAACCTCGGTCTACGGCAATGCTGTTAACCCCTGGCGCCGGGGCAACGATGATGCGCCGCTGACGCCCGGCGGCTCGTCGGGGGGCTCCGCTGCCGCTGTGGCCGCAGATCTCTGCCTTGCCGCCACTGGCACCGACACCGGCGGCTCGATCCGCCAGCCCGCGGCGTTTACCGGCACCGTGGGCATCAAGCCGACCTACGGGCGCTGCTCGCGCTGGGGTATCGTGGCCTTTGCCTCCTCGCTGGATCAGGCCGGGCCGATGACCAAATCGGTCCGGGACGCCGCCATCATGCTCGAAGCGATGGTAGGCCACGACCCCAAGGACAGCACTTCCGCCGATCTGGCGGTGCCGGATTTCGAGGCGATGCTGACCGGCGACATCCGCGGCAAGAAGATCGGTATTCCGCGCGAATACCACATGGAGGGGATGCCCGCCGAGATCGACGCGCTCTGGGCCGAGGGCCGCAAGATGCTGGCGGATGCCGGTGCCGAGATCGTCGAAATCTCGCTGCCGCACACGAAGTATGCACTCCCCGCCTACTATGTGATCGCTCCGGCCGAGGCATCGTCCAACCTGGCCCGCTACGATGGCGTCCGCTATGGTCACCGCGCCACGCTGGCGCAGGGCGACGGCATCACCGAGATGTACGAAAAGACCCGCGCCGAAGGTTTTGGCCACGAGGTGCAGCGCCGCGTCATGGTCGGTACCTACGTGCTGTCGGCGGGCTTTTACGATGCCTATTACAATCGGGCCCGCCGGGTTCGCACGCTGATCAAGCGAGATTTCGAGAACGTCTTTGCGCAGGGTATCGACGCCATCCTGACCCCGGCCACGCCATCAGCGGCCTTTGGACTGGGCGAGATGACCGATGCCGATCCGGTTCAGATGTACCTCAACGATGTGTTCACAGTGACGGTGAACCTGGCCGGTCTGCCGGGCATTTCGGTACCCGCTGGGGCCGATGCGCAGGGCCTGCCGCTGGGACTGCAGTTGATTGGGCGGCCTTGGGAAGAAGGCGACCTGCTGAACACGGCCTATGCGCTGGAATCAGCCGCCGGGTTTGTGGCCAAACCGGGAAAATGGTGGTAAAAGGTCGGCCAAGAAGACCAGAAATTGGCAGGACGGCAGTAATGCGTTTGATCTATTCCGCTCTTGTTCTGGGCGCGCTCGGGGCTTGCGCACCCGCCATTCCCGACAGCGCGGCGGGGGTGGGGTTCGACAATTCGCCAGCGGCTCAGCAACGCCGGGAAGCGCAGTTGACGGGATCCTCGGCCAAGGGTGCGACGCTCGTCCCGCCAAGGGCGGTATCGTCCGAAACATTGCCGGCCGCAACCCAGCCGCAAAGCGTCGCGGCGGCTTCGGCCCCGGCAACAGGTGCGCCGCTGTCGGCGCTGGCGCCGCAGCCCGTCGCGCCGACCGGCTCGTCCGACACGGCTGACGACATCGCGCGCGACACCGCCGCTGCGCTGGCTGCGGCACAGGCCAATTCCGGTGTGCCGCCGGTCGAAGCCAGCCCGCTGAACCCGCCGCCGGCTGCCGTCAGCTCCACCGGGATTTCCAGCGAAAACGACTTTGCCGCCGTGTCCAGCACCCGCACCATCGAAAGCGATGCCGAGCGGCTGGCCCGGAACAAGGCGCAGTACCAGCAAATTCCAGCCGCGCCGCTGCCGTCGCGCAGCGGTGACGCGCAGCCCAATATCGTCAGCTACGCACTGTCAACGCATAATGCGCCGGGTGTCCGCCTTTATAGCCGGTCGGGTTTCAATCTGGAGGCCAAGGCCGCCCGCAACTGCGCAGCCTTTACATCGCCCGATCAGGCGCAGATTGCCTTTCTGAGCAGCGGCGGCCCGGAGAAGGACAAGCGCGGTCTGGATCCGGATGGTGACGGTTTTGCCTGCGCCTGGGATCCGACCCCGTTCCGTCGCGCCGTGCAGAACTGACGGGCGCTCCGTTGGAGCGGGCTGTCTGGCATCCTTCACCGAATTTCGGGCCCCGGCGAGACGGGCTGACGCCCAAGTTGGTGGTGATCCACTATACTGCAATGCCGAACGCGCGCGCGGCGCTTAAGCGCCTGTGCGATCCTGGGGCCGAGGTCTCGGCCCATTACCTGATCGGCGTAGATGGCCGGATGTGGCAGATGGTCGATGAGGAAATGCGGGCTTGGCACGCGGGCGCGGGCGAATGGAACGGTCAGGATGACATCAACTCCCGCTCGATCGGGATCGAACTGGATAATGCCGGTACGCATCCGTTTCCTGAACCGCAGATGGCGGCGCTGGAGCGGCTGTTAACGGAAATACTGGCACGCTGGGGGATCGCGCCGGATGGCGTGATCGGCCATTCGGACATGGCGCCGGGCCGCAAGTGCGATCCGGGCCCCCGGTTCGACTGGACCCGGCTGGCGCGCCAGAGGCTGGCGCAAGATTGCCTGACAGGAGCCGCCGCACCCGAGACTGGCGCATTTCGGGCGCTGGCGCAGTCCTGCGGCTTCACAGCCGATGTGCCGGAGGAGGTGCTCTTGGAGGCGGTCCGGCTGCGATTGCGCCCCTGGGCGAGCGGCCCGCTGGAGCACGAAGACATGGCGGTTCTGGCGGGGTTTTCCAAAGGGGCCCATATACTTAACTAGCCGAGGGGTGAAAGAAAGGGCTCCCAAGCCTTGGCTAGGGAGCCAAGAATTTTTCAAAAATCCTTGGCCGAAAACTTTGCAAGATTTCGGGGTCGGCACGGGTCAGAGCGGCCAGAATACCAGGATTGCGGGGATCGAAACGGCGATCACCAGGATCTCCAGCGGCAGGCCCATGCGCCAGTAATCGCCGAAGTGGTAGCCGCCAGGACCGAGGATCAGCGTGTTGTTCTTATGCCCGATCGGGGTCAGAAATGCCGAGGAGGCGGCCACCGCGACCGCCATCAGGAAGGGATCGGGCGAAACCCCCAACGAATGCGCCATCTGGATGCCGACCGGTGCTGCGACAATGGTCGTGGCGGTGTTGTTGAGCACATCCGACAGGGTCATTGTCACCACCATCAGCACCGTCAGGATCGCCCAGGCCGGCAGTCCGCCGGTTAGCGCGACCAGCGCCCCCGCGATGAGCTCTGTGCCACCCGAGGTTTCCAATGCCGCCCCCAGGGGGATCATTGACCCAAGCAAGACGACCACTGGCCATTCGACGTAGTTATAGAGCTCCGCAATCGGCATTATTTTTGTCAGAACATAGACCACCACAACCAGCCCCAACGCCACCGGCAGGTAAACGAGTCCGAGGCTGGCCGCCGCCACGGCCCCGCCAAAGAGGCCGATGGCCAGCCAGACCTTGTCATTGGCGGTGACGCTGAGCCCGCGTTCGGCAAGCGGCAGGCAACCCAGCCATTCGGTTACGTCCGCGCGACGGTCGCGCGGACACATCAACAGCAGGATGTCGCCGGGCAGCACTTCGGTTTTGCGGACCTGTTTGGCAATCCGCTTGCCCTGTCGGGAGATGCCCATCAGCACGGTGTTTTGCCGCCAAGCCAAGCCAAGCGCCTGCGCGGTCTTATTGGCGATGCGGGCGTTTTCGGGGACGACGACCTCGATCAATTCCAGCCCCTCGCCGACGGCGGTCAGCTGTTTCTGGCGCGCGGGGTCCGAGAAATCGAGGTCAAGCGCAGTGCGGAATTCGTCCAACGCCTCGGGAACCGCTTCCAGAACCAGCGCGTCACTGGCGCGCAGGATCGAATTGGCGGCGCGGCCATAGCGGCGCTTGCCGTCCCGGATGAGGCCGAGAATGGCCACATCGGTCTTGTCGGCGGTCTCGTCCAGCTCGGCAAGGCGTTTGCCAATATGGGGCGACTCCTCGGGAATGTTCAGCTCGGCGATGTATTGCGTCATAACACCGGTCCCGGCCACGGCCTCGTTCCGCTCGGGGATCAGACGCCAGCCGACCAGCGCGACAAAGGCCAGCCCGGCAATCGCGGCCACGCCGCCAACGGGGGCAAAATCGAACATGCCAAAGGGTTCGCCCAGTGAGTCCTCCCGGATGGCGGCGATAATGATATTGGGCGGCGTGCCGATCAGCGTGACCATGCCGCCGAGGATGGTGGCAAAGCTCAGCGGCATCAGGCTGAGCGCCGGGCTGCGCCCAGCCTTGCGGGCGGTCTGGATGTCCACCGGCATCAACAGCGCCAGTGCCGCGACGTTGTTCATGAAGGCCGACAGCACTGCACTGATCCCCCCCATTAGGGCGATGTGGCCGCCGAGGCCACGGGCCGAATCCACCAGCGTGCGGGTGATCAGGAAAACCGCCCCCGATTTCACCAGCCCGGCCGAAACGATCAGCACCAGCGCCACCACCAGCGTCGCAGGGTGACCGAAGCCGGAGAAGGCATCCTTGACCGGCACCACGCCCAGCACCACGCCGATCATCAGCGCGGTGAAGGCGACCAGATCGTAGCGGTAACGCCCCCAGAGTAGCATCGCAAAGACTGCGACGAACAGGCTGAAAAGAATGATCTGGTCGATGGTCATGTCTGGCCTCGTCTCGTCCGTTCCCTTGTTGACGCACCCAAACGCATTGCGGCGGTAAAGGCAATTGCGGGCAGTGGTCGGGCGCGGCTCTTGCCCTGCGGTTCCGGGGCGGATATTACACGGCCCGATCCGGCACAGAAACAAAGGGACCACCATGGCAGGCCATTCCAAATGGGCAAACATCCAGCACCGCAAGGGCCGTCAGGACGCCGCGCGGTCAAAGCTGTTTTCGAAGCTCAGCAAGGAAATTACCGTTGCCGCCAAGATGGGCGACCCGGACCCTGACAAGAACCCGCGTTTGCGGCTGGCGGTCAAGGAGGCTAAGTCGCAGTCCGTGCCTAAGGACGTGATCGACCGCGCGATCAAGAAATCGGTCGCGGGCGAGGGGGATGACTACGAAGAAATCCGTTACGAAGGCTATGGCCCCAATGGTGTGGCAGTGATCGTCGAGGCGATGACCGACAACCGTAACCGCACCGCTTCTACGGTTCGGTCCACTTTTTCCAAGAACGGTGGCAACCTGGGCGAAACCGGCAGCGTCGGATTCATGTTCGACCGCAAGGGCGAGGTGACCTATCCGGTTACGGCGGGCGATGCCGACGCGGTGTTCGAGGCAGCGATTGAGGCCGGGGCCGAGGATGTCGAATCGAGCGAGGATGGCCATGTGATCTGGTGCGCCGACACCGATTTGAACGAGGTCGCCAACGCGCTGGAAGCGGCATTGGGCGAGTCGGAGTCGACCAAGCTGGTCTGGAAGCCAACCACCACCACCGAGTTGGACCTAGAGGGGATGCAGAAGCTGATGAAGCTGATTGACGCCCTGGAAGACGATGATGATGTGCAGAGCGTGACCTCTAACTTCGAGGCCAGTGATGAAGTAATGGACCAGCTTTAAGCGCGGTTCCGGTTTTGGCCGGGGGAGAAGGGTGCGCCGCCCCCTCGGCCTGCGGCCATCTCCCCCGGTGTATTCTTTGAAGAGATGAAACCGGGCGCAACCGCAGCGGGCGATTTCTCGCGCGCTGCCGGGCCCAACGGGCTGTGGGCATCCGCGATGCCCGAGGACCCGCGGGAGCGCGCCCTGCCACGAGGGAAACGGTCGCCGGGCGGGCGGCGAGAGGCTTGATAAAGGTTGCCGTGGCTCAGCGCCCGGCGATCACCGCAGCGGCGGCATCCAGTGCGCCCTGTCCGTGGGGGATGTCGAGAGCACACATGCCCGTTTCCAGCCCACCCAACAACCCGAGGATCATCTGGCCGTTGACGTGTCCCATGTGGCCGAGGCGGAAGAACCCGTGGGCTGCCGGATCTCCCGGCGGGGCCATGCCGAGGCCGATGCCAAGTGTCAGGCCCATGTTGTCGCTGACCCAGTCGCGCAGAGCCGTGCCATGCGGCGCGCCGAGGTCGATGGATGTCACCGCGTGAGAGCGATAGGCAGGGTCGGCTACATTGAGCCGGAACGGCCCGTCCTGAGCCCAGACATCGGCGGCGGCCCAGATCGCCTGGGCGAGCCGTTCGTGGCGGTCCCAGACGTGGTCGATGCCCTCGGCGTGGATCATATCGAGGGCGGCGCGCAGTCCATATAGGTGATGCGTGGGCGCGGTCCCGCCGAAGAACTGGTAGAATTCCTCGGGGTTGGCGCGCGGAGACCAGTCCCAGTAGCGGCTGACTCGGGGCATCGCGGCGCGCACGGCGGCGGCCTTGGGGTTGAAGAAGACAAAGCTCATGCCCGGCGGTACCATCAACCCTTTTTGGCAACCGGTGACCATGACATCGGCGCCCCAAAGGTCCATCTCGAAGCGATCGCAGCCCAGTGAGGCGATGCAGTCGACCATCAATAATGCCGGGTGGTCGGTCTCGTCCAGCACCCGTCGCAGGGAGGGGATGTCGTTGCGGATCGAACTGGACGTGTCCACGTGCACGGCCAGAACGGCCTTGATCCGGTGGGCCGCATCGGCGCGCAGCGTATCCGCGATGCGGTCCAGATCCCAGGGGGCGGATGTGCCGAATTCGAGAATCTGCGTTTCGGCCCCCAGACCGTTGGCCATTTCCGCCCAGCCGTGGGCAAAGCGACCACAGGCGGGTACCAGTAGTGTATCGCCGGGTGCGGCGACGTTGGACAGCGCCGCTTCCCACGCGCCGTGGCCGTTTGAGATATAGATCGCCACGTGGTGTTCGGTGCGGGCCACGCGCCTGAGATCGGGGATCAGCGAACGGGTCAAGTCGACCAGAGCGCCCACGTAGATGTTCGGCGCAGGCCGGTGCATAGCCTGCAGCACCGCGTCGGGGATCACCGAGGGTCCCGGAATGGCAAGATATTCGCGCCCTTGCGCCACTGACAGATCCATGACGTTTGCCTACCTGAACAACTGAACGCGGCCACAGTATCGGGGCGGCGCGGGGCGTCAATCGGAATGCGCCGCCGGTCGCGGCTGACCCAAAGTCGCTGCGCAGTTCGCTTGCACCCGGGGCAGTGCCTGCTTAAATGGCGCGGACATGTCTTTCACCTACGCCTATTCCGGGAACACAGCATGAGCGCGCCACATACATCGTCCCGCGTGCTGATGTCGTGGCTGTGGCGCGACTATCTGCGCCCGCACGTTGGCCTGCTGCTGATCGCGGTGGTGTTCATGTTGCTTGAAGGCAGCATGGTCGGCGCGGTGAGCTACATGATGCGGCCGATGTTCGACGAGGTCTTTGTGAACGGCAACTCGGGTGCGCTGGGCTGGGTCAGCCTGACGTTTTTGGTGATTTTCTCGGTGCGGGGCATGGCGGGGGTGGCGCAAAAGGTGCTGCTGACCCGGATTTCACAGGATACGGCGGCGCATCTGCGCAAGGATCTGTTGGCGCGCCTGATC
>JBFHMM010000078.1:0-15572 GCA_041594355.1 Paracoccaceae bacterium | reverse complement strand
CGGCTGACAAAGCCAAACCATCCGTGGACCAATGGGCAGGCGGAGCGGATGAACCGAACCATCAAGGATGCCACGGTGAAACGATACCACTACGACAGCCACGACCAGCTGCGCACTCACCTCGCCGACTTCCTCGATGCCTACAACTTCGCACGCCGTCTCAAGACGCTCAGCGGTCTCACGCCGTACGAATACACTTGCAAGATATGGACTTCAGAGCCAGATCGATTCATCGTAGATCCGGTAAACCAGATGCTGGGACGGAACACATAGGCTGGTCAGATCAACAGGCCGGCGAAATGCCGATCCCCTTCGTTTCCCAGTCGGGTTGCGGCCAAGTCTGCAGGCATCCACAAAGCTTGGTGGCCCGGTTCCGTAGGCGAGCTAATCTGACGCACCGGGCGCGCAATGTAGATCAGACAGATCTTCTCGGCCCAGAGATCATATTCGGGCATAAAGACGAACCTGCGAAATGCGCCGACCCGTCTAGGGCAAGTGATGGACCAGCCGGTTTCCTCGAAGACTTCACGATGCAATGCGGCAATAGGGGATTCGCCCGGATCAATACCACCGCCGGGAAGTTGCAGTTCGGGCCCGGGATCAGCCTGCAGCGTTAGAAGCAGATCGTTGCGCTGTGGTAACAATGCGTAGGCACCGGGACGACGGATGTAGCGTTTGTCCGGATCTGGGGTCTTGCCGAACCGTCTGATCATGCCATTGCCTCTTTCATACGTGCTTGTTCCACCTATATAGGCGCGGTATGCCAATCTGTGGCGTTGAAGGAAACCCCATGACCTTTGGATCAAAACTTGCGTGGGACGATACCGTCCTGCCTTTCCAGCTGGATGCATCCGACATGCGCGGGCGCGTTGCCCGTTTGGATGGCGTGCTGGATGGAATTCTGAAACAGCATGATTATCCTCCGGCGGTTGAGGCTCTGGTGGCCGAAATGGCACTACTGACCGCGTTGATCGGTCAGACCGTCAAGCTGCGGTGGAAACTGTCGTTGCAAGTACAGTCGAAGGGTGCGGTCCGGATGATTGCGACCGACTATTATGCGCCGACCGTCGAGGGTGAAGCCGCGAAAATCCGCGCTTATGCCAGCTTTGACCCGGAGCGGTTGACGGATGGCGCAGCCTTCGATCAAGTCGGTGAAGGGTACTTTGCGATCCTTATCGACCAGGGCAAAGGATCGGCGCCGTATCAGGGGATTACTCCGATTGCGGGGGGATCGCTGAGCGCCAGCGCAGAAGCCTATTTTGCGCAGTCGGAGCAATTGCCGACCCAGTTTCAACTGAGTTTCGGGAAATCGTCGGAACCAGGAGTTGAAGAGCATTGGCGCGCTGGCGGGATCATGTTGCAACAGCTGCCCAAGGCATCGCCGTTCGTGGCTGGTGGCGAGGGCGACGGCAAGATCCTGAAGGCGAGCGATCTGATAGACGACGAGGCCGAAGAGAGCTGGAACCGCGTCAACATCCTTCTGGGTACCGTCGAAGAAATGGAACTGATCGGACCTGGTGTGCCTCCGACCGATCTGCTTGTGCGCCTGTTCCACGAGGAACAGCCGCGTGTCTTTGATGCACAGGCGGTCCGGTTTGGCTGCACTTGTTCGGAGGATCGTGTGCGGCAGAGCCTGTCGATCTATTCGGCCCGTGACATTGAAAAGATGACGACGGAAGACGGGCGTGTAACGGCAGACTGCCAGTTCTGTAGCGCGCACTACGATCTTGACCCAAAGACGGTGGGCTTTGATGCGGAGAAACCTGCCGGTGACTGACCGGGGCGCCGATACCGTCGGCAGGTTGCGCGCCGCCTTGGCGCAGCAGGGTTACGGGTCGTCTGATTTTGACCTGAACCCGAATACGGTCTTGCCGCCGGGCCGCAGGCTGCGCCCGGCCGGCGTTTTGATGGCGGTGACGCTTTACACGGATCAACCAATGGTCATCCTGACCAAGCGGTCGTCGGCGCTGAAACATCATCCCGGCCAGATCGCCTTTCCTGGCGGCAAACAGGATGAAGGCGACGTTGATGTGACAGGTGCAGCGCTGCGCGAGGCCGAGGAAGAAATTGGCCTGCCGCGAGAGCTGCCGCGCATTCTTGGCACCTTGCCGGCTCATGAAACCGTCACCAGCTTTTGCGTAACACCGGTTGTCGCGGTGATTGACCGTCCCTTTGACGTGGTGCCGGAGCCGGGAGAAGTTGACGAAGTGTTCCATGTTCCGCTGTCCCATGTGCTGGAGCCCGCAAAGTACATGGTGGAATCGCGACGCTGGCGCGGGATGCGGCGCCGGTACTTCACGGTTCCCTACGGGCCCTATTACATCTGGGGCGCGACAGCGCGTATTCTGCGGGGGTTGTCCGCACGGATGCAACCGTGACCCGAATAACCGAAGACTGGCTGACCGACCCCGCGACCCAGGCGGTTTGCGCGACCATATCGCGGGACGGGGCGCAGGCACTGTTCGTCGGGGGGTGCGTGCGGAATGCCCTGATTGGCGCTCCGGTGTCGGACATCGACATTTCAACTGACGCCCACCCGGAAACCGTCATGCGTTTGGCCGCGGAATGCGGTATCAAAGCCGTTCCGACAGGCATCGATCATGGCACTGTGACGCTGGTTCACAGCGGGATACCGTTCGAGGTGACGACGTTTCGCCGCGACGTGGCCACGGATGGGCGGCGCGCGGTTGTGGCCTTTGCTGACGATGTCGTCGAAGATGCGGCGCGCCGCGACTTTACCATGAACGCAATTTACGCACGTTCAGATGGAACGCTTTTGGATCCGCTGAACGGTTTGCCTGATCTGGAAGCGCGCCGCGTGCGATTTATCGGTGATGCCGGTGAGCGCATCCGCGAAGACTTCTTGCGATCGTTGCGCTATTTTCGTTTTCACGCCTGGTACGGGGATCAGGCAGGGGGATTTGACCCCGATGCTCTGGCGGCTATTTCCGATAATCTTGACGGGCTGTCGCAATTGTCGCGTGAAAGGGTCGGCGGTGAAGTGTTGAAACTGTTGGGTGCGCCTGATCCCGCCCCATCGGTTGCGACAATGCGGACGACCGGAATGTTGGCACGTCTGTTGCCGGGCGCAGATGATCGCGCGCTGGCGCCACTGCTCCATTTGGAGGAACAGGCCGGTGCGGACGCCGATCCCCTTCGCAGGCTTGCGGCTCTGGGCGAGGCTGAAGTTTTCGATACATTGCGGTTGAGCCGGGCGCAGACCATGGCGCTGGGACGGATGCGCGAGGCCGCTGCGGGGACGATGGGCGCGGCCGAACTGGGATATCGTTTTGGAGGCGACACGGCGCGGGATGCCTTGCTGTTGCGCGCCGCATTGTTGGAGACGCCCTGGGTGCCCGAAATGAATGCCGAAGCCGAGACAGGGGCGGCGGCTGTCTTTCCGGTCAAGGCGCGAGATCTAATGCCGGACTATCAGGGGCCGGCGCTGGGCGAGAAACTGGCGCAGATCGAAACGGACTGGATTTTGTCGGGTTTCACGTTGGATCGTGAGGCGCTGCTCAATAGGCATTGTTGAAGAATACCAGTGTTCCCTGTGCATCGTTGCAGAGTGACAAGCCGCGCGTGATCGAGTATCGGATAGATACGAACTCTGTCGGAGGTACGCGGATGTATCACGGGATCTGGTTTCACATCGTGTGAATCGCCCGTTTTGGATGGGTGATGCACAAGCTCATCCATACTACATTTGCGTCTTTTTCTTGCTCTCAAAGGAGCACCCGGCATGTTTCGTTACTTTGAAAACCTTGTTGATCCTTATTGCGACTATCCGGAAACGAATCGCCCGCCGACAAAGCTTTGGCCGTTCTTGAGGGACTACGCCAAGCCGTTTCGCAAAGTGTTCATTCTTACCGCCGTTATGTCGATCGTCGTTGCAGGCATTGAGGTTGGCTTGATCTATTACATGGGTCGGGTCGTGGACCTTTTGGGTGGCTCGCCGGCGCAGGTCTGGCACGACCACGGACTCGAGCTGATCTTGGTGGCGCTGTTCATTCTGATCCTTCGGCCCCTGTTGCAGCTTTTTGACGTGCTTTTGCTGAATAACGCGGTGTTGCCGAACTTTGGAACGTTGATCAGGTGGCGCGCCCACAAGCATGTGCTGCGGCAGTCGGTCGGTTGGTTTGAAAATGACTTTGCCGGACGTATCGCCAACCGGATCATGCAGACGCCCCCGGCAGCCGGAGAGGTGGTGTTTCAGGTGTTTGATGCCATAACCTTTTCGCTGGCGTATCTCGTCGGGGCCGCGGTTTTGCTGATGTCAGCGGATTCACGGCTGATGCTGCCACTGTTGATCTGGCTAGTTCTGTATGCAGGGTTGATCCGTTGGACCATCGCACGTGTCGGACCGGCATCTCAAGCAGCATCCGATGCGCGATCTGCGGTGACCGGTCGGGTCGTAGATGCTTATACGAACATCCATTCGGTCAAGATGTTTGCCCATCATGACAGCGAACTGTCCTATGCCAAGGAAGCCATCGACCGGACACGAGAAACGTTTCAGACCGAAATGCGGATCTATACGATCATGGATGCGGTTCTGGTCACGCTGAATGGCCTGCTGATTGTGGGAGTGGTCGGCTGGGCCATTGTGCTGTGGATGCAAGCCCAGGCCAGCGTGGGGATGGTCGCGGCAGCGACTGCGCTGACATTGCGGCTGAACGCCATGACCGGATGGATCATGTGGGCGTTGACCACGTTTTTCAGGCAATTGGGGGTTGTCGCCGAGGGGATGCAGACCATTGCCCAGCCCATTGATCTAATCGATGCGCCAGATGCCACGCCGCTTCGGTTGTCCAGTGGACGTATCGAACTGCGCGAAGTATCGCACCATTATGGCCGGGGCGAAGGTGGTCTGGACCGAGTCAGCCTGACGATCCATCCCGGTGAAAAGATCGGGCTGATCGGGCGGTCGGGCGCGGGAAAATCAACGTTGGTCAAGTTGTTGTTGCGGTTTTATGATGTGGAGTCAGGGCAGATCCTGATTGATGATCAGGATATTCGCGGCGTGACCCAGGACAGCTTGCGCCGTCAGATCGGTATGGTGCAACAGGACAGTTCGCTGTTGCACCGGTCCGTGCGCGATAACATTTTGTATGGCCGCCCGGAGGCCAACGAGGCTGAAATCATCGCAGCAGCCAAACAGGCCGAGGCAGATGATTTTATCCGCGACTTGCGGGATCCAAAGGGTGCGCGTGGCTATGACGCTCAGGTAGGCGAACGCGGCGTGAAACTTTCAGGTGGTCAGCGTCAAAGGGTGACCCTAGCGCGGGTGATCCTGAAGGACGCACCGATCCTGCTGCTGGACGAAGCCACGAGCGCGCTGGATTCCGAGGTCGAAGCGGCCATCCAGGGCACGCTCTATGGCATGATGCAGGGCAAGACGGTCATTGCCATTGCGCACCGGCTTTCTACCATTGCCCAAATGGATCGAATTCTAGTGATGGATCAGGGGCATATCGTCGAACAGGGCTCGCATGCCGACCTGCTGGCTCAAGGCGGGCTTTATGCCAGGTTCTGGGCGCGGCAGTCAGGCGGTTTCATAGACGCGGATGCGGCGGAATGAAGGTTGCCGATCTGATAGACGCTTTTCGCCCGGCGGAGGGTCCACCGCCACAGACATTGATGTTGTTCCTGCGGTGGTGTCTGTCCGGCGCCTGGCCGGCCTTGATCGCGGCCGCACTGCTTTCATCGGTTGCGGGGGCTCTGGAGGCGGTAACGGCAATGATCCTCGGGGTGGTGGTCGACACTGCTGTTCAAAGTCGGCCAGAGGACATTTTTTCAGGCTCTAACATGAGCAAGCTTGCGGCTGGTGCAGCGTTCTTCCTGCTGGCCCGACCGGTCCTGTTCGGGCTCTCGGCAACCGCGAATTCGGTTGTTGTAGGCCCTAACGTTAATGCGCTTGTAACCTCCCGGCTGCATCGCTGGACATTGGGCCAATCTGTGCAATTCTTTGACGATGATTTTGCCGGGCGCATCGCGCAAAAGCAGATGCAGGCCGCCAGTGCAGTGACCAATGTCGCGGTGGAAACGATCAACGTGGTGGCGTTTGCGTTGGCGTCATTGCTGGGCTCGCTCGCATTGCTTACATCAATCAATGGATGGGTGACTGGGGTTTTCCTGATCTGGCTGGCATTGTATTTCCTGCTGATCCGCTGGTTCCTGCCACGGGTTCGGGTGCGGGCTGCGGGCCGGGCCGGAGCAAGGGCGGTGGTTTCGGGTCAGATTGTCGATACCATCACAAACATCAAGACCGTCAAACTGTTCGCGCATGACAATCACGAAGACCGTGCGGCGCTGGGCGCACTGGAAGGGTTCCGTGATCGTGCGTTGGAATTCGGGCGGCTGGCCGCCATGTTCCGGTTCTGCCTGATGTTGCTGGCAGGTCTCTTGCCGGTATTGTTGATGGGAGCGACGCTGGTGTTGTGGCGCGACAGCCTGACCTCCGAAGGGGACATCGTCGCTGCCGGGGCGGTCGCCATCCGGGTGTCCCAAATGACCGGGTGGGTCAGTTTCGCCTTGATGGGCATCTATTCGGACATCGGCGAAGTTGAGGACGGAATGCGCACCCTGACGCCGCGCGCGCGACTTGCTGATGTGCCGAACGCACCCGACCTCGCGGTGCCGATGGGTGAGATCGTGTTCGACAATGTCGGTTTTGCCTACGGAGGGGATATAGGCGGGGTGCGCAATTTGAACCTGACCGTTGCGGCCGCAGAAAAGCTGGGTATCGTCGGGGCGTCCGGGGCCGGAAAATCGACATTGGTTTCGCTTCTTCTCAGGCTCTATCAAGGCGAAAACGGTGAAATTCGTATCGACGGACAACCGCTGGACGAGGTGACGCAAACCAGTCTTCGGCGTCAGATCGGGATGGTCACACAGGAAACTGCGATGTTCAATCGATCAGCCCGCGACAACATCCTCTACGGACGACCCGATGCGACCGAGGAGCAGATGATCGAAGCGGCGCAAAAGGCGGAGGCGCATGATTTCATAGTCCAACTGCAGGATCACAAGGGCCGCAAAGGTTATAACGCGCATTTGGGCGAGCGCGGGGTCAAGTTGTCCGGGGGCCAGAGGCAAAGGATAGTTTTGGCGCGGGCAATTCTGAAAAATGCGCCGATCCTGGTATTGGATGAAGCCACGAGCGCACTGGATTCCGAGGTTGAGGCCGCCATTCAGGCCGCGTTGCACCGGGTGATGGAAGGGAAAACCGTGTTGGCTATTGCACACAGATTGTCCACCTTGTCGGAAATGGACCGGATCGCCGTAATGGAAGAGGGCCAGATCAAGGAGATTGGCACACATGCCGAGTTGCTCGAGAAAAAAGGTCTATATGCCCGGTTCTGGAACCGCCAATCAGGTGGGTTCATTCAGACCGACCCGTCCGATCAGACCAGGGCGGCAGAATAGCGGCTTTTGTCCTGGATCGCGGGCGGGTATCAGGCGACCATGCGCATTGACACCACGATAGAACGATTAGGGCATCAGGGTGACGGGATCGCCCAGGGCCCGTTGTATGCGGTGCGGGTATTGCCTGGCGAGCGGGTCAGCGGGGTTGTTGATGGAACCCGACTGACCGACATCCGCATCGAGGAACCTAGTTCTGACCGGGTTCAGGCGCCGTGTCGGCACTATAGGTCGTGCGGTGGGTGCCAGCTGCAGCATGCCTCGGACTCGTTCGTCGCTGGCTGGAAGCAGGAAATCGTGCGCAGCGCCCTGACCATGCAGGGGATCGACGCGGACCTGCGACCGATTTCGACGTCTCCGGCGCAATCGCGCCGCCGGGCGAGCTTTGCGGTCCGTCGCACCAAAAAAGGCGCGTTGGCAGGGTTTTACGGTCGTGCCTCGGATGTGATCACCTCAGTTCCGGATTGCCGACTGCTGGATCCCGGGCTGATCCCTGCGCTGGGTATCAGTGAAGCCCTGTGCGTGCTGGGCGGTAGTCGCAAAGGCGTGCTGGCGGTGAAGGCGACCCTGTCCGAAAATGGGCTTGATCTGGCAGTGGGCGGCGGCAAATCGTTGGACGGGCCATTGGAGTTGGCGTTGGCGCAGGCCGCCGAGACGCATGGTTTGGCGAGGTTATCCTGGGATAACGAGGTTATCGCAACTCGGGAACCTCCTGTTCAGCGATTCGGCTCGGCGCGGGTTGTTCCACCGCCCGGCGCGTTCCTGCAGGCGACACAAGAGGGTGAGGCTGCGCTTGTGGCCGCAGTTCGGGAAATCACCGCACAGTCCGCGCGAGTATCGGATCTGTTCGCGGGCTGTGGCACATTCACCCTGCCGCTGGCCTCCCATGCGTCTGTTCATGCGGTGGAAGGCGACCGCGACATGTTGCGCTCGCTCGACCGGGCCTGGCGCCAGACACAGGGGTTGAAGTCGGTCACGACAGAGGTCCGCGACCTGTTTCGGCAGCCGTTGCTGCCGGAAGAGTTGCGCCATTTTGACGCCGTGGTCCTGGACCCTCCGCGCGCGGGAGCTGAGGCGCAGGTCGCAGAGCTGACAGAGGCCATGATCCCTGTCATTGCCTATGTTTCCTGCAATCCGATCACCTTCGCGCGGGACGCAAAGAGGCTGATCCGGACGGGTTATCGATTGAATTGGGTGCAGGTGGTCGATCAGTTTCGCTGGTCGGCGCATGTGGAACTTGCAGCTTCGTTCACGCTGGCCCATACCGGCGCCGAGTGATCAGGAGCCGATTTATGGACTTCCGCAGCCGACTTGAGCTTTTCCTGGACCGACCCTGGATTGGACGGTTCATCACCGGTGTCATTCTGGTTAATGCTGTTTTGCTGGGGATGGAGACCTCCCCCAGCATCATGGACAAGGCCGGCCCACTGATCGAGACGCTCGATGCCCTGTGTCTGGCAATCTTCATCATTGAAATCGGGCTCAAGCTGATTGCGCAGGGACCGAGGTTTTTTCTGTTTGGCTGGAACATCTTTGATTTCGTGATCGTCGGCATCGCATTGATTCCGGGGACGCAAGGCCTGTCGGTGTTGCGCTCCCTTCGGGTCCTGCGGGTCTTGCGGGTGATCTCGGTTGCTCCGCGTCTGCGTCGCGTTGTCGAGGGCTTTATCACCGCTCTTCCCGGCATGGGCAGTGTGTTCTTGTTGATGGCGATCATTTTCTACATCGGGGCTGTCATCGCTACCGGAATGTTTGGCAAGAGCTTTCCCGATTGGTTCGGCGATCTGGGGCTGTCGGCCTATTCCCTGTTCCAGATCATGACTCTGGAAAGCTGGTCCATGGGGATCGTCCGCCCGGTGATGGATGTGTATCCCTATGCATGGGCGTTTTTTGTGCCCTTTATCATGGTGACAACCTTTGCCGTTGTGAATCTTCTGGTCGGGCTCATTGTCAACTCCATGCAAGACGCGCATCATGAGGAAGACGACGAACGAACCGATGCCTATCGCGATGAAGTACTGGCACGGTTGGAATCGATCGAGCGACGTTTGGAAGATGCCGGTGTGCTGAACCCCAAAAAGTGATTTTGAGTTTGTCGCCGGTGGATGTATTTCCCAACCGAGGCAAACAGGCAGAGACCGAATCATGAATCGTAGAGAATTCGGACTGGGCGCAATAGCGACAACCGCATCTTTGGCGCTGGTCGGCTGCAGCAGCAGCAAGTTCAAGTTATACAACGGCCCCGAGGTCACATCTGTCGTTGTCAACAAGGGCGCGCGCAGCATGTACCTGCTGCACCATGACGAGATACTTGAGCAATACAAGGTTGATCTTGGGTTTGCGCCAACTGGCGACAAGAAAGTCAAAGGCGACGGCAAGACGCCTGAAGGCACTTATTATATTGACCGGCGCAACCCCAACAGCCAGTTTCATTTGTCGTTGGGCATCTCCTATCCCAACGCACGCGATATTGCCGAGGCGCGCGCGCTGGGCCAGCCCGCTGGCGGCGACATATTCATTCACGGCCAACCTAATCAGTTCAAGGCAAAGGGTAAAGATTGGACTGCCGGGTGCATAGCGGTGAAGAACCCCGAGATCGAACAGATCTATGCGATGGTTAAAGTCGGAACGGCGATCTCGCTGAGGGCCTGAAACTCGGGGTCTGCAATGGGCGGGTCAGCCGCCCATTACCAGAGTCCACCAGATCTTGCCGTTGTTTTCCTGGAACCAGGAGAACCCCATATTCACGGCGCGATTGTCCATGATCACGGCGCGGGTTCCGGGCTGGTCCATCCATGCGGCTAGGGTTTCCAGCTCGGTCTCATACGATTCGGAGATATTTTCGCCGACCATGGGTCCGGGATATCCCGCTCGACGCACCCGATCCAGTGGAGACGACCCGTCAGAGCCAAAGTGCCAGGGTCGATTCTGAATGGACATGTCGCGCGAATGAGTGGCAGCGGCCGAGTTGAGCTGAGAGTTTAGCGACACTTCGTTCAGTCCCGATGCCGAGCGCAAGGCGTTGACCGAATCAAGCATTCGGTACTGCAGTTTCGAGGCATCCCCCCTGATACGATACACTTTCTGCGAGAGGCCGCTCGAGGATCCCGTCGATTCGTAAGAAGCGCCACAAGCGGACAGCAGAAACAAACCGCTGAGCAACAGGAAAAAAATACGCGTCATGTTCCACCCGGTTTCATTGGACGTCTTTGCAGATACCGTGCGGACAGCCTGGGTGCAAATGCACAAACACGTCAATCGAACGACACAAGGGCCTTTGATTTGCGACTGCGGCTTTCCAGACATATTATGCCTGCCAATGCAGGAGCAATGAGCCAGAGTATTAGCGATGACCGACAAACCGTTCCGCACACCGACTCGCCGCCGTTTTCTGGCTGGTACCGCCGCCCTGATCGGAGCGCCGGCGCTGGCTGTTGAAGATGAAGAACAGGCCTATGATCCGCTGCGACCACCGCCAGAACCAGAACCGCCGGTGGCGCGAAACATCTCAAGCTTCCGTGGAATCAGCTGGCAACCCTATTTCAGTAACACCCGCAACGGGGCGATCTTGGTCGATACGGTCAGTCGGTCGCTGCATTTCTGGTCGGATGACCAATCTGTCTACAAGTTGTTTCCATCCAGCGTTCCGCTGACGGATGAAATGACCAGGCGCGGTCGAACCAGTGTGATCCGCAAGGTTGAAGGCCCCAGCTGGGCGCCAACCCCGTCCATGAAGAAGCGCAACCCAGAATGGCCGTCCTATATTCCGCCGGGACCGGACAATCCACTGGGTACCCACGCGTTATACCTGAGTTGGAAGTACTACCGGATCCACGGAACCCACGACACGCGCAAGATCGGGCGCCGTTCATCGAATGGATGTATTGGACTGTACAATGAGCACATCGCAGAGCTGTACAGCTACGCCAAAGTTGGCACGCAAGTGTTGCTAATTTGACGACATTTTGCCCCTCCAAAGGGGTGGTTCAGCAACAAGCGTTTGCATTCAATCCGCTTTGCTGGTTAGAAAAAGTCACGAGGTAAGACTTGGGTGCGCGGTTTTTCTTTGTGTGAGCCGCGCAAATTCTGGAGGTTAATATGAAGAAACTCGTTCTCGCCGCTGCCCTGGCTGGCGCCGCATCGACCGCATCCGCAGGCAACCTGGCTGAGCCGGTTGTTGAGCCGCCGGTCATCATCGAAGAAACCGGTGGCTCGTCGAGCGGCTGGGTTCTGCCGCTGGTGCTGCTGGTTCTGGTTGGCGCGGCTGTTGCAAGCAACTAAACTGCACGCGACTATACATCGGAAAAGGCGGCAGGCGAACCTGCCGCCTTTTTCACTTCCTGCTTGGGAACTACAGCGACCGGCATTTTACCTGAATCATATCGTGACACGAATAACCCGATAACGCCGAAGGCGTGGCAGGGTGTTCGTGTATCAAGTGTAAGGCCGGGCGCTTTAGACTTGCAACCGGTCGCTGTTGCCGTCAGTTCAACCAGCCTGACAGATTCTCTTCAATGACCCTGCCCAATGCGGCGATATGGGCGTCATCGTCATTGAGACAGGGGATATAGGTAAACGTCTTTCCCCCCGCTTCTTCAAAGCTTTCGCGAATCTCTTCGTTAATCTCTTCCAGCGTTTCGATGCAATCGGCGGAAAATGCCGGGGCACAGACGGCGATGTTTGTCTTGCCGTCTTTGGCAAGCCGCGCCACATCCTCGACCGTATAGGGCTTGAGCCACTCCTCCGGGCCAAAGCGAGACTGGAACGTCGAGGTGATGTCGAAGTCGGCCCAACCCAGACGTTCTTTCAGCAGGCGCGTGGTCTTGATGCACTGGCAGTGATACGGATCGCCTTGTGTCAGATACCGCTGTGGCATTCCGTGGTAGGAACACACGAGAATGTCTGGCCGGGTATCCATCGCGGCATAGGCACGTTCGATCGACTGGGCCAGGGCGTCGATATAGGTCGGGTGATCAAAATAGGCGGGCACGGTTCGGGCCGCGGGTTGCCAGGGTTCATCCATGAGCGAGCGAAAGAACTGGTCGTTGGCGGTTGCGGTCGTCGCTCCGGCGTATTGTGGGTACAGCGGAAAGAACAGAACCTTGTCGCAACCGGCGGTGACCATTTCCTGGACCTTGCTTTTCGTCGACGGGTTCCCGTAACGCATGCAGAAATCGACCATGACTTTGTCGCCATAACGTGCGTGTAGCGCTGCCTTGAGTTTTTCGGTCTGCGCTTTTGTGATCGTCATAAGGGGGCTTTCGCCGGCGTCTTTGTTCCAGATCGACTTATAGGCTGCACCGCTGGAAAACGGACGTTTTGTCAGGATGATACCCTGCAAAATGGGTTGCCATTTCCATGCGGGATAATCGATCACCCGTTTGTCCGACAGGAATTCATTCAGATAGCGACGCATCGACCAGTAGTCGTAGCCATCCGGAGTACCCAAATTGGCAACCAGAACGCCAACGCGGCGCGCCGGCAGATTGGGATGATCCTCGGGGGCGTGTACGAGACGTGCGGCTTTGGTCATGTTTTGATCCTGGATCGGGAGCGTCGAAAGGCGGAGTTAGCGGGTTTCGCGCACGGGTCAATCGGGAAAATTTGTTTCCGTGGTTTTCAGAGCATCTGCCAACCGCGTCTGCGCCGAGCCCGGGCGCAGGGGTTTGGGCTGACTGTCGGCAGGGGCCCACCCGGTGAGGGCCACGATTTCAAAGCTTGCTGGGATACAGTTGTCCTGATTACCAAAGTGTTCTCGGTACAAGGTTTCTGCTCGGTCGAAGATCGGTTTTCGGCTGGGGCGTCGCAGCCGACCTGTCAGCGCGTTGGTTTCGCCCATGGCCCGCAGATCGTGCATCAGGTGGCGCAGATCGCGATATTGAGCGGTCAGCGTCAGGCTGTCGGCCACCGGCAGGTTTAGCCCCGCCCGCTGGAGCAGTGCACCCAGATCGCGGATTTCACCCATCGGGGCGATCCTCGGCGACAAACCACCGGTTTCTTCGATTTCGGCCTGTCCCAGAACGGCGCGCAACTCCTGCAGCGTCTGTCCTCCCAACAGCAGGGCGATCAGCAGCCCGTCTTCCTTGAGGGCATGGCGGCACTGAATCAACTGTCCGACCGGATCGTTGGCCCAGTGAAGGCACATGGCGTGTATCACAAGGTCATGAGCTGCCTTGTCCAGATCGAGCGTGTCATCGTCGGCGACCAGCCGGGCCTCTGGCATGGCTTTAGCCCAGACATCGGCAAAAGGGGTCACAATGGCGGCCGACGTAAACGTTCTGTTAACCATTGCCAGACGATCCTGAGCTTCTTCGACTGCAGCGTTATGTAGAAATAACGCATCGTCGCGAACACGGCAGCGATGGGCCGCCAGAGCGGGGCGGTCAAACAACGTGGGCGTGGTGTCAGGTGCAGATTTCATGGGCGCAAACTAGGGCCTTGCGGGCCGGGATACAAACAGCAGTGGAGCTACTTTATCCACCGCGCTGCATTGGTTGCGGCGAAATGGTTGAAAGTGACTTTGGCTTGTGTGGCACCTGCTGGCGTGAAACGCCATTTATTGGTGGAACCGTCTGTGAAAGCTGCGGGGTGCCATTAATTGGTGCACCGGACGGAGAAAAACTGGAGTGCGATGAATGCATGACCACACCCCGACCCTGGGCACAAGGCCGGGCGGCGTTGATATACGAAGGTAGGGCACGGCGGATGGTGCTGAGCCTGAAGCACGGCGATCGGAGTGAAATCGCCCGACCGGCGGCCCGCTGGTTGCTGCAGGCGGCCAAGCCGCTGACGACTTCTGAAACACTTATTGTGCCGGTCCCGTTGCATTGGAGCCGCCTGGTCAAGCGTCGCTACAATCAGTCCGCCTTGCTGGCACAAGCGCTGGCGCAGCTGGGTGGGTTTGACTATTGCCCCGATTTGCTGGTCCGTCACCAGCGGACCGATTCGCTGCAAGGGAAGTCGCCGAAACAGAGGACCGAGATACTGAAAGAGGCGATTTCAGTCCATCCGTCCCGATGTCAAGGGGCGACCGGGCGCCCGATCCTTATAGTAGATGATGTGATGACCACAGGCGCAACACTGGCAGCCTGCGCATTGGCCTGTCAGGCCAAATTTGCGAAGGAGATAAACATTCTAACTCTGGCACGCGTTGCAAAGACGCCCTAAATCCGTGAAAAGGGCCCGACACCAGAGGACGCGCGAATGAAACCAGTAGAAATTTATACCTCGCCGCTGTGCGGATTTTGCCATACCGCCAAGCGGCTGCTGAACAAAAAAGGCGTAACGTATTCGGAAATCGACGTGCTGGCCGACCCCGGCCGCAAGCCGGAAATGATCCAGCGCGCGAACGGGAGACGAACCGTGCCGCAGATCTTCATCGGTGAAACCCATGTGGGCGGTTGTGATGATCTTTTCGAACTGGAACAGGGCGGCAAGCTGGACGCGTTGCTGTCTGCGGGATGAAAACCGCGCTGATCCAGCTGTGTTCGAGCGACGATCCACTGGATAACCTGTCGCAAACACAGTGGTTTGTTGCCGAAGCGGCGGCAGAGGGTGCGCACTTTGTTCTGACCCCAGAAGTAACGAATTGCGTTTCGGGTAGCCGCACGCGGCAGCAAGAGGTGCTGCGCCACGAACACGATGACCCGACACTGGCCGCGCTGCGCCAGCAGGCAGAGGAACTTGGGATCTGGGTGCTGATAGGCTCTCTGGCGCTAAAATCCGATGATCCTGACGGCAGGTTTGCCAATCGGTCCTTTCTGATTTCGCCGCAGGGTCAGATCGTGGCACGTTACGATAAGATCCACATGTTCGACGTGCAGGTCACTGCCGAGGAAACATATCGCGAATCAGCCGGGTACCGTCCCGGAGATCGGGCCGTTTTGGCCGAGACCCCATTTGGTCCGGTGGGCCTGTCGGTGTGTTACGATCTGAGGTTCCCGCATCTATATCAGTCTTTGGCGCTGGCTGGCGCCCGGGTTCTGACGATCCCGGCGGCGTTTTCGCCGATCACCGGTGCGGCGCACTGGGAACCGGTCATCCGCGCGCGGGCCATTGAAACCGGGTGTTACGTTCTGGCCCCCGCGCAAACGGGCACTCACCCGACGACTCGTGGAAAACAGCGGCGGACTTATGGGCATTCGATG
>JBFHMM010000077.1:0-15883 GCA_041594355.1 Paracoccaceae bacterium | reverse complement strand
CTTTGGTATGCTGATGCGCGCCGCGCCCAAGCCGTAGGGTGCACGCTCGCACGCACCGCCCGCCAAAGCTGCGTGACATCACGCAGCCCCCCATAACCGGCAGCACGGGCCAAATCTCCCGGACACGCCCCCCAGAATTCGCTGGTCCCTCGCCCCGGAACTTGCCAAAAAGGTTACATGCCCTTCCCCGATCACGTCTTTCGCCATACCCCTGCCCTGCGCGGTCGGATCACCCCGCCGGACGCCTCGGAAATGCGCTTTGGGCAGGACCGCTATGACGCGCTTGACGAACAGGCCCGCACCGAAGGCTGGCCGCCCGGCTGGCGGATGGACCACGCCGACCGCGAAGCCAACCGGCGGGCGGTGCTGGCGGGCCGGATGAACCGCGACCTCTGGGTCTTTGCCTATGGCTCGCTGATCTGGGACCCGGCGGTCCATGTCGAAGAATACCGCTATGGCACGCTCTCCGGCTACAGCCGCCGCTTCTGCATGCTGCTCGAAGGCGGGCGCGGCAGCCACGACCGCCCCGGCCTGATGGCGGCGCTGGACCAGGGCGGACATTGCGACGGCGTCGTGTTCCGCATCCCGGCCCCGCTGGTCGACCGGGAAACCGAATTCATGTGGCGGCGCGAGATGTTTTCAGGCGCGTACCGCCCCACCTTCCTGTCGGCCACCACGCCGCAGGGCCCGGTCGAGGCGCTGACGTTCCTGATGGACCGCGACAACCGCCGATACGCGCCGCACTTCTCCGAAGACGAAGCCGCCCGCATGATCGCCATGGCCGAAGGCGAGCTCGGCCCCAATTTCGACTACCTCGATTCGCTGGTCCGGCACCTCGATGAGCTGGGTATCACAGACCACGACATCCGCCAGCTGCATGCCCGCGCCGGCAAACACCGCTGACCCCATTGGCCAAGGCCCCGCCACCGGTCTATAGCCACCCGATGACCGACAGTTTGCCGCCCTGCCCGGAATGTTCCTCCGCCTTCACCTACCAGCTGGACGCATTGCTGCTGTGCCCCGAATGCGGCTACGAATGGTCTCCCGATAACCCGATCGAAACTGTGGTGCGCGACAGCGTCGGCAACCCGCTGGCGGACGGCGACACCGTCACCGTCATCAAGGATCTCAAGGTCAAAGGCTCCTCGCAGGTGGTCAAACTCGGCACCAAGGTGCGCAACATCCGCCTGGTCGACGGCGACCACGACATCGACTGCAAGGTGCCGGGCATCGGCCAGATGGGGCTGAAATCACAATTCGTCAGGAAAGTCTCGGGCTACAGCGTCGGTAAAGGTTAACGGAAGAGAGCGAAACCGGCGGCTCCAGGTTTGTACGAAACGGTATAACCGGTCTCGCGACCCGGTACAAAACCGCACAATCCACGCCTTACGCCTCCAGCTCGGCGTCCCAGTAGAGAAAATCCATCCAGCTCTCGTGCAGGTGGTTCGGCGGAAATTTCCGCCCCACGTTGCGCAGCTCCTCCGCCCCCGGCTGACGCGGCGGCTTGCGCAGCGACATGCCGACCCGGTGCAAACTCTTGGACCCCTTGCGCAGGTTGCAGGGCGAACAGGCCGCCACCACGTTCTGCCAGCTGGTGACGCCGCCCGCGGCACGCGGAACCACGTGGTCAAAGGTCAGATCGCCCTTGGTCCCGCAGTACTGGCAGCGGAATTCGTCCCGCAAGAATAAATTAAAGCGCGTGAAGGCCACGCGCTTTTGAGGTTTGACGTAATCCTTGAGAACCACCACCGAAGGGATCCTGATCTCGGTCGAGGGACTTCGGACCACTTCGTCATATTCCGCAACGATATCAACACGATCCAGCCAGGCAGCCTTGATGGCGTCCTGCCACGGCCACAGCGAAAGCGGGTAGTAGGACAGCGGCCGGTAATCGGCGTTCAGCACCAGCGCCGGGTGGTGCTTGAGTGCGCCGGGTTCACGCACGAACTCTCTTCTGAAATCTTCGTTCATCCGGGACTCCAACCTCGTCCTGCCTGCCCCTGTCCGGCGCCAGAACGGGGAACCCCGTCCCAGCATGAGGATGACTATATATCGTGGTTCACAGCAGGCAAGCCTTGAGTTTACACAACATGTCGCCCACCAGATACGGTGCCTAGATGACAGGCAAATGACAGTTATCCACAAGATACACGATATCCGGACGGCGCGCTTGCCAGCCACCCCCGACAGCCGCTAAGAGCGCCGGATGACCCGCCTGATCCGCTTTAACAAACCCTTTGATGTGCTGCCCCAGTTTACTGATCGCGCCAGCGCCGGCAGTCCGCGCCGGACGCTGTCGGATTTCATCGACCTGCCAGGGGTTTACCCCGCAGGACGCCTGGACCGCGACAGCGAGGGCCTGATGCTTCTGACCGACAATGGCAAGCTGCAGGCCCGGATCACCGACCCGCGCCACAAGATGGCAAAGAGCTATTGGGTTCAGGTCGAAGGTCTGCCCGATGACGATGCGCTGGCCGCGTTGCGCGACGGGGTAACGCTGAAAGACGGTCCGACCCGGCCCGCCCAGGTACGCAGGATGCCGGAACCGAGCCAACTCTGGCCTCGTAACCCACCGATTCGTAACAGAAAATCCGTCCCGGACAGCTGGATCGTACTGACCCTGAGAGAGGGCCGCAACCGCCAGGTCCGCCGGATGACCGCCGCCGTCGGTCACCCCACCCTGCGCCTGATCCGCTGGCGCGTCGGCGATTGGACACTGGACGGGCTGGCCCCCGGCACTTGGGCCAAGATCCCCGCCCCCTGACAACGGCTCGGCGGGATGCTACGAAGGGTCATGACCGAACCCACCCCGCCCCTCGCGCCCTCCGCCATCCTGGAAACCGGGCTCTACGCCAGTGACCTGGCCGCCGCCGAACGGTTCTATGGCACGCTTCTGGGGCTTGAGATCGTTCAAAAGGTAGAGGGCAGACATGTGTTCTTTCGCGTCGGCGCGGCCATGCTTTTGGTCTTTAATCCCGACGCCAGTGAAATCCCCAGCCGAAACAGCCGGCTGCCGGTGCCGCCCCACGGCGCGCGCGGTCCGGGTCACATGTGCTTTGCCATGCCCCGTCCCGAGATCGAGAACATGCGCAACCACCTGATAAACAACGGCTTCGAGATCGAGGCCCAGTTCGATTGGCCAAACGGGGCGCGTTCGCTTTATACCCGTGACCCGGCGGGAAATTCGGTTGAATTCGCCGAGCCCTGGCTGTGGAGCGCGGACGAAGGATAACCGTCCGCGCCTGGTTCAAAGCGGCTTTCTCTCGCCGCCCTTGATCAGAAACACGGCGCGCGAGACCATGCCCACCTCTTCCTGCGCGACGCGGAACACCTGCATATGCGCGGATTCTGTATACGCTTTGAGACAGAGCCCATCCCGCCACTCCTCATAGACACGGACCCGGTTTGGCACGCCGGTCACCCGCAAGAAATCGTAGACGATGCAGCCCTCTTCCTCGTGGGTTTCCTCCATCATCGCCGCCGCCGTTTGCGCGGTCGCGACATTGTCCGGGTTGACCTAAAGCGCCCGGCCCTAAACTTGAGACACGAACGCCCTGCCACGCCTTCGGCGTTCTCGGGATAGTCGTGTCACGTTATGATTCAGGCAAAATGGCCGGACGCCGTAGATTACTCCGCTGATGATCAGCATTCCATGCTCCCGAGTTATATTCGCAAAGACGTCGCGGGGCGTCGGAATTCCGGCATGAACTGCCCTATCGGTAAACCCATTGACGACAGCGCAGGTATCGCCAATCTGAGTTAATGTTCCCGCCAATGCAAACACGGTTTCAACTGGGCTTGATCGCCCCAGATCCGGCCACTAAGGTCGCGAGACGTCCGGGAGGATCCGCGACTTAATAACGACTGAAATTGGGGATTAAATGCCTACTTTTAATGGAACTTTTGCAACCGATCGCATTTCTGGAACATCCGGGAACGACACCATCAACGGCCTGCGCGGAGACGACAGCCTGTTCGGCGGCGACGGCAACGACCTGCTGCGCGGCGGCGACGGGAACGACTATCTGGACGGCGGCAATGGCCGCGACCGGCTGTTCGGTGGCAACGGCGAAGACTACATGTACGGCGGCATGGGCAATGACATTCTGGACGGCGGCAGCGGTGGCCTGAACGACTTTGACTACATCTACTACTACGGCAACGTCGGCGTGACAGTGAACCTGGCCACGGGCATCGCGACGGACGAATTCGGCGACACCGATACGCTGATCGATATCGAGGTGGTCTCGGCCACCATGGGCAACGACACCCTGATCGGCGGCAATGTCGCCAATGACGACTGGGAATCCTTCCGTGGATATGCCGGCAACGATTTCATCAACGGCGGCTCGGGCATCGACCGGGCCGACTACGGTCGCGACTATAACAGCAACACCGGCGAAGGTCGGTTCGGCATCGTGGCCGACGTGGCGGCGGGCACCGTTAGGGACGGGTTCGGCGATACCGACACCATCGTCAACATCGAGATCATCCGCGCCAGCGTGTTCTCGGACGACCTGCGCGGCGACAATGGATCGAACCGCTTCGACCCGCTGTCCGGGTCGGACTACATCGACGGGCGTGGAGGCCGGGACGAGGTCAGCTACTCCTCGGACCACTACTATGACGACCGTGGCGGCGGGCGCACCGGCATCATCGCCGACCTGCGCGACGGGCTGGTCCGCAACACCACCGGCTATGAATATGACACGCTGGTCAGCATTGAGGACATCCGCGGCAGCGTCTTTGGCGACGACATTCGTGGCGACAACCGCAACAACGGGTTGCGGGGCGGCGAAGGCGATGACTTCCTGCTGGGCCGGCGCGGCAATGACTTCCTGCGGGGCGAAGAGGGGCAGGACGTGCTGAACGGCGGCGTTGGTCGCGACACCCTGAATGGCGGATCGGGCAACGATAGCCTGTGGGGCCGGTCGGGTGCCGATACCTTCGTGATGGAAATCGGCGGCGACATCGACCGGGTGCGAGATTTCGGCACGGGGGCGGACCGCCTTGACGTGTCGGACTTCAATTTCGCCACCGTGGCCGACGTGCTGGCCGTGGCGCGGCAGGTCGGCCGCAACGTGCGTATCGACCTAGGCGAGGACGACGCGGTCATCCTGCATCACGTCAGCCTGGCATCGCTGGATGCCAGCGACTTTATCCTTTGAGCAAATCGGTCGGGGCCGTCCCGTGCGGGCGGCCCCGGTCCGGCATCAGATCACAGGCTCAGCTTGTCGCGCATAAACGCCAACGCGACGCTCAGCCCGTCGGGCGCGATACCGTGGCCGGTGCCCTTCATGATATGGGCATAGACCTCTTTAAAACCCGCCTCCTGCAGCGCTTCGGCGGCCTGCGGCAGCGACTGGGGCGGCACCATGTCGTCGGCATCGCCATGCACCAGCAGCACCGGCATCCGGCTGACCACCTCGTCCTTGAACGTTTCCGGCGACAGCAGCCGCCCGGAAAAGGCGACGATACCGGCAACCGGATCTTCGCGGCGCGGCGCCACGTGCAGGCTCATCATCGTGCCCTGGCTAAAGCCGAACAGCACCACCTGCTCGGGCAAGACGTCCTCGTCCACCATCAGCGCATCGAGAAAGGCGTTCAGGTCGTCGGCGGCGGCCATGATGCCGCGCTCGGCCTCTTCTTCGCTGGATCCGTCCAGCCAGGGGATCGGAAACCACTGGAACCCATTCGGCATGCCCGGAATGGTCTCCGGCGCGTCCGGGGCAACGAACAAGGTGTCGGGCAGGTGTTCGCCCAACGGATCGGCCAGCCCCAAAAGATCGGCGCCATTGGCCCCATAGCCGTGCACAAACACGACGATTGACCGGGTTTCCCCCGACAAAGGCGCCTTGCGGCCGGCATTCAATACGCGAGTCATCTGATCCCTTCCCTGTTCTTGGCCACGCGGTAGTACGCCCACAACAGCCGCGCCGCAACCGACCGCCACGGGCTCCAGTCGCAGGCCATGTCACGCAACGCCCGCTCCTTGGGCCGCTCGGGCAGATCAAAGAGCACCCGCGCGGCCTCCTGCAAGGCCAGATCACCGGGCGCGAACACATCCGCGCGACCCAGGCTGAACATCGCATAGATTTCCGCCGTCCACGCCCCGATACCCGGCACCGCCACCAGGGTGGCGATCACCTCGTCCGTCGGAGCGCTGCGCAGGGCGGTGTAATTGATCCGCGCCTCGGCCAGCGCACGGGCATAGCGGATCTTTTGCCGGCTCAGCCCGGCGGCGCGCAGGTCGTCGTCGCTGGCCCATGTGATCTTGCGCGGATCGGTCAGGCCCGCATCCTTCATCCGGCCCCAGATCGCGTTGGCCGAGGCGACCGAGACCTGCTGGCTGACAATTGCGCTGAGCAGTTCGGCAAAACCGTCGGGATTACGGCGCAGGGGCAAAGGGCCGGTTTCCACCAGCGCAGCGGCAAAGCGGGGGTCGTGGCCCGCCAGCCAGTCCGCCCCTTCCGCCACGCAGTCGGGCGTTTCGATAATGCGGCCAATATCCATGCCCGGGACATTACGCAAAGCGGATTTGCACGCAACCGCCTTGTCCCGGTTTACATTCAAGGATAGGCATCTCAAATGACTACGATTGATGACAGCAAGGCCAAGCGCAACGTGGCCGTTCTGGTTGCCGCACAGGCGATCCTCGGCGCGCAGATGCCGATGATTTTTACCATTGGCGGGCTGGCCGGACAGTCGCTTGCGACAAATGCCTGCCTCGCCACCCTGCCGATTTCGCTGATCGTGCTTGGTTCGATGCTGTCGGCGACGCCAATCTCGGCGATCATGCAAAAGTTTGGCCGCCGCGCCGGGTTCTTTGTCGGCGCAGCCGGCGGCGCGCTAGGGGGCATCGTGGGGGCTTACGGCCTCTACTTGGGATCCTTTCCGGTGTTCCTGGCGGGCAGCCTGCTGACCGGCATCTACATGAGCGCACACGGGTTCTACCGTTTTGCCGCCGCCGATACCGCGTCGGATGCCTTCCGGCCCAAGGCAATTTCCTACGTGATGGCGGGCGGGCTGCTGTCTGCGGTGATCGGTCCGCAGCTGGTCAAGGCCACCAGCCAGGCTTTTGTCGTGCCTTTCATGGGCACCTATTTCGCGGTGATCGCTGTCAACGTCATCGGGTCGCTGCTGTTCTTCTTTATCGACATCCCGAAACCAACGCCGCCGGCCCATGATGCGCCGCGTGGGCGCACCCGGTGGGAGCTGATCACCACCCCGCGCATCGCCGTGGCGGTGATCTGCGCCATGGTTTCTTACGCGCTGATGAACCTGGTGATGACCTCGACCCCGCTAGCGGTTGTCGGCTGCGGTTTTACCGAGGGCAACGCAGCCGATGTGGTCACCAGCCATGTGCTGGCGATGTATGTGCCTTCGTTTTTCACCGGCCATCTGATCGCCCGGTTCGGGGTCGAACGGATCATGGCCGCCGGGCTGATGATTCTGGCGGGTGCTGGCGCGGTCGCGCTCAGCGGCGTCACGCTCGAAAATTTCTTTGTCGCGCTGGTGCTGCTGGGGCTGGGCTGGAACTTTGGGTTCATCGGCGCCACCACCATGCTGGCCGGATCGCACGAACCGCATGAACGCGGCCGGATGCAGGGGCTGAACGACCTGCTTGTATTCGGAGGCGTGACCATGGCCTCGCTCGCTTCGGGCGGGTTGATGAACTGTTCGGGCGGTTCGCCGCAAGAGGGCTGGACAGCCGTCAACATGGCGATGGCCCCGTTCCTGATGTTGGCCGGCGGCGCGCTGATCTGGCTAACCATGCAGCCCCGGCGCGGCACCGCCTGATTCTACCAGCGCCCCGTCGCGGCCTGCCACATCAACGCGACCCGCTTGCGTGCCTCGCTGGTGCCCAGCGCGCCCGCCGCGACCCGACCCGGATCGGCGGCGGCCTGCCGCAGGATCGCGCCCGCCTGCCACCCCGCCAGCAGCGCAGGCACCGCGTCGCGCGACACCGCGCCTCTTTGTCGCCGAGCCTGCTTTAGGCGGCCGAGCGCCCCGTTCGCCAGCGCCCGCACGGCCTCGGGCGTTCCGTCCACCAGGGGAAGCCGCCCCAGGTTCTCAAGGGCGGGAATCGCCTGCAGCCAGGCCGCAACCCCCGCCGCATAGGCATAGTTTCGCACCACGTCTTCCTGAACCGCGCCCAGCGCCTCGGCTGCGGCCCACATCAGCGTTCCGGACGTCCGGTCGATATGACGTTCGAAGGCGGACTGGTCCTCGAAGGGATCGCGGTAGATGTCCCAGCGCCGAGCCTCTATCAACCCGTCCAGCCGTTCGGCCGCCTGCGGCGACAAGACCTGCGCCAAGAGCGTCACCACCTCGTGCCGCCGAACCGCGCCGCCACTCGCAATCTCGGCCAGCGCATCGCGCCACCATTGCAGACGCATTTCGGCAATCATCGGTTCCTGCGTCACCCAAGGCGCGCGGGCCACTTCCAAGTTCATCGCATAGAGCGGGAACAGCACCCGCCGCGCCGCCACCGGTGCCGCCATCACCGCCATGAAACGGTCCGGATCGCCCCGTTGCACCAGCCCGGCGCAGGCCATCAGATCATCATCAAAGCTCATCGAAAAACCCGGTTATCGCTGCCCGCGTCGCATCCGCATCGACAAACGACAAATGTGACTGCGTCGGCGCCGCGATGAACTGGCCGTTGTCCGTCGCCTGCGACATCAGCGGCGCATAACCATCCGCGACAAACGCCAAGTCCCCGGCCCCCGTCAACAGCAGGAACGGCGCCTGCGCCGCGACATCGCGCAGGTGGTCCGACCGCAGCGCATTTGACACGTAAAAGCGGTCGGAATAGCGTGTCGCCGCCAGATCGCCCAGCAGCCCCTCAAAGACCACGTCGGGCATCTCAAAGCCGATGACCGGTAGATGGTTCAGGTCCCGGATCCGTAGCGCGATCAGATCGGCCAGGTCGTCCCCGAACTGGCCGATGTACTCGACATCCCCGCGCCGCCCCGGCTGCGCCCCGTGGCCCCGCAGATCAAGCACCAGAACATGCGCCCCCGGCGCCGGTGTCGGCCCGTGAAACTTCAACCCGTTCCACCCCGCCCAATCCATCTTGATCACCAGCGGCCCTGTGCCGGGATAGTCACGCACCTGCAGGCCGTGACCATCGCGCATCGGAACTGTGACTGGCTGGGGCGTGTGCGGCGAACGGCCCATGCTGTGCGAAAAATTCATTCCCCTGGCGCCGACCTTCGGCCTCGGCGGATCGCTCAACACCAGCCCCAGCGCCAGCGCGATCACCGCGCCACCAGACAGCGCGGCGACCTTCAGGACAGATCCGATCACCCGTTGCTCCAGCAATCGCGCACCAGCTTCCAGCGGATCGCATCCAGCAGCGCCTCGAACGAGGCATCGACGATGTTGGCCGACACGCCCACTGTCGACCACCGCAGCCCCTGGGCGTCGGCGCTGTCGATGATGACGCGGGTCACCGCCTCGGTGCCGCCCTGGGTGATCCGCACCTTAAAGTCGACCAGGTGCATGTCGTCCAGTATCGACGAATACCGCCCCAGATCCTTGGACAGCGCCTTGCTCAGCGCGTTCACCGGCCCCCGGTCATGGCCCTCCTCGTCAAAGCTTTCGCTGACCGACAGTTTTTTTTCGCCATCCACCGTAACCACGACCACCGCCTCCGACAGGCTGACCATCTGGTTGCGCTTGTTCTTGCGCCGCTCGACGGTGACCTTGTAGCGTTTGACCTCGAAGAACTGCGGCAACTGTCCCAACTCCTCGCGCGCGAGCAGCTCGAAACTCGCCTGCGCCGTGTCGTAGGAATAGCCCTCGTCCTCGCGTGCTTTGATCCGCTCCAGGATCCGGCCCAGCGCCGGATCGCCCTTTTCGACCTGCAGACCCGCCTCGGCCAGCCTCCGGCGCAGGTTCGACTGCCCGGCCTGGTTCGACATCGGGATGATGCGCTGGTTGCCCACGTTTTCCGGCGCAATATGCTCATAGGTCGACGGATCCTTGAGGATCGCGCTTGCGTGCAGCCCGGCCTTGTGGGCAAAGGCGCTGGCCCCGACATAAGGCGCCTGTTTCACCGGAACCCGGTTCAAAATGTCGTCCAGCATCCGGCTGGTGCGGGTCAATCCGGCCAGCGCCTTGGCGCTCACTCCGGTCTCGTACCGGCTGGCATAGGGTTCCTTGAGCAGCAGGGTCGGGATCAGCGAGGTCAGGTTGGCGTTGCCACAGCGTTCGCCAAGACCGTTCAGCGTGCCCTGCACCTGACGCGCGCCGGCATCGACAGCGGCCAACGTCCCCGCCACTGCCTGCTCGGTGTCGTTGTGGGTATGGATGCCCAAATGATCACCGGGAATGCCCGAGGCAATCACCTCGCCGACAATCCGCCCGATGTCGCCGGGCAGGGCACCGCCATTGGTGTCGCACAACACCACCCAGCGCGCGCCCGCCTCATAGGCCGCATGACAGGCCGCCAGCGCGTAGTCCGGATTGTCCCGGTAGCCGTCAAAGAAATGCTCGGCATCATACAGCGCCTCTCGCCCCTGCGCCACGATATGCGCGATTGAAGCCCGGATGTTCTCCAGGTTTTCCTCCAGCGTGATCCCCAGCGCCGCCTCGACATGATAATCGTGGCTCTTGCCGACCAGGCACACCGCCTGCGTGCCCGCGTTCATCACCGCCGCCAGCACTTCGTCGTTCTCCGCCGACCGCCCCGCGCGTTTGGTCATGCCAAAAGCGGTCAGACGCGCCGCAGTCTCCGGCGCCTCGTCAAAGAACGCGCTGTCGGTCGGGTTGGCGCCGGGCCAGCCGCCTTCGATGTAATCGACCCCCAATGCGTCCAGCCCCTTGGCGATCCGCACCTTCTCAGGGGTGGAAAACTGCACCCCCTGAGTCTGCTGCCCGTCCCGCAGGGTGGTGTCATAGATATAAAGCCGCTCAGCCATGACAGTCCCCCTGTTCATCTCTTCGCAAATACTCTCGGGGGCGCGGCTTGTCCGCGCGGGGGGCAGGCAGCCTCCCTCCGACGATGCCCGCTCATTTCAGTGCCTCCAGCTTTCCGGCGTCGAATCCGGCGCCGGGCACCAGCTCCACCCCGGCCTTGTTCATCCTGACCTCGACCCCAGCCGCGATATAGGCAGCCTTCAGACGGTCCACTTCCGAGAAATCCTTGCTCTCCATCGCCGCCGCCCGGACTTCCGCCAAACGATCGGCATAGACACTCAGATCCACATCCGTATCGGCCCACGCGCCCATGTCCGCTTGCAGCAGCCCCAGCAAGGCACCGGCGGCGCGCAACCCTGCCGCGTCGCCGGCCCCGGACAGCCTGTGCATCTCGGCAATGGCTCCTGCGGTATTCAAGTCATCCGACAGCGCCTCCAGGACCGCGGCAGCAGCGCGGGGCGCGGGCTCGATGCCCGCGACCTGCGCCCGCCACTTGCGCAGGGTGGCTTCCGCCTCGCGCGCCTTCTCGGCGGTCCAGTCCATCGGCTTGCGGTAATGGGTCGACAGGAACACGAACCGGATCACCTCGCCCGGCACACCCTGCTCCAGCAGGTCGTGCACGGAAAAGAAATTGCCCAAGGACTTGGACATCTTCTTGCCCTCGACCTGCAGCATTTCGTTGTGCATCCACACTTTCGCAAAGCTGCCCGTCGGATGCGCGCAGCGGCTTTGCGCGATCTCGTTCTCGTGGTGGGGGAACATCAGGTCGTTGCCGCCGCCGTGGATGTCAAAACTTGCGCCCAGCAGCTCATAACTCATCGCCGAGCATTCGATGTGCCAGCCCGGACGACCCCGACCCCAAGGACTGTCCCACCCCGGCAGATCGTCGGACGAGGGCTTCCACAGCACGAAATCCATCGGGTTGCGCTTGTAGGGCGCGACCTCGACCCGGGCGCCGGCGATCATGTCATCCACCGAGCGCCCCGACAGGGCACCATAATCCGTGTAGCTCTCGACCGCAAAAAGAACATGCCCCTCGGCGGCATAGGCGTGCCCCTTGGCGATCAGGTCCTCGATCATCGCCACCATCTGCGGAATATACTCGGTCGCGCGCGGCATCGCGTCGGGTTCCAGCGCGCCCAGCGCCCCCATGTCATCCAGGAACCACTGCGTGGTCTGCGCCGTGATCTCGCCAATCTCGCGCCCGCTCTCCGCCGCCCGAGCATTGATCCTGTCGTCCACGTCGGTGAAATTGCGCGCATAGGTCACATGGTCCGGCCCGTAGACCTCGCGCAGCAGCCGGTAGAGCACATCGAAGACCACAACAGGGCGGGCATTGCCCAGATGCGCCCGGTCGTAGACTGTCGGGCCACAGACATACATCCGCACGTTCTGCGGGTCGATCGGGGCGAACACCTCTTTCGACCGGGTTGCCGTGTTGTGTAGTTTGATCGCCGTCTTGGGTGCCGTCATGACAAAGTCCTTCATAAGCCGTTAAAGGCCGTGCGCGTGGCGCGGGCTTAGCAACTTGTCATGAAGATGAAAACGACAGAAACCGGCCCGCTGGTTGGATCAGCAGGAAATAATGCAGCAAATGATGCAAATCCGTTTCATGGCGGCCACGATACCACGTGCCGCGCCGCAGGCCAAGACTTGAAAGAAAGACAGGGGCGCGGCACTCTGCCCGGCATGAACCGCGAGCTGGTCAATTCCATTTGCCGGACCTTGCCCGGTGCCAGAGCCTCGGACCCCTGGGGTGGCGGCCACGACGCCTGGAAAGTGGGCGGCAAGATGTTTGCCTGCGTCGGCAGCCAAACCCCCGGCGTGTCCGTCAAGACACCCGCCATCGAGACCGCGCAGATGCTGATCGACACCGGGATCGGCACCAAGGCCCCCTATTTCCACCGCAGCTGGATCCTGCTGCCCTGGTCCACACCCGAGGACGAAATGCGTTACCGGCTGGAGGTTGCCTATGACACGATCAGGGCCGGGCTGACCAAGAAGGTTCAGACCAGCCTGCCGCCGCGCGGCTGATTGACAATCGTGGCACGCTCTGTCCCTCTCCGACCCATAGGCAATGGCGGGGTCCGGACATGCAGCTATCCCAACGCATCACCCGACTAAACGGCGGCGGTTCCGACGGTTGGGATGTGTTTTACAAGGCCCGCGAGATGATCGCCGAGGGCGTGCCGGTCACTGAACTGACGATCGGAGAACATGACATCCGAACCGCCGCGCCTATCCTGCAGGCGATGCACGCCAGCGCGCTCGGCGGCCATACCGGCTATGCCATGGTGCCGGGCACCGCGGATCTGCGCGATGCGGTGGCCGCGCGGGTACAGGCGCGCACCGGGGTACCGACGACGCGGGCAAACGTGCTGGTCACGCCGGGTGGACAGGCGGCCCTCTTCGCGGCCCACCATGCCGCCTGCGACGAGGGCGATACGGCGCTGTTCATCGACCCCTACTACGCGACCTACCCCGGCACCATTCGCGGTGTCGGCGCGCGCGCCCTGGCGGTGGCTGCCCATGCCGGCATCGGGTTTCAGCCCCGTGCCGAAGACATCGCAGAAAAGGCGGGGGCGGCGAAATCGCTGCTGATCAACAGCCCCAACAACCCCACCGGGGTGATCTATGACCGGGACACGCTGGAAGGGATAGCGGGAGTGTGCCGGGATCAGGATCTTTGGCTGATCTCGGACGAGGTCTATGACAGCCAGATCTGGCGCGGCAAGCATCTGTCGCCAAGGGCCCTGCCCGGCATGGCCGAGCAGACGCTGGTGATCGGCTCGATGTCGAAATCGCACGCCATGACCGGGTCGCGTTGCGGCTGGATCGTGGGCCCCGAGGACGCGATCCGACATCTGGTCAACCTGTCGACCCACACGACCTATGGCGTGCCCGGCTATATCCAGGATGCCTCACTGTTTGCCCTGAACCAAGGTGCGCCGATGGAGGCGGAAATCGCCGCGCCGTTTCGACGTCGCAGGGCGCTGGCGCTGAACATTCTGGCGAGTCAGAATGCCGTCGGCCACGTGCCTCCGGACGGCGCGATGTATCTGATGCTGGACGTGCGCGGCACGCGGATGAGCGGCGAGGACTTTGCCCTCGCGCTGCTGGAGAAGCACCGGATCGCCGTTATGCCGGGCGAAAGCTTTGGTCAGGCTGCCGCCGGCCATGTCCGGGTCGCGATGACCATCGAGGACGGCGCGTTTGCCTCTGCACTGGAAACGCTCTGCGCCTTTGCCGCCTCGGTCAGCTGACGACGAAACGGCGCCGCACACCGGCGGCGCCTTGGAAAAGTGACGGGGTGACGATCAGAACCGGAAAGATGCCCGGATGTTCACCGACGTGGCGTCGGCATCCTGTCCGGTGTTATTGAAGTTGTTGAAGTCGTGGCGCAGCACTTCGCCGCTGACGATGAACTGGTCGTTGATCGGAGCCGCAACCCCGAGACCGTAGACCGATCCGGTGTCGTTGCCGAGTGAGGTGTTCACCCGAGCACCGCCCAGAACGACATAGCCCAGCGCCGCGCCAAAGTCGTACCCCGCCTTGAATTTCAGACGGCTGACGTTATCGACCTGTGCCGCGCCGGCGCCCAGCGTGATGTCGGCACGATCAAATTCGACTTCGCCACCCAGCACGAAATCGCCGAAGTCATAGTTGTACCCGGCGTGCACGCCGTAGGTCACGTCGTCACCGTCCAGCGCACCGGGGCCATCGACATCGACCGATCCGACACCGGCACCAAGATAAAATCCGGTCCAGTCCGCAGCCAATACGGGCGTTGTCATCAAGGTCGCTGCGGTGAGAGCAGAAAGAAGAACGCGCATGGGAAATCTCCGGTTTTTCAAGGGTTCGCAGACGGTTTTCGAGCGCGGGACAGAGGGGGCTTCCACCCAGCTCAAGGCCGTTTTACCGCCGTGCAACAGAGCTGTGACCTGCTCGGTTCCGTTTCAAGTCACGTGGGCGTGACCGGCCAAAATCCGCCGGTGTCAGGCCGGCCTGCCAAAGCGTCCGAGAGGGTTTTTGCAACGTCGGTTCCGGTGCCTCGGGAGAAGGTCGCAAACAGGACAGACTTGCCCGGCTGATTGCCGCAACCTGCGGGAAAAGGGAGACAAAATGCGAGGCGAGCTGAGCAAGATCGGATTGGTCCGCCGCACCATCGGGGCCGGGCGCGGACGCGCGGCGCGGGGGCAACCTGCGGCAGCGTGACGCCCCCCTGCATGCAGATCAAACCGGACTTTCGCCTTAAACAAAGCTACCCGACCCTCGGTTCGCAGCTATCGCGCGAGCACGTTTCGGGATCTGTACGGTCCGGCTCGGATTGCCGATCAGCTGGAAAACATCCATTTTGTACAACGGCTGATTATCGCTCGTGACGTTTTGGACAATCCTGCACTGCACCTGAACACCATCTACGCCTGTTGCAGCCGCACCACGAAACACGTCGGCACCGCGTTCACCGAACCCGGGTTTCTCGTCGATGCGATCGAGGTGCTGCACCTGATCGCAGGCGGCGAGGCGGCGTGGCGGGCGACCTGCCTTGGCGGCCGGCGCATTGCCTGGGCCGCGATCAGACCCTGGCGCGAATCCAGCGCGACTATGTCTAGCCGACGCTTGCCGACCGGACCTCGCCCAAGGAATGGGAGGCGCGTGGCAAGCCCGACCTGGTCGATCAGGCGCGCGCGCAAGGAGGCGATCCTGTCGCAGCGCGCCACGGCGCGGTTCGATGCGGCCACGGACGCGGCGATCCGGGCGCGGTTTGCCATCCACTTGCCGGTGTGAGGCCAGCGGGGCAGAGGGGGCCAGCCCCCTTTTTTGGCCTGCGTCCAAATCCCCCCCGGAGTATTTGCGAAAAGCTGAAGGGGCGCAGGGTGGACAAAAGAATGGGGGCACGAGGGCCCCCTTTGAGTTTCGCCGTTCAGGCTCTGTTCGTTGACTGCCCGGTGTTTTT